>NZ_JAGEKK010000017.1:0-102511 GCF_049887855.1 Chryseobacterium sp. NFX27 | reverse complement strand
GCTTTTTACTAAAATATCAAAAAAATTCCTGAAAAAACAAATAACGGAAATCTAAACCTGAAAAATTGTAGATCGCAAACTTTGAGACACAAAAAAAGACTGCCCCTTTTGAGACAGCCTCTTTTTTGTTTTTGTCTCTCACAGACCAAGCAAATTTGGCAGATGATTCCGTTAAAAAAATCTGCAAAATCAGCGAGAAATTATATAGTTTTAATTAAAAGATTGCCGGAATTCCAAAGGCGACATCTTAGTTTTCTTTTTAAAAAGTGTACTAAAAGACTGAGAATGTTCAAAACCTAAAATATAAGCAATTTCACTTACAGAAAGATCGGTGGTTGAAAGCTTTTCTTTCGCTTTATTGATCAGCTTTTCATGGATATGCTGCTGCGTATTCTGTCCGGTATGAATTCTCAGAAGATCACTCAGGTAATTGGGAGAAAGATTCATCGCTTCCGCAATCTGATGTACGGTTAAAAGCCCCTTTTCTGCTGACTGTTCATCATCAAAATAATGATTCAGAAAACGCTCAAATTTTACCAATAATTGATGGTTATTGTTTTTCCGGGTGATAAACTGTCGCTCGTAAAAACGGTTGGAGTAGCTGAGAAGCAGATCAATTTGAGATAAAATAATTTCCTGGGTATGTCTGTCGATATACTGACATTCTTTATCTATTTTATGTAAAATATCGATGAGATTATTTTCTTCATCTTCAGATAAATGTAAGGCTTCATTCACAGCATAAGAGAAAAATCCGAAGCCTGAAATTGTATTCGCCAAAGGATGTTTCAGCAAAAAATCTTCATGAAAAATTAATAAATATCCGGAGCCGCATTCCATATTATGCCAATCTAAATATTGGACTTGATTGGGAGCTGTAAAGCTTAAAACTCCTTTGTCATAGTCGTAATGTTGCTGTCCGTATCTTATTTTTCCTTTTGCATCTCTTTTTAAAGCCACACAATAAAATCTGTTTACAAAACCTTTCCACACTTCATCTTCCAAAAAAATACTTTCGGATAAATTGATGACACTTACTAACGGATGCTTTGGTTCGGGCAGCGAAAGTAACCTGTGAAATGCTGAAATCGAAGAAATTGTATTCATCAGTGCAAATTTATAGTTTTAATAATCTAAAAGTCCCATACTGAATTCGTCATAAGGAGCACCCGTATCTGTTCCTAAAGGTACGATGTTTTCTATCCTTTGAAGTTCGCCTTCACTTAAAACAATTTTACCGGCTTCAATATTTTGCTCAAGATATTTTCTGCGCTTAGTTCCCGGAATCGGTAAAATTCCTTTGCTGATGATCCACGCCAAAGCCAATTGTGATGGTGTAATATTCTTTTCTTTAGCAATGGTTTCAATGGTTTCCACCAATTCAAGATTTTTATGAAAATGGTGCTCCTGAAAACGAGGAATTCCTCTGCGGAAATCATTTTCCGGCAAATCATCAATAGAACGGATCTGGCCGGATAAAAATCCTCGTCCCAAAGGTGAATAGGCCACAAAACCAATTCCCAATTCATTTAAAGTTTTGATCACACCTTTTTCCTCTACTGTTCTTTCGAATAAAGAAAATTCACTCTGTACAGCAGTAATGGGATGAACTGCATGTGCTTTTTTTACCGTTTCTGAAGATACTTCCGACAAACCGATATAGCCAACTTTTCCTTCTTTCACAAGATCGCTCATTGCCTCTACCGTTTCCTCGATCGGAGTGCTTTTATCCAAACGGTGCATATAATAAAGGTCTATATAATCGGTTTTAAGATTTTTAAGTGAACGCTCGACTGCTTTTCTTACATAATTTTTGTTTCCGTTAATCGCCCAGGTCACCTTATCATTATCATCTATTTCCCAGCCAAATTTTGTGGCAATGATGTACTTGTTACGATCTGTTCCAATGGCTTTTGCGATAAGCTGTTCATTTTTAAACGGGCCATACAAATCAGCCGTGTCCAGAAAGTTCCCACCCAATTCCAAAGAGCGGTGAATGGTTGCAATTGCTTCTTTTTCATCGGCCTCACCATAGATGTTCCCATCTTCAAAACCTGTCATTCCCATACATCCCAAACCGATATTCGGAACATGTAGTCCTTGATTTCCTAATTTTACTTTGTTCATATTCTGTTGATTTTTAATAAGACAAAATTCAGCAGAAATTAGGAGGTTGATGTATGCAAAATGATGATTATCGTATGCAAATTACGGATTGTACTTTTTACTTTAATTATAAAAGAAATTATAATACAATCATCTGTAAAATCTGTGGGACTAAAATTATTTTTTCGGCTTAGCACTCATATAAAAACTCAGCTTTCCACCTTTCATAATCTCAGAATGTTTCAATGTAAAGTTTTTAATTTCTTTGCCATTGAGAAGAATCTTTTCAACATAAACATTCTCCGGACTCTGATTGATGGCTTCAATCTCAAACCGTTTTCCGTTTTCTAAATTTAAAACAGCATTGTCAATCGCCGGGCTTCCCATCGCATAATCTTCCGAGCCCGGTGCTACAGGATAAAATCCGAGTGAGCTTAAAATATACCATGCACTCATCTGTCCCGCATCATCATTTCCGCCGAGACCATCCGGTGTAGCTTTGTACTGCATTTCCAAAATACGTCTGATCTGAGCCTGGGTTTTCCAGGGCTGTCCTGCCCAGTTGTAGAAATAGGCCACATGATGAGCCGGTTCGTTTCCGTGAACATAGCCGCCGATAATTCCTTCTCTTGTAATATCTTCTGTGTCTGCAAAAAACTCGTCGGGTAAATGCATTGTGAACAGTTCATCTAATTTTGAAGCGAATTTTTTCTTTCCGCCCATCAGTTGAATTAATTCATCCGGATTCTGAGGAACGAAGAAACTGTAGTTCCAGGAATTTCCTTCAATGAAACCCTGCCCATGAGTGCTTAGTACATCAAAATCTTTTTTGAAGCTGCCATCTGCTAACCGGGGACGCATGAAACCTGCTTTCGGATCAAAATTATTTTTCCAGTTTTCAGAACGTTTAATGAATTGGTTGTAAATTTCTGTTTCACCTAAATGTTTTGCAAGTTGGGCAATTGCCCAGTCATCATAAGCATATTCCAGAGTGTTGGAAACCGAAGTTCCGTTTTTCTCAGCCGGAATATATCCCATATCTATATAATATCCAATGCCTTCATAATCTCTCTTGTTAGCTGTTGCGACACAGGCTTTCAAGACTTCTTTAGGATCCCCGTTATAATTTCCTTTGATCACAGCATCGGCTGCTACGCTTACACTGTGATAGCCGCTCATGCACCAGTTGTCGTTGGCATAATGGGACCATATCGGAAGCATTTTCATGGAGAACTGGTCATAATGGGCCATCATCGATTTTACCATATCATTATTCCGTTTAGGCTGGATGATGTTAAAGAAAGGATGAAGGGCACGGTACGTATCCCAGATAGAGAAAGTAGTATAGCTAGTAAAACCTTCTGCCTTGTGAATATTCTGATCTAAACCTTTATATTCCCCATTGATATCCATGTAAGTGGTAGGACTGATAAAAGTATGATACATTGCCGTATAAAAGTTCGTCTTTTCGGTTTCAGAACCTTTGATGACAATTTTATTGAGCTCCTTATTCCAGTTTTCCTGGGCTTTGGCCTTTATCTGATCAAATGACAGGTTTCCGGTTTCTTTTTCCAGGTTTTCTAGTGCATTGGTTTGGCTTACGGGAGAAATGGCCAGCTTTACTTCGACTGCTTCATTCTCCTGAGTATCGAAATCAAAATACATTTTCAGATTTTTACCGGCAATCTCCGGGAAGTTTTTATTCTGGTCGAATTTTCTCCAGAAGCCTTTGTACACCTGAGGCCCGTCAAAGTTTTTCTGTCCGTATGATTTAAAAGGTTTTGAAAATTTCATAGCGAAATAAACTGTTCTGGTTCTTGCCCAGCCGTTGGTCTGGCGGTAGCCGGTTACCGTACCGTCATTTTCCACGCGTACGTAGGTCCATACATTTTTGCCTTCATAATTATAAATTCCTGCGGTAAGGTCTAAAATAATATGTGCCTGATCAGATTTGGGGAAAGTATATCGATGAACTCCGGTTCTTGTTGAAGCCGTCAGTTCTGCAAGAATATTGTGATCATCCAGCTTTACCTTATAATATCCGGCTTCAGCTTTTTCATTTTCATGGGAGAATCTGCTTCGGTAGCCGTTTTCAGGATGTGAGGCTGTCCCGGGATTCAGCTGCAGCTTTCCAACCGTTGGTATAATCAGAAAATCTCCAAGATCAGAATGCCCCGTTCCGCTGAAATGTGTTGAACTGAAACCTACAATGGTTTTGTCTTCATAGCGGTATCCCGCACAATATTTATAGACCTCGCCGTTGTATTTCCCATTGAGCTCATACGAAATAGTATCAGTTTCCGGGCTCAGCTGTACAGCTCCGAAGGGAACGGTAGCGCCCGGATAGGTATGACCCATTTTTTCAGTTCCTATTAAAGGATTTACATATTGATGGAGCTTTTCGAATTGTTGAGCTTTAAAATTTAAATTAAATAATAAAAATAATAGAAAAACAGAAGTTCCCGAATTTTTCATGAATAAGTAAATTTTCGAATGATAAAAGTAGTCAAAATCAAAGAATAATGTACAAATCTTTGTATTGCTTTGCGTTAATTATCGCAGGATAGACAAGATTTTTGAAAGTAATCCGCTTAATTAAAGATAAGGCACTTCGTTTACATCAGTAAGGCAAATGTGTATTTAATTATTTTTCAGAAAACCGGAAGCCTATTCCGTGCAGATTTTCGATAAGTATATTCTGCTCATCCGCGAACACTTTTCGCAGTCTGGAAATAAATACATCCAGACTCCGCCCCATAAAATAATCATCATCTCCCCAGATTGCCTTCAGTATATCCTGTCTTTTCACAACCGTATTTTTGTGGCGGATAAAATATAGGAGCAGATCAGACTCTCTTTGGGTAAGGGTAATGGTATTTCCTGTATCCTGAAGGGTGTAGTTCTTAGGATCAAAATAATATTTTCCCACTTTGTATTTTAGCGGTGAGGCCTCTGTTTTTCTGCTGCGTTTCAGGAAAACTTCAATCTTTAAAATTAATTCTTCTATACTGAATGGTTTTACCAGGTAATCATCGGCACCTATCTTGAGGCCTTTGATCCTGTCTTCTTTCAGGGCTTTTGCAGAAATGAAAATGATGGGAATTTCAGAGTTGTTATTACGGATGTGTTTTGCCAGCTCAAATCCGTTGAGTTCAGGCATCATAATATCCAGCAGACAGATATCAAAATTTTGGCTGTTGAATGCTTCAAGGGCAGATTGTCCATCGGGGTAATGATTTATATCATAATAGCTTTCCAGGCTGTCCTGGATGAGGAAAGCTATAGTAGTGTCATCTTCTGCATATAAAATTTTCGATTTTTCCATTACTTACATTATTAAATTTTAAACGGAAAAAACAGAGTGACGGTAATTCCTTTATCCGGATTATTTTCAACCGAAATTTTCCATTGATGCTGCTGAACAATTTTTTTTACATAAAATAAGCCTAGCCCAAAGCCATTGACCTCATCACTTTTTTTTGTACTGACCCTGTAAAACTTATCAAAAATATGAGGAATATTTTTAGCAGGAATCCCCATTCCGTTATCTTTAAACTTTAAATATAAGCCTTTTGAATCTTTATTTGATGAAATGGTAATATCGGGCTTCATATCACAATATTTAACAGAGTTATCCAAAATGTTGTAAATAATATTGGTAAAATGAAATTCATCTGCAACAATTGAAAGATGATCTTCAATATCTATATGGAGCCTAAGGTTTTCATTCTTTTGATGCAGGGTATCTGCAATTTCCTGAATAAATGGAAGTAGTACAATTTTCTGAGGCTTTAATGACAGTCCTGAAGCATCATTTTTCGCAATATTTAATATTTTTTCAATGTGGTTGTTGAGTTTGTAGCTTTGATTGATGATAATGGAGGTATATGCTTCCAGCTTAGAATTCTCCTGTATGATGTTGTGCTTGTTAAGAGCTTCCGATGCTAAAAGTATGGAAGATAAAGGCGTTTTAAATTCATGGGTCATATTATTGATAAAGTCCCTCTGCAGTTCTGAGAATTTTTTTTGCTGAATAATGGTATATATAGAATAAACATAGACAAGAAGAATGATGAAGAGTGCCAGCGTAAGCAAGTACCAAAACCGTAATGAACTTATCAGATAAGTTGTTTTGTCGGGAAAACGGATCGAAAAGTAATACGTCAGATTTTTATGTTTTGGAAAATTAATCATCTTATTACCGGGATTTTCCTGATGGCTCGAAATATATTTCCCATAAATCATTTTATCGCTGTGGCAGTTGTACAGGGCATATGTATAATCTGTATTGATTTGAAAACGGGTAAATTCTGTCTTAAGATAGTGTTCCAGAACTGCAGGGTGGAATTCATTGTTGATATTGACTACGTAGTAATCGTTGGCAATATTCTGTACAGGACTTTCAGTAAAAGAAGTTTTTCCGCCGGACAATTTTTCCACAACTTCCAGTAAAGCGATATTCACCTTCTGGTTAAATTTTTTATCTTCAAGATTATAAGCCTGCCGGGTCCATAAAAGCTGTGCCGTCATAATTCCGATGATAGCAAAGAGCCCGAGGGTTATAATAATATTGAGTTTTTTTATTTCCATTTCTGGAGCAATATTATCCAAAATATCTATTAAATTTTTATCATTAACAACTCGTTAACAAATGTTTGATAGCGATTAACAAGTTGTATAGGCAATCCGCTTTACATTTGCTGTATCAAAAGATAATAACCGATTTTTTTAATCTTGTAACTCTTAAAATTTATACTCATGAAAAAATTAAAAATCACAGCACTTTTAGCAGTTTTGGCATTCTCTCCGTTTTATGCCAATGTATTTCCTGTTGAAAGCAATTCAGTAGTAAAGATGATTGCAGATGCTATTAAATGGAAATCAGAATCTATAGACGTAGGAACCATTCCTCAGGGAAAACCTAAGCTCATCAGATTTGAATTCACCAATACCTCTTCAAAGCCGATCGTTATTGAAAATGTAGCTCCTTCATGCGGATGTACAACCGCAGATTATACTAAAACACCAATTCTTCCCGGAAAAAAAGGATTTGTAGAAGCGAGTTATAATGCAGCAAGCAAAGGTGCATTTATGAAAACAGTGAATGTTACGACCAGCGAGAGCAAAACTCCAAAAACACTTTCTTTCAAAGGAGTAGTTTCATAATAAAAATTTTACAGCCAGCCATTATAGAAATAACCTTGTATTCGTTGCAGGGTTATTTTTTTTATGATTTTAAACGCAGCAGCAGAATAACTATTTATAACATTATTATTTATCCCATTATTTTAAATGGCATCCATTCAATATTTAGTATTTTTAGGAAAAAATAAGATCATATGAATTTATATACACAGCCAATGTTGCGCGAAGGTGCATTACAGGATAAAGTAGCGATTGTAACGGGAGGCGGAAGCGGCCTTGGAAAAGCAATGACCAAATATTTTCTGGAACTGGGAGCAAAAGTGGTGATTACTTCCCGTAATCTGGAGAAATTACAGGGAACGGCAAAAGAACTGGAAGAGGAAACTGGCGGGAAAGTTCTGTGTGTTGCCTGTGACGTCAGAAACTGGGATGAGGTGGAAGCCATGAAAGAAGCAGCGTTGAAAGAATTCGGAAGAATAGATATTTTACTGAACAATGCAGCCGGAAACTTCATCTCTCCAACAGAACGACTGACACACTCGGCTTTTGATTCTATTTTGGATATTGTGTTAAAAGGAACAAAAAACTGTACCCTTTCTATCGGTAAGCATTGGATTGATTCCAAAAGCCCGGGAACTGTTTTAAATATTGTAACAACCTATGCATGGACAGGATCTGCTTATGTGGTTCCTTCCGCATGTGCCAAAGCAGGAGTTCTGGCAATGACCAGATCGTTAGCGGTAGAATGGGCAAAATATGGAATCCGCTTCAATGCAATTGCTCCGGGACCTTTTCCTACGAAAGGAGCATGGGACAGACTTCTTCCGGGAGATCTTCAGGAAAAATTCGATATGAGGAAAAAAGTTCCTTTGAGAAGAGTAGGAGAGCATCAGGAGCTGGCCAACCTTGCTGCTTATCTGGTTTCAGACTATTCTGCTTATATGAATGGGGAAGTAGTGACTATAGACGGTGGCGAATGGCTGCAGGGAGCCGGAGAGTTCAATATGCTTGAAGATATTCCAAAAGAAATGTGGGATGCACTGGAAGCGATGATTAAAGCTAAAAAGACAAATTAAATAAAATACTGATAAAATGACCCGGATTTGTAACGATTCCGGGTTTTTTTATAACTTATCACAGAAATAATATAACTTATTCCTATGAATTATAAACTTCCAGCCCTTATTGCAGCAGCAGCAGTCTTCCTTTTTTCAGGATCTGCTTTAGCACAGGAGACTCCGAAATATAGTTATGTAGAGGCATTTAAGCCTTTCTTTTATCCCCAGACCGGTACGGAAACCCGTTCTGCAAGCGGACAGCCGGGACATGCCTATTGGCAGAATTCGGCAGATTATGATCTGAATGTCAGCCTTAACGATGTAAAAAATGAAATCACCGGCACTGCTGAAATTACTTATACCAATAACAGTCCTGACCAGTTAGGCTTTTTATGGCTGCAGCTTGACCAGAATCTATTTGCAAAAGATTCCCGTGGTAATGCAGTTGTTCCGCCATCAGGAAGCAGAAACGGAGCTCACGGTGAAGAACTGGATGGAGGCTATAAAATTAAATCTGTAAAACTCGACGGTAAAGATGTGAAATATACCATTACCGATACCAGAATGCAGATCGATCTTCCTAAAGAACTGAAGGCGAAAGGCGGTACTGCTAAAATAAAAATTGAATATTCTTTTGTTTCTCCTGAATATGGATCTGACAGAATGGGAGTCCAAAATACTAAAAACGGTAAAATATTTACAGTCGCTCAATGGTATCCAAGAATGTGTGTTTATGATGATGTAATGGGCTGGAATACTCTTCCTTACATTGGAGCATCAGAATTTTATCTGGAATATGGCCGTATTACAGCCAATATTACAGTTCCGGCAAATCATTACGTGGTGGCATCCGGAGAACTTCTGAATTATAAAGAAGTATACAGTAAAGAAGAAAATAACCGCTGGGAACAGGCAAGGAACAGTGATAAAACAGTCATGATCCGTCCGGAATCTGAAATCGGAAAGAACCAAACCTCAGGGACAAAAACATGGAAATTTAAAATTGAACAGACCCGTGATTTTGCATGGGCTTCATCGCCGGCATTTATTCTGGATGCAGCAAAAATAAACCTTCCGAGTGGCAAAAAATCTGTGGCGATATCTGCTTATCCTGCAGAAAGCGCAGGCGAAAAGGCATGGGGCAGGTCTACAGAGTATACAAAGGCAGCCATTGAGCATTATTCTCATAAATGGTATGAATACACTTATCCGGCAGCAACCAATGTCGCAGGGAATGAGGGTGGTATGGAATATCCCGGGATTGTATTCTGCCATATGAATTCCGCCGGTGAAGGTCTTTGGGGAGTTACAGATCACGAATTCGGGCACAACTGGTTCCCGATGATTGTAGGTTCTAACGAAAGACTGTTTGCATGGATGGATGAAGGTTTCAATACCTTTATCAATGGGTTGTCGACGAAAGCGTTTAACAACGGAGAATACTATAAGAAGCAAGATATTGCCAAGAGTGGAGGCTTTATGATGGGTGATAATATTGAGCCCGTTATGGTAGGTCCGGATAATATGAAAGAAAGAAGTATAGGAGTTCTGGCTTACTTTAAGCCGGGAATGGGCCTGCAGATTTTAAGAGAGGCAATTTTAGGCCCTGAAAAATTTGATAAAGCTTTCAAAACCTACATTGACCGATGGGCTTTCAAACATCCTACCCCCTGGGATTTCTTCCATACAATGGAAAATGTTTCCGGAGAAGAACTGAACTGGTTCTGGAGAGGATGGTTTATCAATAAATGGAAGATCGATCAGTCCGTTAAAGAGGTAAAATACATCAACGGGGATTTTAAAAACGGTGCTCAGATCACAGTAGAAAATCTTGGACAGCTTCCGATGCCTACAACCGTTCAGGTGAAATTTAAAGACGGTACGAAACAGGTCGTAAAAATTCCTGTTGAGGTTTGGAAGCGCAACACGGAATGGCTGTTCAACATCAATTCAGAGAAAGAAGTTAGTGAAGTAATGCTTGATCCGGATTCTCTGGTTCCTGATGTTAATCCAAAGAATAATATCTGGCCTTCAGCACAGGCAAAGCCCGTTGAAAAGATCAATGCAAAAGATTTTGCAGGAACATATGGGATTGCAAGTGACCCGATCAAGCTGGTCTTTACCGATAAAAACGGCCAGCTGTATGTTAAAGCAGGAAACCAGCCGGAATTTCCCCTTCAATATATAGGAAGTAACCAGTTTACATTTGATGAGGCCGGAATAACCCTGGTGTTTAGCAAAGATAAAAAAGATCTTATTTTTAAACAGGCCGGAAGGGAATATAAATTTACCAAAGAATAAAAACATAGCTTTAAACAGTATTGAGAGACCTGGATTTCGCTTGAAATTCAGGGTTTTTAATAAAGATAGGTGGAAGTACTGCTGGATTTTTACCTCAATGATTGCAAGGTATATGATTAAATTTTTATAAATTAAACTGGATTCTTTTTTACTTTCAGCTGCTTTAGTTTCTTTTTTTATTTTAATCTGAGTTGATGATAAAAAATGCTTGAAACTAATTTTTATTTATCGCAAAGATAAACGAAGAAGATTTTCTGAGACGTATAGAAAGGGAAAGAGAGGCATTTCATTCAGCAAAGGAATACAAAATATTTTCCTGTGTATTGCTATCTATAAGTGGAACGGCTTTGTTTATCCTTGCGTTTATTAAGAACTATACCGAATTTGGAGTTAAATAAATTAATAATAATGTATCCTAAATCTTTATTGTCTCTCAAAAAGATATTCTATTTTTGTTATTCTAAATAAAATAGGATTATGAATTTCAGATTTTCAATGGTAACCTTGCTGTTCTTTGCACTGGGATTTTCACAGGACCTTAAAGTGATGAGTTTCAATATCAGGCTGCAGGTTACATCAGATAAGGAAAATGCCTGGACGGAAAGAAAACAGGATGCTGTGGATTTGTTAAATTATTATCATCCCGATTATTTCGGAGTTCAGGAAGCACTTCCTGAGCAGATGAAAGATATAAAGGACGGCCTTAAGAATTACGATTATGTAGGAGTAGGAAGAGATGACGGAAAGGATAAAGGTGAGTTTTCAGCTATTTTTTATGATACAAACAGACTTCAGGTGGTGAAATCCGGGACATTCTGGCTTTCGGAAACACCGGAAAAACCTTCCAGAGGATGGGATGCTGCCCTTAATAGAATCTGTACCTATGCTTTCTTTAAGGATAAAAAGTCAAAAAAAGAATTTCTGGCGATGAACCTTCATTTTGATCATATCGGAAATGTGGCAAGAGTGAAATCTTCTGAACTTATTCTGAAGAAAATTAAAGAGATGAATCCTAAAAACCTTCCTGTAACTTTAAGCGGAGATTTTAATTTAACAGAAGATTCTGAGCCGATAAAAATCCTTTCCCAGAATTTGAATGACAGCTTTTATCATTCCGAAACAAAACCTTACGGGCCAAAAGGAACATTTACCGCTTTCAATGTGAATGAAATTCCTAAAGACAGAATCGATTATATTTTTGTAAAAGGGTTTACAATAAAATCCCAGAGACACATCAACGACAGAAGAGGAAACCTGCTGTATCCATCGGATCATTTTCCGGTATTGGCAGAGCTTTCTTATTAATTGGAGATCAGCTCACCGGGAAATCAACTTCAAATCCAATGCCTCTCAGAGATTGGATTTTTATTTTGGGGTCATTCATAAAATATTTGCGGAGCCGGCTGATAAATACATCAAGGCTTCTTCCTGTAAAATAATCATTCGTCTCCCAAAGATTATCCAAAATGTCATCTCTTTTAATCATTGTACCGTTATGTTTCAGAAGATACAGAAGAAGTTCCCGTTCCCGGATTGTAAGACGGGTGTTTCCTTCAGGATGGGAAAGCAGCAGCTTTTCAGTATCTAAAGAATAACTTCCGATCTTTATTTGTGGTGAAACGGCTGGCTGAGTCCTTTTCAGAATATTTTTGATTCTTAAAACCAGCTCTTCCGGATCGCAGGGTTTAGCAATATAATCATCTGCTCCTATCTTTAGCCCCATCAGGCGGTCTATTTTCTGGTTCTTGGCAGTCAGGAAAAGTAAGGGGAAATTGTTTTTCTCCTTTAGGATCATTTTTGCTAAAGAAAAACCGTCGATCGAGGGCATCATAATATCCAGAATGCCGATATGAAAAGGAAAATCTGTACTTAGAAGGCGGACAATGTCTTCCGGATTCTGAAACCATGCTACTTCAAAATTTTCCAGTTCCAGATACTGTTTCAGAATCATTCCGAAATCCGGATCGTCTTCGGCCAGAAGAATCTTAGTTTTCATAAGGAATAGATATTTTAAAGGCAGTTTCAGTTTTAGGACGGCTGGAAACCTCTATGCTGCCATGGTATTTCATTACTATTTTTTTTACAAAATAAAGCCCTAACCCCAGGCCTTTGGTGTTATGGACATTATTAGACTGGATCCTGTAAAATTTTTCAAAAATGTGATCAAGTTCTTTTTTCTCTATACCACAGCCGTTGTCGTGGACCTCTATTTTAAGATGTTGAGAACTGTCGTTGATATTGATTTTTATATGGGAAGCTCCATACTTTACGCTGTTTTCACCAAGGTTTTTGATCAGGGTTTCCATGAGATTTTTATCAAAAGGAAGCTCTTTTGAAACCTGGCTGGTCAGTTCAAAATTTGTCTCAGGATAGGTAAAGGCGAGGTCCTGCACAAAAAAGCTCCAATCTTCAGGTTTTACAGACCGAACTTCTCCAGCTGTTTCATCCCTGTGAAGCTGAAGCATCAGATTTTCCAGTCGGCTGATCTGTCGGTCGATCAGCGGCAGAGTTTCAGGATTCCATTCTTTTTTTAAAGCTTTCGATGCGATCTTTAAAGTGGCAATCGGGGTTTTGAATTCATGGGAAATATTATCCACCACAGTATGGAGAACTTCAATCTGTTTCTGTTGCCGGGCTAAATTTTTAATGGTGAAAATATAAATCAGCAGAACACTGGCAAGGATTGCTGCACAGCATATTGTCAGCAGGGCAAGCTCTTTGAATATAATTGTTTTGATGTTTAAGATTTCAAAGCCTGTAGTGCTTTTTAGAAGAAAAGAATCGTTTCGGCCGGGTCTGCCGTCTTTAGTACTGGATTTTGATGTTGTTTCCCATTTGCCAGTATTGGAAATCTTGGGGGCCGTGACTTTATTTCTGGTTTCGTATACTGTGATCGGCTGATTGATCAGGTGGGTGCTGTCAGGAATATAAATGATCGAAATATATTCTGTTTTTGTCGCAATTTTATACCCTTCTTTTTTAAAACGGCTGTCTACATAATTGCTTAAATGTTTTTCGTTAGCTTTTCTGTTTTTTTCAAAATAAGCTAAGAAGTCTTTTTTACTTATCTTTTTGTCATGATACCTGATCAGGATCTTCTGGATAGAGTCATCTGTCTTATTTGCTATACCACCCAGATCCTCCAGTTTATCGGTGTAGTTGGTGAGGCCTTCGTGCACGGTTCTGTAGATTTCCCGTTCCTTTACCTGATATGTTTTGTACATAAAATATGCCTGTATTCCGAGCAGAAGCAGGAACAGTGCGGCGAAAAGGGCAATAAGATATTTACTTTTGGACATCATTGAAACAAAGATAAAACTTTAGACTTTCCCTTGTCTGGCATTAACCCATCATTAACCTTCCATTAACCGAAATTATCTCGACAAATACAGAATTTTGGACCGTCAAGTAAACTAACATCCATGCTTTTCAGAATCAATTATGTATAAAATTTTTCTTCTCCTGCTTTTTCCTGTGCTCCTGTCCGCACAGGTGCAGATGATCAAAGGATCAGTGACGGACACTGAGAATGGAAAGATATCCTCTGCGGATATCGGAATTTACAATTTAAAAAATGAACTGATAAAAACACTGAAAACAGAGACTGACGGGCAGTTCCATGTAGAAGGAATAACCATTGATTCCATAAAAATAACAGTCAAAAAAACAGATTATATTCCTTTTGAAAGAATTGTAGATCCACAAAAGGAGAATGAACTTAAGATCATTCTTACGAAAGAACCCCAGGAAATAGAAGCTGTCGTGATGACCAAACAGAAACCTGTGGTCACCAGAAAAATTGACCGCCTGGAATTTAATGTCGAAAATACTAATGTTTCTTCGCTTAATGCATGGGAGATATTGAAGAAGACACCCAATGTGACGATCAATAATGATGTAATCGCGATTAAAGGAGGAACAGGAATTCTGGTCACTATTAATGATAAAAAAGTAATGCTTACGGGAGATGAGCTTAAGAATTTTCTGGAAAACACCCAGGGAGACGAAATAAAATCGGTAGAAGTGATCACCAATCCACCCGCAAAATATGAAGCATCCGGAAGCGCAGTACTGAATATTGTAATGAAGAAGAATAAGATTGAAGGCTACCGTGGAATTGTTTCATCAAAATATGTTCAGACCCAATATGCAAAAGGAGTTGTGGGAGTATCCCAGTATTACAAAAAAGATAAACTTTCATTGATGGGAAGTTATTACAGAGGTTTTGGAACCTATTACCGGGAGGGAACAGACTATGTAAATTACCAGGAAAGCCAGAGGAGATGGGTGAGTACCATGAACAGAAGGGACAAGAACAGGGCACAGAATACCGTTAACTTCAATGCAGAATATGAAATTGACAGTCTGACCAATCTGAGTCTGAATTATTCAGGGTATTTCAGCCCGAAGTCTTTTGGGACTTATGTGGTGCCTACACTGATCTACAACAGTCAGGATATTGCTGAGTCAGATTATACAACCATTAACGATCACCAGTCCCGGACGATCAATAATTCACTGAGTTTTCAGATTGACAGAAAAATTAATAAGAAGACTCATCTTTCATGGATCAGTTATTTTACCGGGAACAATATGGATAAATATCAGAATGTCCTTACCCATCTGAATTTTGCTGGGGAAGTACCAAAGATTGATAATTTTTTCACTCAAAATAAAACGGATGTTCAGCTGTATTCTACTCAGGCCGATTATCAGTGGAAAGATAAAAAACTTGAAATGGAGTCCGGAATCAAGTACAGTTTTGTGAAAACAATGAGTGGTCTCGATTTTTCTGATAACGAAAACGGATCCTTACAATTACGTCCGGAGAAAAGCAGCCTGTTTGATTACAAGGAACATAATTTTGCGGTCTATTCTTCACTGGCTTATAATCTGGGAAAGTGGAATTTTAAAGGGGGTCTCCGGGCTGAGATGACGGATCTGGAAGGAGTAGTCTCCGAGCCTTACGAACGCAACAAAAATAAATACTGGAGTCTTTTTCCGACTTTCTATGTTCAGTATTCTACAGAAAGTAAGCATGAATTCGGGTTCTCCTATGGCAAAAGGATCAGCAGGCCTTCTTATGCATGGCTGAATCCCGCGAAGTCATATTATAATTTATTCTCCTATTATCAGGGAGATCCGAAACTTAAAGCTACGATCATTCATAATCTCAATCTGACCTATACCTGGAAAGGCTGGAATCTGGATTTGTACTACAGGAAGGAGGTCTATCCTTCTATGGAAATTTCATATCAGGAACCCAGTACGAATAATCTGATCTATTATTTTACCAATATTGAAAAAGGCCAGGCTTTTGGAGCCAGCCTGTACAAGAACTTTCAGATTAAACCGTGGTGGACGCTGATTCTTTCTGAAAACCTGGAGTACAACGAAAATTATTTCAAAGGGCTTGATGGTCTCCTGTATAAAAATAAGGTATGGAACTGGGTATCTAATGTTTCAACAGCCATTACGTTAGATAAAAGTAATGACTGGAAAATGGAAATGGGTCACAAATACTATTCGCCCGGAATACAGGGAACTTTCAGAATTTCCAGTGCATGGTCTGCGTATTTTGTGATGAACCGGAAATTTTTTGATAAAAAACTGGAAGCTTCATTTATTTTTAATGATATTTTCAGAAGCATGGGGCAGAAGATAAGTACAAAATATGCCAATCAGGACAATTATTTTTTGGATTACGGAGATACTCAGGGATTCACGCTTTCTCTGAAATTCAATTTCGGCAACCAGTCGGTGAAAAATGCTAAGACGATTAAGAAAACAGATGAAGCGGATAGATTGTAGAATTCGGGGTACGAGTTTGAGAGTTTGAGAAAGTTATGAATTATAAGTTTTGTGGTGAGGATCTTGATTTGGAGGATTTTCACATTTCACTTGCGCAGCAAAATTGACCATTGACGTTTCTCAATCTCAATCATTGAGCCTAACGACCAATAGTACTTCCGTCTTCTGGCATCCATCTTCCTTTCTTATTAAAACTAATATCCATAAAGCATTATTATAAAAGAAATTCCTTTTCTGTGTGACATTTTCGCTAATTTTGATGTTTATTTTTAAAAATTAGAGATATGAAACGATTTCTTTATGCTCTGGTAGTTACTGTTTCGATGCAGCATATTGCTGCCCAGGAGCTGTATATGCCAAGAAATATTAAGAAAGCCTATGAAAAAGGAACCCGTGATATTTCCGGCGCTCCGGGCAAAAACTATTGGCAGAATAAAGGGATTTATAATGTTGAGGTAAAAGTGGATGCCGGAAGCAAAACGGTTTCAGGAAAAGAAACGATCACATACATCAATAACAGCCCCGATGAACTTCACGAACTGGCGATCAGATTTGTAAACAACCTTCATAAGCCGCAGTCTCCGAGGTCTGGTTCCGTATCCACAGATTTTCTGTCTTCAGGGCTTTATATTAAATCATTGATTATTAATGGTGAAAAATATGCCGTAAACAGTGATGATTGGGGCACCGTAGAAAAAATAAAGCTCAATAAAGTACTTAAGGCCGGAGCAAAAGCTGATGTGAAAATAGAATGGGAGTATCCTCTTTCTGTACAGAGCGGAAGGGAAGGGCAAATAGATCCTGAAACTTTTTATGTAGCCTATTCTTTCCCGAGGATTTCCGTTTATGATGATTATAATGGCTGGGATATGCTTCCCCATTCGGATAGACAGGAATTTTATAATGATTTTAATGATTACAGTTTTGCCATCTATGCTCCCAAAAATTTTGTAGTATGGGCAACCGGCGATTTTCTGAATCCCGAAGCAGTACTTCAGCAGGAATATTTAAAAAGATATAAAGCCTCTCTTAGAAGCGACAAAGTGATCCATATTGCTTCCGAACAGGAAATGAGATCCGGAAAAGTGACCAAGCAGAACAAATGGAATATCTGGAAATTCAAAGCAAACCATATTACGGATTTCTGTTTCGCATTAAGCAGTCATTATGTTTGGGATGCGGCAAGTGTACAGTTAAAAACGAAAAGAGCAAGTGTTCAGGCAGGATATAAAGCCGGAGCAAAAGATTTTGAGCAATATGTAGACTGGATGCGCTATAATCTGGACTGGTTCTCAAAGAAATGGCCCGGCGTGGAATATCCTTATAATGTCATGACTGCGATTCAGGGATATGCCGATATGGAATACCCAATGATGATTAATGATACAAGTATTCCTGACGATCTCCGTGATGCAAGACTTACCGCAGATCATGAGATTGCTCACACCTACTTTCCTTTTTATATGGGAATCAATGAGACCCGGTATGCTTTTATGGATGAAGGCTGGGCAACTACCCTTGAGTACCTGATCGGTATTGATGAAAATGGTGAAGCTGCAGCAAAAGAATTCTATAAAAATTTCCGGGTTAAAAAATGGATCAATGACCCTTCTGCAGAACAGGATCAACCTATTATTACAATGAGTACACAGGTAAGCGGAACCGGATATGGAAACAATTCCTATGTAAAAGCATCTCTTTCGTATCTTGCACTGAAAGATTATTTAGGAGACGAACTGTTCAAGAAAGCGCTTCTGCATTATATGAACAACTGGAATGGAAAGCATCCTGCACCTTGGGATTATTTTAATTCAATGAATACAGGCTCCGGAAAAAATCTGAACTGGTTTTTTCAAAACTGGTTTTATACCAATAATTATATTGATCTGAAAATAACTGATATTTCACAGCTCAACGATCTCCTTACAGTCAATATAGATAATGTTGGCGGGTTTGCGATTCCTTTTGATGCTGTTTTAAATTATGAAGACGGATCAGTTGAAAAGCTTCACTTTTCACCTTCCTTATGGGAAAAGAACCAGAAGCAGGCAGACCTCGCCATTCCTATTAAAAAGAAAGTGAAATCGGTGACTCTGGATGGAGATATTTTTATGGATTATACGCCCGAAAATAATACGAAATCATTATAAAAGAAAAGCCTGAATGAAAAATTCAGGCTTTTTTATGAAGTTAATTAAATTTTAATAAAGTCTTAATCCTGATCTTGCTCCTGTAGAAGCGATTACCGACTGAACTCTTGTTTTTTGTCCTGCTGAGAACATAAACATGGCAGCATCATCTACATAATCCATATAGTTCATAAACATTACAGATCTTTGAACTCCGCTACATGTGTTGTATAATGGATAAGTTGGTTTTCCATAATTAGCAGTAGTCTGTGTAGGAGTATCTGTAACCTGGTCATTACCACAGCTCGCATCTCCCCAGATGTGTCTAAGATTTAAATAGTGTCCCACTTCGTGTGTTGCAGTTCTTCCTAAGTTAAAAGGTGAAGCTGCTCCGGTTTTTCCAAAGTATGGAGCGGCAATAGCTACACCGTCATTCCATAATCCTGCAGATTCAGGGAACGTAGCGTACCCAAGAATAGTTCTTCCCTGACTTGTCATTTTACCTACAACCCAGATGTTTAAGTAATTTGCCGGGCTTGTAGCATCAATTCCTCCTTTGGATGCTTTTTTCATGTCATCATTGGTTGCCCAGCTTGTTTTGCTTGTAGCTTTTCTTATGGTATTGACCAATCTGAATTTTACTTTTGTATCACCGGCACTTACAGTCTGGAATTCAGCAGGGATTTTACTGGCATCAGCATTTGTTCCTGTGAAGTCAGCATTCAGTACTGCAATTTGTTCTGCGATTTTTGCATCAGATACATTTTCTGCAGTAGTTTTATATAATACATTCACGACAACCGGAATTTCTACAGTACCATCTGCGAGAACTTTTCCAAGCTTTAATTCATTAGCGAATTTTTCTGTATTCGCTTCTAGTGTTACAAAATTTTGTCTAAGTTGAGCATTGTTTTTTAATGCCTCCTGTCTTACTTCTTCGGATGCACAACCCCTTTTGGATAGATCAGCTGAAGTGATCTCTTCATTTGCCGGGTTTTCATTTTGGTTCGACATATTGTCGCTGTTACAAGCAGACATGAAGCTTAATACAACTGCTCCAAATAATAATTTTTTCATAAGCTTATTTTCTATAATTTCTGTTGGTGAATTTATATTATTTGAAATTATTGTGCAACACATTTTTAATATTTTATTAAAAATGTGTTAACATTTGGCTTGAATTATTATGCATTTCATATGTTATTTAAATGAATGTTGATTTATTGTTAATTTTGAATGTTATAAATTAATTGGATTATTTTTTTTTAAGTATAACGTAATTTTAATTTTTGTAGATTTTAAGTAGATTATTGTATTTATTATTATGCTATTAATAAAATAAAATAGTTGGTTTTAATCGGTAAAATATTTTTTTTGAAAAAAACATTTTTTCATTCTGATATTCCTAAATCTGATTTTATATAACAAGTCGTAAAACAATACGGCTTATCATAAAAATAAATAGCCTGAATTAACATGTAATCCAGACTATTCTATTTAAGTTTATTAGATGTAAATTATCTCAATCCGGCTCTTGGACCGGCTGCAGCCACTACTGCCTGCATTCTTGTTTTTTGATTCGCCGAGAACATAAACATTGCTTTATCATCTACATAATCCATATAATTCATGAACATCTGAGAACGGCTTACACCTCCGCAGATTCTGTTTAAAGGATATGATGGTGTTCCGTAGTTAGGTCCTGGAGAAGTAGGAGTGTCACTGGAATAATCTGTCTGACAGCCTGTGTTGGATGATCCCCAAAGGTGAGGCAGATTTAAATAATGGCCTACTTCATGCGTAACTGTTCTGCCTAAATTGAACGGAGCAGAAGCGCCTGTTTTCCCAATAAACTGATAGCCTATTACAAGACCGTCATACCATAGCCCCGCAGACTCAGGATAATAAGCATATCCCAGTGTTCCGGGTTGGCTGTTCTCATCAAGGATAGAATTAACCACCCAGATATTCATGTTTTTAGTTGGATCAGTTGCGTTAATACCTCCGGTAGTCGATTTTTTCATTTCTTCAAGATCGGATCTCCAGCCTGTTTTTGTACTTTGCTTACGGTTGGTGGTTACCAGTCTGAAACGGATTTTTACATCGCCGGCTGCAGAAGGCTGGAATGCTGACGGTATTTGATTAACATCAGAATTGGTAGCGCCGTAATCTGCATTCAGAACTGCGATTTGCTCAGCAATTCTTGCATCAGAAATATTTTGGGTAGAAGTGTTATAGATTACATTGAAAACAACCGGAATTTCTACCGTGCCGTCTGCAAGTACCTTGCCCATTGTAAGATCTCTAGAAAATTTATCAGACTGCAGTTCATTAGCTTCAAATCTGGCTCTTAGTGCCGGATCGCTTTTAAGTGCCTTTTCCCTGATGATGTCAGAAGGACAGGTTCTTTTTGATGCCATAGCGCCTGAAAGATTTCCCGGATCCTGAGATATATCCTCCTGATTGGACATATTATCACTGTTACAAGCTGACATGAAGCCCAGGACAAGGGCTCCTAATAATAGTTTTTTCATAATATATTGTAAATGGTTTGCGATCCAAATTTATATTATAAAAAATTAATACACAAAAATATTCACACTTATTTGAATAATTATTATTAAACACCGGTGGTTATTGCATATTATGTGGTTTTTGGTTGTTTTAATTGAATTTTAATCAGTTTTGTAATTTATGTTTAATTCTTTTTCATTGTGAATTATAATAATTAAAAATATTTATTGAATTATTTAAAATGATTTATATTTTTAATTTTTGTTTCTTTTTTTGATTAACCTGCAAAACCATTTTTAATGGCAAAAACAGCCAGTCCAACCCGGGTTTTCAGATCTAATTTGTCACATAACTGGTCGCGGTAGCTTTCTACTGTTCTCGGACTGCAGCACATTCTGTCTGCAATTTCCTTATAGCTCAGCTCGGTAACCGTGTATTTCAGGAATTCTCTTTCCCGGTCCGAAATTCTTACGGTACTTTCTGTTTCCTTATCTTTATTCAGATTGGAAAATATAATCTTTGAAGCCCATTCCGGATAGAAAAAGCCGTCAGAATTTAATTTCGTTAATGCGGTTTCCAGATCTTTAGGATGTGTGTTTTTTAGTAAATATCCTTTTGCGCCGTTTTTAATCATTTTGATAACACTGTTGTCATCACCCTGCATGCTCAGTGCCATTACTTTGATCTCCGGATGGTTTTGAGTAAGCCAGGCAGCAGTTTCGAAGCCGTCCATAATCGGCATGCTGATATCCAGAAGGATGATGTCCGGAATTTTACCGTTGTCTTCAAACTTTTGGATCAGGTCTTTGCCATTCTCGCAAACGTAGATTACTTCAAATTCATTAAAATTATCAATAATCCCTTCCAGTGCTTTGGCGATTAGTATATGATCGTCAACAATTACTATTGTTTTTTTCATGGCTGTTTTTTTAAAATAATATTGAGTGTAGTTCCGGTATTTTTCTGACTTTCAAGACTGAAATCTGCCCCTATGATTGCGGCTCTGTTTTTCATATTGGTAAGACCAATGCCATTGGATGTTATCTCTGTGCTGTCAAATCCAATACCGTCATCTCTGAGATTAAGCTCCCAAAGAATCTCCTCGGAAGTATTCAGCTTAATAAAAATATTTTTACAGTTTGCATGTTTAATGCTGTTCTGAATAAATTCCTGTATGATTCTGAGAAGTACATTTTTGTGAACAAATCCAAGATCAAGCTGCTTAAAGTTATGTTCAAAACTCACATGGCATCTTTTGAAAGTATTGGTATTGTCTACCTCTTCCTGGATTAAAGTTACGATTTCCTTCTGGTTTATATTGTCATCTGTCAGTGTTTTAGAAAGGCTTCTGAGGTCCTGCAGGGACTGGTTGATGATCTGTGAAATCTGGTCGATTCTTTCGCTTACTTCAGGAACCCTGTTTTCGTAAAGAAGCTGCTGAGTATAAAGGCTTACCAGTGTCAGTTTCTGACCGATATTATCATGAAGCTCACGTCCTATCTGCTGCATGGTTGCCTGCTGTATTTCAAGCTGCGTAGCCAAAATCTCCCGTTTATGGATTTCGTTTTTTATTTCAATTTCATTCATATATTCTCTTTTGCGCTGCTTGTATTTTCTGATGTATACCATTACGGCAGCTACAAACAACACAAAGAAGATGTTGAATAGAATGATCGTTATTAAGAGCTCCGTTTTCCCCATATGAATGAAATTGAAAATAAAAGGTACATTGTAATTCCGGATATCAGAAAATAATTAAAATACATATCCCACAATTCTTTATACTTGGCCAGAAGACTGAAAAAAGTCCAGAACGGCAGAGTTCCAATATAGAACAGTGTAACTCCAAGATTGATATAAAACATTTTGTTCTTACTGAAATTTAAAATTTCAGAAGAGTTGATTTGTTTATAGTATTCCATGATTACCAATATCATTAGCATGAGACATCCGAATGTATAGTTGAAAGAGAAAATTATTTTTTTTGAAGTAAAGAATATCTCACTTGGTAAAAATGAAAGTAAATAGAGTAGTGATAGGGTATAAAAAAGCTTTGGTCTTTCCAATGATTTGGCGGCGTAGAGCCAGTAAAAAAAAAGAAACTCAATAGGAATTACGAAGTAATTAAAGAACTTCGGCTTGCTGTACTCTATAAACATATGTCCCCATTTACCTATTACTTCACACAAAAACATAAGAATAAGATAAAAAGAGAAATATTTCCAATATCTGTCTGTATTACCACGATTATAGTAAATAATGGATATTACGGCGGCAAGTCCTTCTACCCAGATTAGAGACCCCTGGAGTATATTCTGAAAATCAGTCATGTTTATTGTGGGATATAAAAAAATAGTGAATTAAGGGAACTGTTCAACTTTTGTATTCTGCGGTGGAGATAGTGTTCCATGGTTTTCTGCAAGAGTTTCAGGATCACCCGACTTTCCATTTTTTGAGGCCATAGCCAAGATTGATCCTGAATTTGGCGGACAGAAATCATAGTGAAGCATTTCTCCGGTTTCATCTGCTTTTTTCAAGGTCGGGATCATGACTAAAGTATGCCTTTCTGCATATTCTTTTTCTACAGGATGGCTTTCCATAATGGCCCAGTCTTTAGCTTTTGGATAGGCGGCGTAATAGAACCTGATGCCTAAATCCTCTTCAGAAACATCGGGATTTGCTTTTGCTGCTTCATTTTCTACACATGCTATAAACTTTTTCAGTTTAGGAAGGTCAAACCATATGGCATGAGAGTCAGTAATCCCCAATTCTTTATTGACAGCCTGCATCTGATTGTTTCTGTAGTTGCCTATTAACTGCCGAACAAGCTCTGAAGGAATGGTGTTTGCACCTGAAACAGTCTCGCTTGCTCCGGCCTCCGAAGTAGTTTTTGTTTTCATAACGTTAGTTTTATAAAAGAATGTTAGTTAGTAGTGCAAATCTCGTAAAAATTTCGAGGTAAACGGATGTGTTTTTTCCTGTTTATTTTCCGTGTTTTTACGGATTGTGTATAAGCTGTAAATAATAAAGCCCCCAAATCAGTTGGAGGCTTTATATTTATAATGATTGTGTTCTATAATATTCTCAGTCCGGCTCTTGGTCCGTTAGCTGAAACAGAGGCCTGCATTCTGTCGTTCTGATTTTTTGTAAACATAAATAAAGTCGTTTCATCAGAATAGTCCATATAATTCATGAACATTACAGATCGGGATACCCCGCCGCATGTTTCCATTTTAGGATAAGAAGGAACTCCTCTGTGAAGAGTGATCTGTTGTGGCGTGTCATCTGCAAAGTCATTTCCGCAATTGGCATCACCCCATATGTGTCTCAGGTTCAGGTAATGGCCAACTTCGTGTACCGTTACTCTTCCTTTATTGTGAGTGGCAATCGGACCGCCTTCACCTACATATTCATCCATCATTACTACCCCGTCATTCCAAAGTCCTGCAGATTCAGGGAAAGTGGCATATCCTAATACATATCCGGATTGGTAAGGCATGTAATCTACTACCCAGATATTTAAATATTTTGCAGGATCAGTAGCGTCAACCCCTCCGGTTGTTAATTTTTTCATTTTATCATCAGGAGCCCATCTGGATTTGGTGGTAGACTTTCTGTTGATCTGTGCCAGTCTGAATTTGATTTTTGTATCTCCGGCGTTCAGTGTCTGAAATTCTGCCGGAATATTGGAAACATTAGCGTGTGTTGATGCGAAAGCTTTGTTCAGTACTTCAATCTGTGAATTAATTCTTGCATCGGATATATTATTGCCTGCATTCGTGTAAAGTACATTAAAGATTACAGGAATTTCAACACTTCCGTCGGCGAGAACCTTACCCATCTTTTTTTGTTCAATAAACTCAGCCGTACTGTTTTCAATCTTAAACATACGCTGGGCTGCGTCAGGGTTTTCTGAAAGAAATTTTTGTCTCACAACATCAGAACCGCAAATCGCCCCTTTAGCTGCCATTGTTGGTTGGTCAGTGTTTGCGTTTGCGTTTTCAGTGTTGAGATTTTCTGTTTCATTGGCACATGAAACAAAAAGAGTAATCAATACTCCTAATACTGTTTTTTTCATAAAATTATCTTTTGTAGTTCAAATGTGCTACAAATGTATAAAAAATATGCATTCAGTGATTATTATTTATCATTTTAACACTTTTTACTGTTTATTTGATATTTTTATACTTGTTTATATTATTCGTTGATTTTTTTATTTACGTGAAATATTTTAATCATTTCATTAATATGGTAAATTGATAGACTATATCTTTCAGATTACTCGAAAAATAATAAGTATGATAAAAGCAAAAAAAAGCCGGAAATTTAACTCCGGCTTATAACTAAAATCTACATGCAGGGATACCTTTTGGGGTCTCTGCAGATATATCCTGTTGAACAACAAAGCCCTACATGGCAGTTCATATCGATGTCGCACTCTGTGATTGAAGCCGATAAGCCACCACTGATCCTCTTTAAATCATTTCTTTTTAACTTTTTCATACGATAATTTTAAAGATTAGTCAATAAGACTGGGTCTGCATTCAGCCTGTCCGCAATTGATGTTGATCTGTGAACATCTTTCTGTAGCGCACGTTCCACTGGTGGAACCGTCAGGGTAAGTTAATATATTGCAGCTGCAGTCAATTTTTCCCCCTAGAATAGTTTTTAATGAATCTCTTTTTAGCTTTTTCATAGTGATTTTGTTTTAGTTAGTAATTTATTTTGAATTATAAATATACTGATATTTCACATAGCTTTGATAAAAAGCAATAAAAAAATAAGTGATACAGATTGGGCTGCACCACTTACTTACAAAAATAATATATATGAAAAAAACTACTTTACAGATCTGCCGGCCTGAACACCAGGCCCGTTTCTTCAAAATAATCTAAAGTGATTCTGTCACCGTCATTTACTTTTCCGGCAAGAATCTCTCTTGATAATTTGTTTAATACTTCCTGCTGGATCACCCTTTTCAGAGGTCTGGCTCCGAAAGAAGGATCATATCCTTTATTCATCAGATAATCCAAGGCATCCTGAGTAGCGGTCATGATGATATTTCGCTTGGCAAGCATATCATTATAGCCTCTCAGCTGATACTGAACAATTTTTCCGATTTCTTTTTTATTTAAAGGCTGGAACAGCACCACTTCATCTATTCGATTCAGGAATTCCGGACGTAAGGTTTGTTTCAGAAGATCAAAAACTTCATCCTTTGTCTTGTCTACGATCTCGTCCTGATTCTCCTCAGTGATATTTTCAAAATTCTCCTGAATCAAATGCGAACCTAAATTGGAGGTCATAATAATGATGGAATTCTTAAAATTCACCACACGTCCTTTATTATCCGTCAGACGTCCGTCATCCAATACCTGAAGCAGCGTGTTGAAAACATCAGGATGTGCTTTTTCAATTTCATCCAGAAGAACCACAGAATACGGTCTTCTTCTGACTGCTTCCGTCAGCTGTCCGCCTTCATCATAACCCACATATCCTGGAGGAGCTCCTACCAGTCTGGAAACACTGTGTCTTTCCTGGTATTCACTCATATCGATTCGCGTCATATTATTCTCATCATCAAATAAATATTCTGCAAGGGCTTTGGCCAGCTCAGTTTTACCGACACCGGTTGTTCCTAAGAATAAGAAAGATCCGATTGGCTTTTTATCATCACTTAATCCGGCTCTGTTTCTTCTGATGGCATCTGCCACTGCCCCGATAGCCTCATCCTGTCCTACCACACGATGGTGAAGTTCAGTTTCAAGACTCAGGAGCTTTTCTCTTTCAGACTGAAGCAGTTTGGTAACAGGGATTCCTGTCCATTTTGCAATCACTTCAGAAATGTTTTCAGAAGTAACTTCCTCCTTAATGAGTTCATTCTGATGGTTTTGCATCTCTAATTCGAGTTTCTGCAAAGCATCTTCCTTTTCCTTTATTTTCCCGTACTGGATTTCTGCTACTTTTGCATAATCTCCGGCTCTTGAAGCTTTTTCTGCTTCCAGTTTCAGGGATTCAATATCTTTTTTAATCTGCGTTAAATCCTCAGATTTTTGTTTTTCTTTCAGCCACTTGGCATTGATCTCATTCCTTTCCTCGGAAATTTTTGAAATATCTTCTTTCAAATGGTCTATTTTTGTCTGGTTGCCTTCTCTCGAAATAGCAGCAAGTTCAATTTCCAGCTGCATTAGTTTTCTGTCTAAAACATCCAGTTCTTCAGGTTTAGAGTTAATTTCCATTCTCAGTTTAGCCGAAGCTTCGTCGATAAGGTCAATTGCTTTATCCGGTAAAAAGCGGTCTGAAATGTACCTCTGAGACATTTCCACCGCAGCAATAATTGCTTCATCCTTGATTCTTACTTTGTGGTGGGCTTCATATTTATCTTTAATCCCACGAAGGATAGAAATTGCAGATTCCGTATCCGGTTCTTCTACCATTACTTTCTGGAAACGTCTTTCCAATGCCTTATCTTTCTCAAAATACTTTTGGTATTCATTCAGAGTGGTGGCACCGATTGCTCTTAATTCTCCTCTTGCCAAAGCAGGTTTCAGGATATTGGCTGCATCCATTGCGCCTTCACCGCCTCCTGCACCTACCAGAGTGTGGATTTCGTCGATGAAAAGAATGATCTGCCCTTCAGACTTGATCACTTCATTCACAACAGATTTCAAACGCTCTTCAAACTCACCTTTATATTTAGCTCCGGCAATTAGTGCACCCATATCTAAAGAGTACAGTGTTTTGTCCATCAGGTTTTCAGGAATATCTCCCGAAATAATACGGTGGGCAATACCTTCAGCAATGGCTGTTTTACCTACACCCGGCTCCCCGATGAGGATTGGGTTGTTTTTTGTTCTTCTGGAAAGGATCTGTAATACTCTTCTGATCTCTTCATCACGACCGATTACAGGGTCCAGTTTTCCTTCCGCTGCTAATTCGTTAAAGTTTTTAGCATATTTATTTAAGGATTGATAAGTCTCTTCTGAACTGGCAGAAGTAGCCTTGCTTCCTTTTCTTAATTCTTTAATGGCACCTTCCAGAAGGCTTTTGGTGACTCCCATATCCTTAAGCATCTTGGATACTTCAGAGCTGGTTTCCAGTAATGATAACCATAGATGTTCGATGGTTACATATTCGTCACCCATTTTTTTAGCAATATTCGGGGCATCCAGCAATACTTTGTTGGCTGATTGCGAAAGATAAATATTTCCTCCCTGAACTTTTGGAAGCTTCTCAATATTCTCACGGTTGCGCTCTCTTACCAAAGCAGCATCTGCTTCAGATTTTTTTAGCAGGAAAGGTGAAATGTTTTCATCTACCTGAAAAATACCTTCAAGTATATGTTGTGGCTCAATACTCTGATTGCCAAATTCCATAGCAGTCTGCTGTGCTGCCTGGATGGCTTCTTGTGATTTTACAGTATATTGGTTTAAGTTCATATTTTTTATGTTTTTGGTAATAATTTGCTGTTGGTTCAGTTTTAAAAAGACACCAAGAAACCAAATTTTCAGGCCCGGTTTCTTAATGCCATCAAGTTATTTAATCATTTAATCGATGAATTTATCTCAAAAATCGTTCAATTATTAAATTTACAAAAAATATGGACAAAATTTCCGAATTATCTATTTTTAACGTTAAATTAACTTGACAAAATTTCCGATTCCATCATGTCGTCTTTGAAATAATGGAAAAACCGTCAGATTAAGGAAAAACTTAAAATTAAAAGAAAGAGAATTTTAATGTTTAACGGCTTCTTTATATCAACTTAACCGGAATTCCCCTCCGCTGGAGGTGGCAAATCGAAGATTTGACGGGGTGGTCAAACAAAACTCCCGCTTCTGTATTTAAATTCATAGCTTTAAATTAACATATTAACCTCAGAATAATTACTTTTGCATTTTACCAGATGGAGCTTAAAGAAAAACAAAGGAAAATTTTAGACGTAGCAGTAGAGCTTTTCAAAGAGAAAGGCTATATGGGTAGCTCAGTTAGAGATCTTGCCACAAGGCTTAATATCAAAGCGGCGTCGCTTTATGCTCATATCCGTTCAAAGGAGGAAATTTTGGAATGGATCTGCTTTGGGATAGCGCAGGAATTTTTTGATGAGCTTCAGGAAGTAAAAAATACCGAGATTGCTCCAAAAGACAAACTCAATTTATTTCTGGATAAACACCTGTCTGTCGTTTTGCAAAACCGTGATGTTACCCATATCTATTCCAATGAATGGAGACATCTTGAAGAAAGACTTCCGGAATTTATAGAATTACGGAAGAATTATCAGAATGAAGTGGAACAATTGATCACTGAAATTTACAAAGCAGAAAACTGGGAACTGAAATCACCGACTTTTACAACAAGATTTATTCTTCATACCCTCAATAATTCCTATTTCTGGTTCAAAAGAAATACGGAATCTACTTCTGAAATTACCGATGAAATAAGAGCTAAGCTTTTGTATGGGCTATTAGGAAATCAGAAATAATAATTTTTATAGCAAAAAACAAAAGCGTGAAAGTATCTCTTGATATTTCCCTGATTATTCTTCACTTCTTAAAAACTCTTAATGTTTCAATAGAGAATCCTTCTCAATGTAACCCTAAATATTTGTACTGTTTACGGATGAAATAGCTCATCCCATTATTATTCGTTTATTTAAAATCATTCAAAAAATGACAAAAATCATAAAAATTTGGTCAGCATGGAAATTCTTTTTAAATTTACACCTAACAAATGTTAGTTAGTAGGATATGGATTTTTCAGTTGAATATGTAAAGCTCGACCAGTTGAGACAGCTTCAGTCTGACCGGTTGACAGATTTGGTCGGCTACCTTGGAGAGAGATCAGAATTTTATAGAGGGAAATTTAATGAATCAGGAATATCTCCACAGGATATAAGGACCATTGAAGATATCACGAAACTTCCTATCACTTACAAACAGGACCTGAGAGACCATTATCCGTTCGGGCTTTTTACCGTTCCGAAAGAAGAACTCCAGAGAATTCACTGTTCGAGCGGAACTACCGGAAAACCTACAGTAGTAGGATACACCAAAGAAGATGTTGATCTTTTCAGTGAAGTAGTAGCGAGATCATTATATGCAGCAGGTGCAAGACCGGGAATGCAGTTGCACAATGCTTACGGGTACGGAATTTTTACCGGCGGACTGGGATTACATTACGGAGCAGAAAAATTAGGAATGAGTGTTCTTCCGATTTCGGGAGGAATGACTGCCAGACAGGTTGATCTGATTGTTGATTTTAAACCGGAAGTAATTTGTTGTTCACCATCCTATGCATTGACTATTGCTGATGAATTTACTAAAAGAGGAATTACTCCAGATCAGATCAGTTTGAAGTATGCCGTATTAGGCTCTGAGCCATGGACGGAAATTATCAGAAGCCATATTGAAGAAAGATTGGGACTTCATGCAACTAATATTTACGGATTAAGCGAGATCATCGGCCCGGGAGTATCCATGGAAGATTTTGAAGAAAAAGGTGGATCTTATATCTGGGAAGATCATTTTTATCCTGAAATTTTAGATCCGGTGACAAAACAGCCGGTTCTGTTCGGAGAAGAAGGAGTCTTGGTGATTACCACGTTAACTAAAAAAGCCATGCCGCTTTTACGCTATTGGACCAATGATATCACCAGCCTTTATTATGATGAAAACGCCAAAAGAACCATGGTGAAAATGAGACCTATCAAAGGAAGAGCAGATGATATGCTCATCGTAAGAGGAGTTAATGTATATCCAAGCCAGATTGAAGAAGCATTTTCACACGTAAAGGGAGTGGTCCCTAATTATTATCTTACACCAGTTGAAAAGGAACAGATGTGTGTAGCACTGGATATTGATGTAGAAATTGATGATGAACTGGTGAAACTTCAAAAAATAGATGCTGATACCGATGATTATTTTAATTTTGTCGGCAGCTTTGGAAAAAACATAGAAAACGAAATAAAAAAGAGGGTAGGGATTACCACAAAAGTAAAAATTCATGCTCAGGACAGCCTGCCAAAGTGTGAAGGTGGAAAAATTAATAGAATACTTAAAAAATAATGAATTCATTTTATAAACTTAAAACGGTAAAGGTTCAGAAAGATACTCCTGATGCGGTAAACGTAGCAGTAGAAGTTCCCGAGGAGCTGAAGGATAAATTCAGGTTCAAGCAGGGGCAGTATCTTAATTTCCGTATGATGATCAACGGGAATGAAGAAAGACGTTCTTATTCTATCTGCAACGCTCCAAGTGAAAAAAGCAATACGCTGGAAGTTCTGGTAAAGCTTTTGGAAGGCGGAAAGGTTTCAGGATATTTCAATGAACATCTTCATATGGATGAGCTGCTGGAAGTAATGCCTCCTATGGGTGGTTTCAATACTTCTTATCACCCTACCAATGTGAAAACCTATGTAGGTTTGGCGGCGGGAAGCGGGATCAGCCCTGTTTTATCAAATCTTAAGGAAAGCCTTTATCAGGAACCGAACAGCTGCGCTTATCTTTTCTACAGCAACAGAAGCATGAACCATGTGATGAAGAGAGCTGAGATTGATAAATTGGTGGAGCACTTCAACGGAAGGCTGAAAGTAATTTATCTCGTAAGCCGCGAAAAGCATGAAGATCCGGTATTTGAAGGAAGAATTTCTGCTGAAAAATTAGAGCAGTTATTTGAAAGATATGCAGAGATTGATGTAAAAGAAGCTACTTATTTTATTTGCGGACCCGCCGAAATGATCAAAGGGATTGCAGATTATTTGAAGAAAGATAAAAAAGTACCGGCTATTCAGGTTTTATTCGAATATTTCACGGCTCCTGACGAAGAAAATTCGGAGGAAATGAGTGACGAATTCAAGGCTATTGCCAATTTGGAAAGTATGGTGACGGTGATCATTGACGATGATGAATATTCGTTCCACCTTAATTCTAAAAAAGAGAGTATCTTAGATAAAGCATTAAAAGACAATCTTCCCGTACCTTTTGCATGCAAAGGGGGAGTTTGTTGTACGTGTAAGGCGCAGGTTTTGGAAGGAGAAGTTTTCATGGAGAAAAATTTCGCGCTTACCGAAGATGAAGTAGCCAGAGGCTATGTTCTGACGTGTCAATGTCACCCGACAACCAATGTGGTGATGCTTAATTATGATGTCTAAAAATAATGTAACAATGTGATAATTTACCAGTGTACATCATTGGTACATTGTTAAACTGATACATTGCTAAATTGAAAATTATGGATTTAGAAAAATTTGTTCAATACGTTCACGAAGAAAACAAAGTGGAGCCAAAAGATGTAATGCCCGATGATTACAGAAAACTGTTGGTTCGTCAGATTTCACAGCATGCACATTCTGAGATTGTCGGAATGCTGCCGGAAGCCAACTGGATCTCTAGAGCACCCTCACTGAGAAGAAAAATGGCTCTTTTAGCTAAAGTTCAGGATGAGGCAGGTCACGGCCTGTACCTGTATTCTGCAACAGAGACTTTAGGAAACGGAACCATCAGGGCGGACAGAGATGCCACTTATGAAGATATGTTGGAAGGTAAAGCGAAATACTCAAGTATTTTTAATTACCCGACGCTGAGCTGGGCAGATATCGGTGCTATCGGCTGGCTGGTAGATGGTGCCGCGATTATGAATCAGGTGATGCTGATGGGGAACTCTTACGGTCCTTATTCAAGAGCGATGGTGAAAATCTGTAAAGAAGAATCTTTCCACCAAAGACAGGGCTACGAAATTCTGATGGCACTTTGCCGCGGAACAAAACAGCAGAAAGAAATGGCTCAGGCTTCACTAAACCGTTTCTGGTGGCCTGCTTTAATGATGTTTGGACCAAATGACGACAGTTCACCGAACTCTAAAATCTCCATGAACTACAGGGTGAAAAGAGAAAGTAACGACAGCCTTCGTCAGAGATTTATCGACGTTACCGTTTCTCAGGCTGAATTTTTGGGATTAACCGTTCCGGATAAAGATCTGAAGTGGAATGAAGAAAGACAGCACTACGATTTCGGAGAGCTTCCATGGGATGAATTCATGGAAATCCTAAAAGGAAATGGACCTTGTAATAAGAAACGTATCGAAACCAAGAGAAAAGCTCAAAGAGAAAATTCCTGGGTAAAAGAAGCGGCAATAGCTTTTGCAGAAAAACAACAAAAAGAAGTAATATAATAATGTAACAATATACCAATGTAAAAATGTAACAATCAATTCATTATTCTGAGCCAAGCGAAGAACATTTAATTGGTAAACTGTTACACTGATACATTGTTAAATTTAGAATTTGACTATGGCAAATTTAGATATGTGGGAAGTGTTTATTCAGACTAAACCGGGATTATCTCACAAACACGCAGGAATAGTACAGGCGCCAACTGCAGAAATGGCTTTACAGAACGCGAGAGACGTTTACACCAGAAGAAAAGAAGGGACTTCCGTTTGGGTAGTTCCAAGTAAATATATTGTGACTTCAGAAGGAGTAGACAAAGAAGCTTTCTTTGATCCGGCAGATGACAAACTATACCGTCACCCAACGTTCTACGATATTCCTAATGATGTAAAAAATATGTAAAAAGAGAAATTAGAAGTTAGATTCTAGAATTTAGTCTAATTTCTAACCTCTAATTTCTAAATTCTATAAAACAATGAATTCATTATATAATTATTTATTAAAGTTTGCTGATGACAGCTTCATCATGGGACAGAGACTGTCTGCATGGTGCGGTGAAGGGCCTTATTTGGAGGAAGATATCGCATTGACAAACATCGCACTGGACGAATTGGGTCAGGCCAATAACTTTTATGTGTATGCATCAAGGGTGGCTGATAACGGCAAAAGCGAAGATGATTTGGCCTTTTTAAGATACGAGCACGAATATGTAAACGCACATTGGGTTGAACTTCCCAATGAAGATTATGCACAGACGATTCTTAAAGTATATGTTTTCTCTGTCTATCAGAAATTAATGTATGAAGCATTATCAAACTCTGCCGATGAGGAGCTTTCCGCGCTGGCTCAGAAATCTTTAAAAGAAGTGAGATATCATTACACTCATGCTTCTTCCTGGATGAAGATTTTTGCTCAGGGAACAGAAGAAAGCCGTGAACGTTTGCTAAAAGCCATCGAAAATATTTGGGAATACACAAAAGGTTTATTTGCAAAAGTGGAAGGAGAGGATGATTTAATTGCTTTAAACATTGCTCCGGATGGAGATGAACTGTACAAAGAATTTTTAGCCATCACAGAAAAAGATTTTGCAGAATATGGATTGGAATATCCGGTAAATCCATTTATGCAGCCTAAATCAAGAACAGGATACCATACTGAATATTTTGGATTTATCCTTTGCGAGCTTCAGTATATGCAGAGAGCGTATCCGGGATGTACGTGGTAAATATCTGAATATAACAATGTAGCATTGTCAATATAACAATTAATCTAGACTGTTAGATTGATAAATTGGACATTTTAAAAATGAAAGATCCTTTAGAAATATTAGAATTAGTTCCCGATCCGGAAATTCCGGTTATCAATATCGTGGAACTGGGCATTGTAAGAGAAGCAAAAGTTACCAGCGAGAATTCTTGTGAAATAACGATTACACCTACTTATTCTGCCTGTCCTGCCATGTTCACCATTGAGGAAGACATCATGAAGATCATGAAGGAAAACGGCTGGGATGCCAAAGTGGTAACCAAAATGTTTCCGATATGGACTACAGACTGGTTAACGGATGAAGCAAGAGAAAAACTGAGGGCGTACGGAATCTCACCTCCTGAAAAGGGAGCAGACGAACATCACATCGGGAAACCGAAAAAATGCCCACGTTGTGGCTCTATGAATTCAAAGCAGATCAGCAGATTCGGATCTACATTGTGTAAGGCTTCTTATCAATGCTTAGACTGTCTGGAGCCGTTTGATTATTTTAAATGTCACTAATTAATATAACATTGAATCAATGTACCAGTTTACCAATACTGAAGTAATTGTTACATTGATAAACTGATACATTGCTGGATTATTTTGATACTATGCAAGACTATTGATTGTTACATTGTTAAACTGATATATTGTTACGCTACAGAGATTGCCACATTATTTTATATTGTTAAATTAGGGCAGTGTAATTTTTCAATTCTTTAATCATTTAATTTAAATTTAAACCATGTATACACAACTTGATATTGAAACGCATTTTGACGGAAAACTGAAAATTGCTTACCTCAATCAGCCGGAAACGATGAACGCGCTTACAAAGCCGTCTTTATCAGATCTTAAAGATTTCGTTAAAGAATGCAGCGAAGACCCAACAGTAAGATGTGTGGCGATTTCAGGAAGAGGAAGAGCTTTCTGCTCCGGTCAGAATCTGGATGATGCTTTCGTACAGGGCAATGAGCACCATGATAATGATATCATCAGAAAAATTGTAGTGGATTACTACAATCCTCTGGTTACAGAGATCACGCGTTGTAAAAAACCTGTTGTGGCATTGGTAAACGGCCCTGCAGTAGGAGCAGGTGCGATGCTGGCCCTGATTTGTGATTTTGTTTTAGCAGTAGATAAATCCTATTTTGCTCAGGCATTTTCAAATATCGGATTGATTCCTGATACGGGTGGAACTTATTTTCTTCCAAAATTATTAGGAAGACAACTGGCCAATTATTTAGCATTTACAGGCAAAAGATTATCAGCTGAAGAATCTAAATCTTATGGTTTGGTAGCTGAGGTCTTTACTGAGGAAGAATTTGCTCCGAAATCTATGGAGATCCTTGAGAAAATGTCAAATATGCCGACAGCTGCTATCAAATTAACTAAAAAAGCCTTTGCACAGTCTTACAACAATACACTGAAAGAGCAGCTTGAATTGGAAGGTGACCTACAGCAGGAAGCTGCAGAGACAGAAGATTTCATCGAAGGGGTAAACGCCTTTTTACAGAAAAGAAAACCTGATTATAAAGGAAAATAAATTATAGAAGCTAGAGATTAGAAGTTAGATATTAGTAAGTATAGACCTAACTTCTAACTTCTAGTTTCTAATATCTATAAAAAATGAAAAATATCGGAATTATTGGGGCAGGAACCATGGGCGTAGGAATTGCTCAGGTGGCTGCAACAGCGGGATGCAAAGTCGTTTTATTCGATGCAAATGCTCCGCAGATTGATAAAGCATTATCAGGCTTAGAGAAAACACTTCAGAAATTAGTGGATAAAGCTAAGATTTCTCAGGAAAAAGCCACAGAAATCAGAAATAATATCGTTAAAGGTGAAGCTTTACAGGATCTGAAAGATTCCGATCTCGTGATCGAAGCCATCATCGAAAACAAAGACATAAAAACCAAAGTATTTACAGAACTTGAAACCTATGTTTCCGAAAACTGTATCATTGGTTCCAATACATCATCTATTTCTATCACCTCTCTTGGGGCAGAATTAAAGACACCTGAGCGTTTCATCGGAATTCACTTTTTCAATCCGGCACCACTGATGCCTTTGGTTGAGGTGATTCCTTCTTTATTAACAGAAAAATCATTGGCTGAGAAAATCTACAACCTCATGAAAGATTGGGGGAAAATGCCTGTGATTGCTAAAGATATCCCCGGATTTATCGTTAACAGAATTGCCCGTCCTTATTATGGGGAAGGATTAAGAATTGTTGAAGAAAACATCGCAACACCGGAGCAGGTAGACGAAGCCATGAGAACACTTGGAAACTTTAAAATGGGGCCATTTGAACTAATGGATCTTATTGGTGTTGATGTAAATTTTGCAGTAACAACAACCGTTTACAAAGATTATTTCTACGATCCAAAATACAAACCGTCTTTGCTTCAGCAAAGAATGGCCGAAGCTAAACTTCACGGCAGAAAAACCGGAAAAGGATTCTACGATTATGCAGAAGGTGCAGAAAAACCGGTTGCTGAGAAAAACAATGCATTGTATCATCAGATCTTTTTAAGGATCATTTCAATGCTGATCAATGAAGCTGTAGAGGCTAAAAGATTAGGTGTTGCCAACGATGAAGATATTGAATTGGCCATGCAGAAAGGAGTCAATTATCCAAAAGGATTGCTGGCATGGGGAAAAGAAATCGGTTATTCAAAAATCTCCGAAACCCTGCAGAATCTTTACGAGGAATATCAGGAAGAAAGATACAGACAAAGTCCTTTACTTCGTAAAATGTAACAATATAATAAGTCTAACAATGTAACAATCCATTGAGTATTTTGAATTTCTATTGGTAAACTGTTATATTGATACACTGTTAAATTAAAAGAAATGACGCCAAGACAAGTTGCAGATTATATGTTCAGTCAGGATTATTTTTCCCAATGGATGAATATCAGAATGATCGAAGTCAGAGAAAACTATTGTTTAATAGAAATGCCCATCAAAAAAGAGATGATCAATGGGCTGAAAACAGTTCACGGAGGGGTTACATTTGCTTTTGCAGATTCTGCGCTGGCATTTTCATCCAATAACACCGGAGATGCAGCTGTTGCCCTGAACTGTATCATCAATTTTACCAAAGCCGGAAAGGAAGGTGATGTTTTCAGAGCAGAAAGCATTCTGGTGAATAATACCAGAAAAACAGCTGTTTACGACATACAGATCACCAATCAGAACAGCGAACTGATTGCAAAATTCGTCGGAACAGTTTATAAAATTGGAAAAAAAGTAACAGAACTATAAATAAAATGTACCAATTTGAAAATGTACCAATTTACCAATCCAATTGTTACATTTTCAAACTGATACATTGTTAAATTAATAAAAATGAATAACGTATACATCATAGACTACGTAAGAACACCAATTTCAAAATTACAGGGCGGATTATCAGAAGTAAGAGCTGATGATTTAGCAGCTGTGGTTATTAAAGAAGTTATGGCCAGAAATCCGGAAGTTCCTGCTGAGGAAATTGAGGACGTTATTTTCGGATGTGCCAATCAGGCAGGAGAAGATAACCGTAACGTAGCGAGAATGGCTCTTTTATTGGCCGGACTGCCTTATAAAATCGGAGGGGAAACAGTAAACAGGCTTTGTGCTTCAGGAATGTCTGCGGTGGCTAATGCTTTCCGTTCCATTGCTGCTGGCGAAGGTGAAATTTATATTGCAGGCGGCGTAGAACATATGACCCGTTCACCTTATGTAATGTCTAAGCCGGGTACTGCCTTCGGAAGAGACAGCCAGATGTTTGACACCACTTTCGGATGGCGTTTTGTTAATCCGAAAATGAAAGAAATGTACGGGGTTGACGGAATGGGAGAAACAGCAGAGAATCTTGCAGATATGCACAATATCAGCAGAGAAGATCAGGATAGATTTGCCCTTTGGTCTCAGCAGAAAGCGACAAAAGCTCAGCAAAATGGAAGACTGGCAGAAGAAATTGTAAAAGTTGAAATTCCACAGAAAAAAGGCGAACCTAAAATTTTTGATCAGGATGAATTCATCAAACCTACATCTTCCATGGACGGTCTGGGAAAACTTCGTCCGGCTTTCAGAAAAGAGGGAACGGTAACCGCTGGAAATGCATCAGGAATGAATGACGGAGCAGCAGCCCTTATCCTGGCAAGCGAAGAGGCTGTGAAAAAATATGGTTTAAAACCAAAAGCCAGGATTTTAGGATCCGCCGTAGCTGGGGTAGAACCTAGAATTATGGGAATAGGACCTGTAGAAGCCACTCAGAAATTATTAAAAAGATTAAATCTTTCTCTGAACGATATTGACATCATCGAGCTGAATGAAGCATTTGCAGCACAGGCCTTAGCCGTGACCAGAAGCTTAGGTTTAAAAGATGATGATGCCAGAGTGAATCCAAACGGAGGAGCTATTGCCATCGGCCATCCACTGGGTGTTTCCGGGGCAAGAATCATTGGTTCTGCAGCTATGGAACTTCAGAAACAGGATAAGAAATACGCATTGTGTACCCTTTGTATCGGTGTCGGACAAGGCTATGCAATGGTCATTGAAAAAATGTAATTTTTCAATAATGTAACAATATAAAAATGTATCAATCTAACAATTCATGTGATATCTGAGCCTATCGAAAAATCTCTCATTGGTAAACTGTTAAATTGATACATTGTTAAATTAATTTTTTAATAAAAAAATTATGAACATCTACTCATACCACGGTATCCGTCCTATCATCAAACCTTCTGCTTATATTCATCCGCAGGCGGTCATTATCGGGAATGTGGAAATCGGTGAAGAAGTATATATCGGGCCCAATGCTGTGATCCGCGGCGACTGGGGAAAGATTATCATTAAAGATGGAGCCAATGTCCAGGAGAACTGTACACTCCATGTGTTTCCGAATATTGAAACCATCCTGGAAGAATCTGCCCATATTGGTCATGGAGCGATCATTCATTCCGGGCATATCGGTAAAAACTGTCTTGTAGGAATGAATTCAGTAGTAATGGATAAAGCGGTTATCGGTGACGAATGCATCATCGGAGCTCTGGCTTTTGTTCCGGCTAACTTCAGATGTGAGCCGAGAAAATTAATCGTAGGAAGTCCTGCCAAAATTATCAGAGATGTTTCCGATGAAATGATCCATTGGAAAACTGAAGGAACAAAATTGTACCAACAGCTGGCAAGAGAGGGAAAAGAAGCTATTCTTCCTTGTGAGCCGTTCTCAGAATATGTGGAGCAAACCGCTACCAAAACTGTTGATTACAGCATCTGGGCGGATTTAAAATAGCCGTTACACCTTATTCAAGCTGATAAGGTTTTATTATACAAACAAAAACGAATATGATCAAAAAGTTTCTCATTGCCTGTACTATGCTGTTTGCTTTTCAATTCATGGTTTTAGCCCAGAATGAGAAAGTAAAACCGTTGACTATTGGAGAGGTCAGGACATTTAAATCTAAAATATTAAATGAAGACAGAACTTTAAACATTTATCTGCCGAACGGTTTCGATAAAACAAAATCATACCCGGTTATCTATCTTCTGGATGGTTCAATCAACGAAGACTTTATCCATGTTTCCGGCTTAGTACAGTTCTTTAATCAAATGTATGCAATGCCTGAAACCATCGTGGTAGGAATTGCCAACATAGACAGAAAAAGAGATTTCACTTTTCATACAGATCTTAAAGATTTACAGAAAGACTACCCGACGACAGGCCATTCGGATAAGTTTATTGATTTTCTGGAAAAAGAACTGCTCCCTTACATTGGAAGCCAGTATAAAACGACAGAGAAATATCTATTCGGGCAGTCCCTGGGCGGACTTCTGGCTACTGAAATTCTTTTCAAAAAACCGGAAATGTTCAATAACTATTTTATCATCAGCCCAAGTTTGTGGTGGGATGATCAGAGCTTACTGAAACAGGCTCCACAACAGCTTTCCAAAAGTCCGGATACAAAGAAGTTTATTTATGTTTCTGTAGGAAAAGATGAACATCCTGTGATGGTAAAAGATGCAGGATCTCTTTATGATGTGCTGAAACAGACCGGTAAAAAGAACTGGACTGTGGAATATAAAATAATGGAAACAGATAATCATGCTACTATTCTTCACAGAAGCCTGTATGAAGGTTTGGTGAAATTGTTTCCATATAAGGAATTGAAATAAAGACTTTGAATGATACCTTTTCTGAAGAAATATTGGATTTTCCTGTTAATTGCTCTTATCGGAATCAATTATGCGGGATTCTATTTGCTGAAAGAATTAATAGGTATTTCTGATGTATTGGAGCATGTAGAATCAGAACATGTGATCAGAAAGCTGAAACAGAAGGATTTTTTATATACCCTGTTTGTGGATGCAGTCCTGATCCTGGATTTTTCCCTTATTCTGTTGCTGCTGTTTGTTGCAGGAAGAAAAATAGTACAACTCATTATTAAAAAATAAATTTCAATAATTAATAGAAAATAATGACTAGCACAGAGCATTTTGAGTCCGGTTGTATGTATCATATATACTCACATGCCAATGGAAAAGATCTACTGTTTATGGAGGAAAGTAATTATCATTATTTTTTGGATAAGTTATTAAAGTATATTGCACCGATTGCTGACATTTACGCTTATTGTTTGATGCCAAACCATTTTCATTTATTAGTTAGGTTTAAAGATTTAGAGAATAATAAGGTTACTAATGAACATCAATATTTAATGAAGCCATTCAGTAATTTTCTGAATAGTTATGTTAAAGCGTATAACAAAAGATATAATAGAAGAGGTGCTCTCTTTCTTGATTTTCTGAAACGGAAAAGAGTTCAGGATGAAAAATACCTGCTTAAACTATTGCATTATATCCACAATAATCCGGTACATCATGGTTTTGTCAGTCAGGCTGAAAAATGGAAATACTCTTCCTATAATTCATATGTAAATATAGAAAAGTCAAGCACTGTTGAAAGAAAAGAAATTCTGAAATATTTCGAGACAAAAGATGATTTTCTAGACTATCATAAATCTAATGTAGAATATGATTTTATGAATTTAGAATAAAGGTTCGCAAACCTTATAGGTTTTTAAAACCTATAAGGTTTAAAGAAAAGTGGGGTGTAAGACATTAAAAAGAAATAAAAGTTAAAAATAATATGGAAAAACTGAAAAATTACATCTACGGAGAATGGGTAGAAGGTACCGGAAACGGGATTCCTTTATACAACGCCGTTACAGGCGAACAGGTTGCTGTTTCAGATACAGAAGGACTCAATTTCGAGCAGGCTCTTGATTACGGAAGAACAGTAGGCTACAAAAACCTTTCTTCCATGACGTTTTATGACAGAGGAGAGATGCTGAAAAAAGTGGCTCTTTATCTTTTGGAAAGAAAGAAAAAATATTACGAATTATCATATAAAACAGGAGCTACCCACGCAGATTCGTGGGTAGATATAGAAGGAGGTTTTGGTACTTTCTTCACTTATTCCGGATTGGCAAAAAGAATGCTTCCAAATACTCCGTTCTGGGTAGATGGGGAAACTCAGAAAATCTCTGCTAACGGAACTTTTCTGGGAACCCATATTCTGACACCAAGTGAAGGAGTTTCTATACAGATCAATGCCTATAACTTTCCGGTTTGGGGTATGTTGGAGAAATTATCCACTTCACTTCTGGCGGGTGTTCCTTCCATTGTAAAACCGTCTCCTTACGGTTCTTACCTTACAAATGCTGTTTTCCAGGATATGATCGAAAGTGGAGTTTTGCCGGAAGGTGCACTTCAGTTGGTTTGTGGTGAGCCGGGAAATATCCTGGATTATGTTCAGGACGGTGATTCTGTACTGTTCACCGGTTCTGCCCATACAGGAAGAAAACTGAAATCAATGTCTTCCATTGCCGGAAACGCAGTCCGTTTCAATATGGAAGCAGATTCTCTGAACTGTTCAATTTTAGGTCTGGATGCAAAACCGGGAACTCCGGAATTTGATCTGTTCATTAAGGAAGTACGTAATGAGATGACCACAAAAGCAGGTCAGAAATGTACCGCAATCAGAAGAATTATTGTTCCTGAGCACTTGATTGGAGATGTTCAGAATGCTTTGTCTAAAGCTTTAGACCAGACCAAAATCGGAAACCCATTAAGCAGAGAAACCAGAATGGGATCACTGGTAGGAAAACAGCAGTACGATGAGGTAGTTAGAAAAGTAAATATTTTAAAATCTGAAACAGAATTAATTTACGACGGAAAGCATGAACTTGTAGATGCTGATTATGATAACGGAGCATTTATGAGTCCGAAGCTGTTCTTAAACGATAAGCCTTTTGAGAAAAATATCTCTCATGATGTAGAAGCTTTCGGACCGGTTTCTACGTTAATGCCTTACAAAGATGCCGAAGAAGCGGCAGCTCTTGCTAAAAGAGGAAAAGGAAGCTTGGTAGGATCTATTATTTCCCATGATGAAAGCTTTATTGCAGAAACGTCTTGGAAAATGGCTTCCCAACACGGCAGAATTTTTGTTCTGAACAGAGATAACGCCAAAGAAAGTACAGGTCACGGTTCACCGCTGCCTACCCTGATGCATGGTGGTCCGGGAAGAGCTGGTGGAGGTGAGGAAATGGGCGGACTGAACGGTCTTCATTTCTTCCTTCAGAAAACAGCGATTCAAGGTTCTCCGGATGTATTGAAAGCGATTACAAAAGTGTATCAGCAGGGTGCAGAGAAAAAATTCTCAGACAAACATCCTTTCCAGAAATATTTCGAAGAAGTTGAAGTAGGGGATTCACTGGAAACGGCAGGAAGAACAGTTACCGATGCAGATATCGTTAATTTCTCCAATGTTTCATGGGACCATTTCTATGCCCATACTGATGCAACCAGCTTAACCGGAACTATTTTCGATAAAACAGTAGCTCACGGATATTTCATCCTTTCAGCAGCAGCAGGGTTGTTTGTTTCAGGAAAAAAAGGACCTGTTATTGCAAACTACGGATTGGAAAACTGTTCATTCTTTAAACCCGTTTACGCAGGAGATACCATCACAGTCTATTTAACGGCAAAAGAAAAAATAAACAGAGGTGTAAAGGGAAGAAACATTCCTTCAGGCGTTGTAAAATGGTTAGTAGAAGTCGTTAATCAGAGAGATGAGATCGTTTGTGTAGCGACTATCTTAACACTGGTGGCAAAACATTCTCCTTTTATTGATCTGAATGTGAAAAATGTTCAGAAAATATTGGGTGGTTTAACGGAAAGTACACAGCCAAGTTGGGGTAAAATGTCTCCTCAGCAAATGATTGAACATCTGGAACATGGAGTTCTGGTAAGCTTAGGTGAGCCGGAAGCCGACAAATGTTTCACACCGGAAGAACAATTGGAAAAATGGCAGGATTCCCTTTATAATCACAGAAAAATGCCGAAAGATTTCCCGGCTCCATTCCTGGCTGAAGACGAAACATTACTGGAATTAAAGCATAAAAATCTGGATGCCGCAAAACAGTCTTTCCTGGATAATGTACAGAAATTTACAGTATATTACAGAGAAAATCCACAAGCCGAGCATATGAACTTTGTATTCGGAAAACTGAATAAAGAAATGTGGGAACTCATGCACAAAAAGCATTTTACACACCACTTTGAACAGTTTGGTTTGATTTAATTCAAAATGTAATTTAAATTTATAGTCCCTTTTGGTTTTTACTGAAAGGGATTTTTTTAACCTTGACAAGGATAAAGAAAAATTAAAAAGAACCACATAACACAAATGAAATGACAGACATCAGAACTACTCCAATTGAAGCAGATTGTTTCTACCATATTTATAATCGTGGAATTAACGGAGAAAATATTTTTAAATCAGATCAGAATTATTTGTTCTTTCTCAATAAAGTGTCTGACTTTCTTATTCCTGTTTGTAATGTATATGCATATTGCCTGTTGCCTAATCATTTTCATCTTTTAGTTAAGATAAAATCTGATTTTGAATTGGATAGCCTTGTCAAGGTTCAAAACCTTGACAAGGCTACAAATGCTACTAAGATAGGCCTCCATTCTCCTCAGAATATTTTCTCAAAGCAGTTTGCCCGAATTTTTAATTCTTATTCCCAGGCTTTTAATAAAGAAAATAAAAGACATGGTGCTCTTATTGAATCTCCATTTAAAAGAAAATTGATTACATCAGATGAGTATTTAATTAATACAATAATTTATATTCATCAAAATCCGCAAAATCATTTTTTAACACCTGAATTTTCAAAATACATTTTTTCCTCTTATCAAACTATTTTAAGTAATTCAAAAACTTTATTGAAAAGAGAAGAGGTTATTGAATTATTTGATAATAGAGAAAATTTTATACTCTCACATAAAAAGGATATTGAGCTTGATTGTGAGTTTTAGAATCCTTGTCAAGGTTTTAAACCTTGACAAGAATTTTTACCCTCCATAAAAAATCTTAGTTGAAGAAATGTTTTATTAAAAATGATAATTACTTTTACAGTACAATCAGAATTTATTTATTTAAAACAGGATATGGAATTACAATTTTTCAAAGACTTTGATTTTACGGATTTCTGGAACGAGAGCAGTTATTCCGTAAGAGATTATATAGAACCGTTCCCCGATGATGAACTTATTGCTTCCGTAGAAGAAGAGCTTGGCTACAAACTTCCGGCTTCTTATATCGAATTGATGAGACTGCAGAACGGAGGATTGGTGGAGAAATCATGCTTTCCTACGTCACAAGAAAATTCCTGGGCGGATGATCATATTGCCATTACCGGAATTACGGGAATCGGAAGAGAAAAAACCTATTCCATCTGTGGAGAGCTCGGAAGTCAGTTTATGATTGAAGAATGGGGATATCCGGCAATAGGTGTTTATATCTGCGACTGTCCTTCGGCAGGGCATGATATGGTTTTGCTGGATTATTCCAGTTGCGGAAAAGATGGCGAACCCGAAGTAGTTCATATTGATCAGGAAGATAATTACAGAAAGATATTTCTGGCCAAAGATTTTGAAACTTTCATAAAAGGGCTGAAAAGTGAAGATGAATTTGACAGTGAATAAATAAACCGGTATTTTTAAACTTTAAATCGAATCATAAAAAATAAAGTAATGAACGAAAGCTGGATGCAAAAATGGGAAGTGGTAAAAGATATCCTTACATGTCCCGTAGATTTGGAAACCTATTTTACTTCGGATGAAATTCTGGAGCAGAAAATGGAAATCATGGAGATAGGAAATGTATCCCTGCCGTCCGGAAAAGTGATCGTAAGAGATCCTTTGGTTTTTTTGAGGGCAGGAGAAAAGCCTTATTTTCTTCAGGCTCCAAAAGGAGATTTTCCTGTAAAAATTGCTGTTGTAAAGTCTGAGGAATGGGGTAGCCGTTATGCTGCCGTAAAAGTTGAATTTACCAAAGAAAAACCTGTGCTGTACAGAGAAGCTCTGATCGGGGTGGAAAATCTTGAAGATTTGCATGAAGGAGACTACTTTGGGTTCATGGTAGATGCCGGACTGGGATGTATTACTGATGCAGAAGTGCTTCCCTATTTTGATAAATTCCTTACCGAAGTGAATGTAGAAAATGTTTACGACAATTATTTCGCCGGACAGTTTGCCCAAAGTTACCAAGAGCATCCGCAAAATCAGAGAGAGCTGGGAGACTGGATCAACTGGAAGGTTCCCAATACAGAATATCATATTCCAATGTTTGCAAGCGGTTTTGGAGACGGTGGTTATCCTGTTTATTTTGCATACGATGAAAAAGGAGAAATTTGCGGATTATATATTCAGTTTATTGATATAGAACTGGCATTGTCTGATGATGAGGAATAAAACCTTTGCTGATAAAGTCATAGAATTCAATAAAAATCTTCAGTTTTCAGGAAATCTTCCTGATGGTTTTAAGGCCATGAATCCGTATCTGGACAATCCTGAAACAATGATGGTCATGCAGGAATTTTATCAAAAATACTACAATGACAGGAATCCCCGGAAATTTATGATTGGGATCAATCCCAGCCGGCATGGAGCCGGAGTAACGGGCGTTCCGTTTACCGATACCAAAAGATTGGAAGCTGTTTGTGGAATTAAAATGAAATCGGCCCGTACCCACGAAGTTTCTTCCGTTTTCATGTACGATATGATCGCTGAATATGGTGGAGCAGAAGAATTTTACAAAGATGTTTATATCAATTCACCCTTTCCGCTGGCTATTGTAAGAAAAACAAAAACGGGATGGCTGAATGCTAATTATTATGATGATAAAAAACTCTTTGAAACCATAAAAGAGTTTATGATCGATTCCCTGAAAAAGCATATCAGCCTTGGTGTGGATACTTCCGAAGTCTTTGTTCTCGGTAAAAAGAATTCAGAATTTATTGCTGCATTGAATAATGAGGCGCAGTTATTCGGGAAAATGACCGTTCTTGAGCATCCCAGATATATCCAACAATATAAAACAAAAGAAAAACAGCTGTACATCGACAAATATATTTTAGCATTGAAAAAACAAAAATTCCCTGAATAGTCAGGGAATTTTTCATTTATGCATTAGAATCTTTTCGCGGTACAAAACACTTTTGTAATTTTACTTTTTGATGATTTTCGAAGATCCGGATGAAGTTTTGAAAATGTAAACACCATTTGGAAGTTCCGAGATATCTGCCTGATTGATTCCCTTCTTCATTTCAAAATTTTTCAGCAGTTTCCCGTCCTGACTGTAAATTTCAGCCTGTGTATTGTCTTCCGTTTTAATAGAAAGAGGTCCGCTGGTAGGGTTAGGATAAATCCTCATACCTTTTTGTGAAGAAACAGTTTCACTCGTTGCCAATACAGTACCAATGTCTTTTACCCAGGTGAAAGCATCGAATCCTGCATATCTGTAGTTTCCGCCTAGCGTAATTCTTAGCTCATCAATAACGATATTTGAGTAATTCTGGCCGTTTAAATTGGTAAGATCAATAAGGGTATATCCGTTCGTAGGGGTCATGGAAGTAGCAAAACCTGTAGTTTTTGTCTGGGTAAACTTAGTTACCCCGTTCAGCTTTCCTGTAACAGTTAACGTTCCCTGTACTGCCAAATCTAAGTTAAGAGCAGACAGATACATCCAGAACCGGTTGACCTTAAACAGATTCGATGTGGTTTTAATGCTGAAAGACGGTGGCGATGCAGTATCGTTGGAGTTGTCGATATACCTGTTGTCAACGGATGTTCCATTCCAGCCTGTAGCCGGGTAGTTAGCCTGAATGTCAAAAATTCCTACATGAGAAATGACATTGAATATCACTCCATTATCGGTAAAACTCGGACTTCCGTGAGATTCCGTTTCAAATTGCTCTGTACTGGTCTGTCCAAAAGAAAAGAAAGTTATGAACAGACTACAGATGGTTAAAAAAATAGATCTTTTCATGATTTAGGTTTTAAATAAGTTGTTTTTTTTAATCACGTGGAGGATAAATTCCCTCTACACAAATGATGTAATTAAGCCCTAAATAAGGCGGCATATTATTCATCGGAAGATTCTGCCCGATGTAAGAGATCGATCTTGCATTAAGGGCGGTATCAGGATCAGCCTGTACAAAGCTTGGAATCGCCGTAAAATCTCTTCCTATTTGGTTTCCTGTAATCGCAATGGAAGTGTTAACAGATGGAGCAGGCAAGGTTGCATTGGCGTTCGCCACTTTCAGCTGAAAGCCAGACCCAATGCTTGGAAGATTTTGTGCCATGATCGTATTTTGTGCAGTTCCTGCCACTACTCCTAGAGGGTAATATTCATTACTGTTCACACTTCCGGCACCGATGGCCATTCTTCCTTTTAGATTTGGAAGAGCGAAAGTATTGACTCCATCACCACCATAAATGGTTCCCAAAATTGAAAATAATGCAGAATTAGTTGAGATTTTTAATAAGCTTCCGTCACAGAACATCCAACCCCTAGGAGCAAAATTTCCAGCAAATAGTTTTACAATTCCCATGTATTCTTCCATGATAATAGTTTTTTCAGTTGTTAAATTTTCCTACTCTCTTTTGGCTTTTCGGATTCCGCCTGTGGTTGTTGGTTTTATTAAGCCAAAGGAACAATATATAAGAAGGCAGTACTAGAGTAGAAAATACCAAATTGGGGAGTCCGTATTTATACGTAATGGGAGTTCGTATTTTCTTATGAATAGAGAATATATGAGGCAAAAGGAACAGATATTCTATGGAGTTGTTTAATACGTAATTTATGCCCTATAATTTGCTCAGGAAGATCGGTATTTAGTATTTTTGTAATAATCCAATTAAAATAAAAAATGAACGAATTCGTAAGATCAGAAATTAAAAATAATATCGCCGAAATTACCTTCGGAACCCCAAAAAGCAATTCGCTTCCGGGTGCCATTTTAGAAAAATTGGCTCAGACCATCCTGGATGAAGGAGCTAAAGAAGAAGTAAAAGCTATTTTAATAAAAAGTGAAGGTGAAAAAGCGTTCTGTGCAGGAGCAAGTTTCGATGAGCTTTTAGCTATTGAAGAACTGGAAGCATCTACAAAATTTTTCGGTGGTTTTGCCAAAGTTCTGAATGCGATGAAAAACTGCGGGAAAATTGTCGTGGTAAGAGTTCAGGGAAAAACAACAGGTGGGGGCGTAGGGATCGCTTGCGGAGCAGATTATTGTTTTGCTACTAAAGATTCGGCATTAGCACTTACAGAAATCAATTTAGGAATAGGGCCTTTCGTGATCGGACCTTACGTGGAAAGAAAAATAGGAAAATCCCAGTTCTCTGCAATGGCTATTGATGCAGATTTCAGATCGGCAGAATGGGCAGAACAGCACAATATTTATCATTCTGTATCCGAAAATATTGAAGAAATGGATTCTAAATTAGATAAGTTCATGCAGACACTGGCTTCCAGAAGCAGTGATGCATTAGCTTTGATTAAAAAAGTTTCCTGGGAAGGAACGGATTATTTCAATGAACTGATGCCGGCAAGAATCCACATGAGCGCAAGCTTAATTCTTGAAGATTCTGCTAAGAAAAATATTGAATCTATTAAAGAAAGATTGAGAGCAAAATAAGTTTTGCTTAACATAAAAAGAGAAAAGGTTACCCAGAAGGGTAACCTTTATTTTATTAAAATTTGATGATGAAATTCGATTTTTAATCAAAAAGAGATCCGCTTCAATTACGAAACGGATTCTCTGAAGTTAATATGAATGTTGAATTAAAGTTCGTTTTGTTGTACTAAATTTTGAGATGCATTGATCTCTGCCTGAGGAATCAACCATGTCCATCGCTTATCTCCGGCAGGAACAGTCATTAAATTATTAGTAACAGCAGACACATGATTTGCACCAGTCCTGTTTAAAGGAAGATTTAATCTTTTCAAATCAAGAAATCTGAAGCCTTCTCCCCAAAGTTCTAATCTTCTGCTGTTTAAAATTTCAGTAATATAAGCCTGACCTGTAGTTGTAGCACCAGCATATGCAGGGTTTCTATTTTTTGTAAACTCATTAAATACAATTTTAGAGTCTGCCTCTTTATTGTCTTTTGCTAGTGCTTCGGCCTCTATAAGATACATCTCTGCAGCTCTCATAAATGGGATGTCACCTAAGCTTGAATTATTATCAACTGCTCCTGATGCATTTACAGAAAGAAATTTTTGCGAAGTATAAGTAAATTTGCTGTAGGTAGAAGGTAATGGAAGTGTAGGATGTAATCCGGTAGGATCAATAACCTGTGTTCTCACATCAGTGGCCGGAAACTGCGCATATAATAAATTATTGACAACTTTAGGAGCCTGTCTAATTTGTGTTGAATTATAATTTCTGGACATATAACCCATAAAATTTCCAAAAAAGTCGGTTGTGGCATCAATTGGTTTGTAGCCCCAAACCCATTCTGAATTAGAATAACTATTGAAGCCTGATTTATACTGAGTATTGTTCATTAGTGCAAACCCCTGTCTTGCTTCTTTTGCATATAGAGCTGCGTTAGCATATTTCCCTTGTACTAAAGCCACCCTTGCCATTAGACCTCTTACAACATTCGCGTTGAAGTGAGATTTATCCGACCTTGTTTTACCGTTTAAATAAGTGTAAGCCTGTGCCAAATCTGAATTTATTGAAGTATAAACCTCTTCTAAAGATGCTCTTGGAATAGGATTGAAAGAATCATCCAGCCTAAGTGGTACTCCGGGTTGCGAATTCGTTGTTCCCTCTACATATCTTTTTGCATAGATTTGGGCAAGCATAAAATAGCAATATGCCCTGAAAGCATGAGCTTCGCCCATTACCTTGTCCTTTAGTGCCTGGTCTCCTGTAACATTAGGAGCTGCCTTTATGATAATGTTTGCAATTCTTATCTGTCCATAGAAAAAATCGTATGGATAAAATAAATTTGCAGAAGTGGCATTAGCATTATCCAGCCATCGTAGAGTGGTTACAAACCATCCGTTACCTGTAGTAGGAAAAACCAAGTCCTCTCCCATTACATCCATATAAATCATTACTCCGGTAGCACCATTCTGCCCCTGGCTGCTGTTTTGTCTGTAGTACATATTTCTATGCATCCCATTAATGGCTATATTTAAGTTATCTAAACTTGAGGTTACTAAAAGTTCACTCGCTGCTTCTGTTGGATCTTTCTCCAGATCATCTCTTTCACAGGATGATAAAATACTTAATATGGAAAGACCGGAAATTAAAAGTGTTTTATTTGTAATAAATTTCATTTTGATAATTTTAGAAAGTTGTACTTAAACCGAAAGTAATAATTCTGGAAGGTGAATATCTGTTACTTACAGTACCGTTAAATGTAGAGTAGGGCTCCAAGCCTTTTCTCTTGCTGGCAACCCAAAGGTTTTCTCCACTCACGAACAATTTTAAACTGCTTACTCCTACGCTTTTCACAATATCAGGATTAAAGCTATATCCTATTGAAGCATTTCTCAACAGTAGATAACTGGCATCCACCAGCCATCTTGATGAAGCAGCATTTGAAGCAGCCACTGTTGAGGAGTTTAGAGCAGGTACATCAGTGATCTGCCCGGGAGTAGTCCATCGGTTATAAATATCAGTATGTGATGCTCCGCCCTGTGGAAACGCATCCATTAAACCTGCATAATTAGTATCATATATTTTCCCCCCAAACTGATAATTAAAGGATGCGGAAAGTTCCCAGTTTTTGAAATTAAACGTAGTTGAAAAATTTCCAAAGAAATCAGGAATTGCCGATCCGTGATATTCATATTTTGCTTTGTTCTGGTTAGTTGTAACCAAAACTCCGTTTACAGTTCTAATATCTGCTGTTGTAGTATCAGTAAATAAATCCTGATCCAAAACAAATAGTGGCGATCCATCAGAAGGATCCACTCCATACCATGATCTCAACCAGAAGGCGTATAAATCCTTACCTACCATCAGCTTTTTAGTACCACTGATAAATTCGTTTTGCGACAGGGCGGTAATCTCATTTTTATATGAAGTTCCATAGGCTGATACAGTCCATTTCAGGTTTTGATTTTTAATAATATCTGCGCTTAAAGTGATTTCATATCCTTTATTTACCAGATTGCCTACATTTCTGTCAATACTATTACCAGGAATACCTGCATTTATAGGAGTTTGAAATGGAAAAAGCAATCCTTTTGTTTCAGAATTATAATACTCTACAGTACCACGCACTCTTTTATTAAATAATTCAAATTCTAAAGCAATATCAGATTGCGCTTTAGTTTCCCAGGTAATTAATGGATCACCTACAGTAGTAAGCAAAATTCCTGGTTCTGTACCATTGTTGTAGCCTAAAGAAAATAAGGTTTGATAAGCATAATTCGTATCTAAAGCGTCGTTACCTACTTCTCCGTAAGACCCTCTTAGTTTTAAGAAATTGACGAAGTTGTTATCCTGAAGAAAATTTTCTTTTGAAATTACCCATCCGGCACCTGCTGACCAAAATGATTGCCATCTTACATCTGTGGCAAAACGGGAAGAACCATCCCATCTTACTGAGCCCTCTAAAAGATACTTTTCATTGTAATTATAGTTCAATCTTGTAAACCAGCTTTCTTTAGTTCTTTCTCTAAGATATGAATTAAGGGTATTGTTATCTACAAAGTTTCCGAATTCGTAGAAATTATCCAGTACCTGATTTCGTTTATAACCATATAAGTAATCTTGCTTATAATCAAAATTTTCATGTCCTGCAAGAACAGTTACATCATGTCCTCCTAATTTTTTATTATAAGTTAATACCTGGTTCCAGGTAAAATCTCTTGTCATATACATTGTTCTGGATGCATCACCAATTCCCAAAGCATCACCTATGAGTCTGTTCCCATATGTTTTGTTTAATGTTCCTCTAAAATTATACGCTGCATTGGTTCGGAACATCAATTCTGGTAAAAGTTTAAACTCCGCATATACATTAGACTGGAGGTTGTATGAATTGGTTTTATTATCATTTAGTAATGTTTCCCATATAACATTTCTACCTGCGGCAGCATCGACACCACGTAAAGAACCATCATCATAAAGAACCTCTCCATTTACATCATACAGTCTCTCTCCCGTAACAGGGTCATGTTGGTATGGGCTATAAATTGGTCCCATACCACGCGTCCAGGCATAAGGATTTATATAAGCAGAATTATTGTCTGCTCCATTAACTGCTAAACCTTGGCTCGTAATAACACCATTTAGGCTGGTGCCAATTTTAAACCAGTCTCTAACCTGTGAATCTGCATTGATCCTTAAATTAAGACGTTCAAAACTTGATTTTACAATATATCCTTGTTCATTGGTATAGCCTAATGAACTGAACAATGTAGTTTTATCATTTCCACCTGAAAAACTGATACTATGGTCCTGTCTTATGCCTACACCTATTAAAGGATCTGCCCAGTCAAAATCATTGTAACGCAGCTTTGCCGAAGGGTTAAGTATTCCATCAATAACTAACTGGGCATGTGGCACATCATAGACATTGGTCCTTAGGTTTCCGGAAATTAAATTAGTGCTAGCCCATGCGTTTGAGGCAGCAAGCGTTTCGTTAGGATTTGTAATCCTTCTGCCGTTACGCATTGCCTCCCAGGCAAGTACATAATAATCTGCTGTTCCTACTCTGTCATATTCCTGTACAAATCTATTTACGATACCTGTATTGGAATTAAGGGTAAATCTTGATGAATTTTTTTTACCTCTCTTAGTCGTTACCATAATAACTCCATTAGCAGCACTTGAGCCGTATAGAGCCGTTGATGATGCATCTTTTAACACAGTTAAACTCTCGATATCATTAGGATTCAATGAATTTAAATTTCCAGGAAAAGGAACTCCATCAACAATTAAAAGTGGTTCGTTTGAAACAAGATAAGAGCCTGTTCCTCTGATTCTTATTGATGAACCTTCACCTGGCTGGCCTGTACCTGCAGCAATCTGAATACCTGCTCCGGCCCCATCCAATGCCTGTAAAACATTGGAAATAGGACGATTTTCGATTTTTGCTGCATCTACCTGAACATTGGATCCGGTAATTGTCCCTCTTTTCTGTTTACCATAGGCAACAATTACTACTTCATCAATGTCTTTAGTTTTCGTTGAATCTTTCTGTGCAATTACAGCCTGGGCCGTAAAAAAGACTACTGCAGTAGATAGAATTTTTAGTTTCACATTCATATTAACAAAATTTAATAAATAATTTGTACAAATATGTTGTTTTTTTTTAAAACTGCAATGGTATTTTATTGAAAATCTTAAATTTTTGTTAATTATTATATTTTTTATATTGAATAATTAACGAATGTTGTTTTTTTGTGTGTTATGTATGATAATTTTAGTTAAATATTTTATTTTTAATGTATAATTTTCTCTTTAATAAGATTATAATGCATTGTTGCTGGCGAAAAATAATATATGCTAATAAAGTTCCTTGAGTTAAAGAATTGAATTTTTGACTAAAGACTTAAGATTTTTTGGATTTGAAGAGGCGAGTAGAGAGTATTCACAACTCCCAAATAGAAAGAAGTTTTTTACCATATGGTTATAAGCTTTTTGAAGATACAGCTCAATCCTATTTTATTAAATTTAAGAATTGTATTGAATTTGATGTGAAAAAATTATTATTAAAATGTAAAAAAATAATTGGCAGATTGAAAATAAATTATAACTTTGTAATTCAAAGTTCTTTTTTATGGATTCGAAAAACTATCACGAAGACTTGTCACATATCCGTTCCATGATGGAGCGGTCTTCCAGATTTATTTCTTTGAGTGGGCTGTCCGGAGTTTTTGCCGGTTTGGCTGCACTGATCGGTGCAGGATACGTCTATTTTATTTTTCTAAGGGAGGGAATTGATTACTTTGATGGTGATAGGAATTTCTTTAGTCCGGCATTGGTCAGAGAGCTGGTGATTGTAGGAACTGCAATTTTACTGGCAGCCATATTCAGCGGATATATTTTCACAGCGAATAAAAGCAAAAAGAAAGGCCTTAAGATATGGGATGGCACAACCAAACGTTTACTGTTAACTTTTGCCGTTCCTTTAGTAACCGGCGGAGTATTTTGCCTGGCCCTTCTTTTCCATCATTTATTTGTATGGATTGCGCCGGCGACATTAATATTTTATGGGATTGCTTTGGTCAGTGCAGAACGATATACCTTAACGGATATTAAATATTTAGGATATTGTCAGATTGTTCTGGGATTGGTTTCTCTTTTCTTCTTAGGGTGGGGCCTTGTGTTTTGGGCCATCGGTTTTGGGATTTTACATATTGTGTATGGTATGATCATGCATAAAAAATATAAATAAAGATTAAATTTGCAGCTTTTCCGGGAACAGCTTCTCTAAAACTGCAGTTAGCGACTTATTATGATAAAGATACATCAGCTCAATAAAGAATTCGAAAGCCGTGTGAGATTGGGTATAATGTCCGTTCTTATGGTAAACGACTGGGTTGATTTTTCTGAAATGAAAGGGATTTTAGAGATTACAGACGGGAACTTGGCGAGCCACAGCAATGCTTTGGAGAAAGCTGGATATATCGAGGTAAAAAAAGAATTCGTTGGTAAAAAGCCGAAAACCTCCTATCGTGTTACACAAAGTGGAAGACAGGCTTTTAACGAACATTTGGATGGTCTTGAAAAGTTATTGGGGAGATAGAAGCTATATTTTTTTGAAAATTAACTTTGAAATACAAAGTACTTTATAAATTTAAAATTAAAAAAATGATGACACAAAAACAAAAAACAATTCTTATTTACACTACACCCGCAGTTTTATTATGTATTCCGCTATTGGGGAATATTTTTTCTCAGGAATTCGACTGGTCACCGGGTGATTTTGTAATCGGTGCTGTTCTGCTTTTTGGAACCGCTTTTATCATCGATTTGATTCAGCGGATTGTCAAAAACAAAACGCACAAAATTCTGTTAGGCGGGGCCGTTCTTATACTGCTGTTTCTTGTCTGGGCAGAATTGGCAGTAGGCGTTTTCGGAACTCCTTTCGCCGGGAATTAACTGTAACTGAATCAAAAGTGATGACAAGAAAGCATTTTCTTAAACGGCTTTTTCAGCTTTCAGCAGTGGGCGCATTTCCTTTTCTGTATTCGTGGCAGGTAGAACCTTTCTGGGTAGAATTTGTTCAGAGAAAGTTGCCCATAAAGAATCTGCCTCAATCCCTGGAAGGAAAAATCCTGATGCAGATATCAGACCTGCATGTCGGGGATCGTTTCGACTGGAATTTTCTGATCGAATCTTTTCAAAAAGCGCAACAGTTTAATCCGGATTTTGTAGTCTACACGGGAGATTTTGTGAATCACGGAACCATAGAAGAGCAGGAAGATTTAAAAAAAGTAATGGGGCAGGCAGTCTACGGAAAGCTGGCAACTTTTGGAATACTCGGAAACCATGACTACGGAGAAAACTGGGACGACATTATTTGCTCAGAAAAGATCTGTCAGATTCTCAGGGATTTCGGAATCAATATGCTTAAAAACAGCAGTGAAGAAATTCACGGACTGAATTTTATAGGATTTGAAGATCTGTGGTCACCCAATTTCCATCCGGAGGAAATAATGACTGATTATGATCCCGCAAAAGCCAATATTATACTCTGCCATAATCCCGATGCCTGCGACAGAGATATATGGAACGGGTATCAGGGATGGATCTTAAGCGGACATACTCATGGAGGGCAGTGCAGGATTCCAGGCGTTATCACTCCGGTGCTTCCTGTTGAAAATAAGAAATATGTATCAGGAGAAATAGATCTTCAGGACGGAAGAATGCTGTACATCAACCGGGCTATTGGTCATTCTTTTCAGATCAGATTTATGGTGCGCCCGGAAATTACTGTCTTTACTTTAACTCAAGCTTAAAAATATAATATCGATGAAAGATCATCAAATAATAAACATTGGAAAATCCATTTTCGGATTATGCTTTCTGCTCGGAAATATCTGCCTTTTTGGTTATTTAATAACAGGAAACGAAGATTTTGCAGTCGGAGGCTATATGCTTTTTATTTTCGGAACCCTTCTGAATCTACTCTTTGTGATTGGATTAGTAATTTATGGAATTGCCATTCAATCTAAACTTAACGCATGTCTTAGAGCTATAGGTATTCTTATGATCAATATTCCTATAGCCATTCTTTATGCTGTAATAGGAACTAATATAATCTAAAAAAAATCTTATGAAAAAAGTACGTGTTCAATTTCTGCTTTTTGTTTATGATAAAACCCAGAAACTTTACAGAAAATATTTTAAAAAGAAAAAAAGACAATGGCAGTTCAATGAAGAACAGCTGCTGAAGTTTCAGGAAGATTCTCTCGGAAGAAAACTGGGTGAATTCTATAAAAAACATGGGTTCTCTATGATTCCCAAAATGGAAAACCACGATGTGCATCACCTGATTACCGGATGCGGAACCCAATTTGAAGACGAGATCGCCATGCAGTATCTTCTCCTTGGAAACGGCAAGCTCAATGCCCATCTCCTTGCAGCAATTGTATTGGGAACATTTATTCTTCCGGAATATATGAAACTATATATGAAAGCCTACAGAAAAGGGCAGAGCATGAGACCATTTTATCACTGGGACTTTGAAAGCCTGTTGTGGCAGAACTTCGACCACCTGAAAGATTATATCCAGCAGAAAGAAACACCGGTATTATATTAACGAATGCTAGGGAAAATTAAAGAAATACATTTCTGAACCTCATTCATCTTAATGTCCTGCAATCTTATTCTTTCTTAATGGTTTAAATCATTCAATTTTTAAATATTAAATTTTCCATCATGAAAACACATCATCATATATTTCTTACAGCCGCTTTGTTTGTCATTGTCTTTTACGATCAGGACATCGGACTGAATCTCGGTATTCTGGGGATCGTTTACGCAGTGCTGACCCTGTTCAAAACTCCTGAAAGAAACAGGACAAGAATTTTTCTGATACTTTTTGTTACAAGTATCCTGTCAAGTTTCGCTTTTGCATGGTTCAGAGACTTTCCGTCCCTGTTGGCGGTTGTAAGTTCCCTTCTGTTATTAGGCTATCGTTCAAAAAACAGAAAGCTGAAAATACTTTTCCTTATTCCTGTATTTATCATCAACAGTTTTACTTCCATTTTCCGGTTTTTCAACTTTGATTCATGGCTGCCGAAAAAGAATATTTCCGGTGTATGGCAGAAAACTTTAGCATTTATCATTATTCCTCTATTGTTTATCTCTATATTTTTCGGAATTTATTCTGTGGGAAGTGATCACTTTGCGGCTGTTTTCAGAGATTATGAGTTGGATATTAATATTTGGCAGGTACTGGCCCTTACCGTTTTGGGCTTTTTTATTGCTTTCAATTACTGGAACTATGCGGTGGAGAGATTGATATACCAAAAGAACTGCCTGCTGGATGATGACTTTCCGGATAATTGTAAGGTGCAGAAATCAACGTATTCCTTTCTTGATCTGGATGCAGAAAGAACCAGTGGGGTCATCTCCTTCTTTTGCCTGAATATTTTACTCATATTTTTTATTATCACTTACAATTATGAGCAGTTTTATGAAATTTCAAAAACTCCCGTGCAGCTTTCAGAAGAAACCCATGAAAGAGTCAATGCTGTGATTATGTCGATTATCATGGCCGTATTGGTGATCATGTTCTACTTTAAATCCGGATTTAATTTTGATCCTAAAGCGAAGCTGATGAAGCTTCTGGCCAGAATCTGGATCATTCTGAATGCCATTCTTGTATTTTCTGCCGCATTGAAAAACTACGAATATATTATCAGTTACGGATTGACTTACAAAAGACTGGGTGTATTTGCTTTTCTCCTGCTGGCACTCATCGGGCTGGCCCTTACCTTTATTAAAATTCAGAAGAAAAAAAGAAATGTATTCCTCTTCAATACAATGATCTGGTATTTTTATGGAACAATTTTAGCATGCAGTTATGTGAACTGGGGCGGAATTATTACCTCCCAGAATATGAAACGTAAAGATTTTGCAGTAAACTATCATTTTGAACAAATCAACTTCAGTGAAAGAGGACTGTTGAAGTATGCAGTAGAAAAAAATGATCTGCAGCTTAAAAAGAAAGTGCTGGAAAAAGCCAAACAAGAAAAATCCAAACCTTTCCTTTCAAAGATCCTTTACTTTGAAACATTAAAAGAGTAATTATTATGAAAAAATCCTTATTGTTAATTCCATTGATTATCATTTCATGTAAAAAAGAACCGGCTGTAACAGAAACCCCGGACAGGGACTCTGCTATAGTCACAGAAATGCCGGATTCTACCGATAAAGAAGATTCTGCTGCCCTTAGAAAAAGAGATTCAATCATTAACAATGCTCCCGTCACCAAAGAAGTACTGCGCAAAGGCGTGATGAGAAGCGAAAAAGAAGGCCAGATCATAAGAACGGCAGATGCATCACAGCTTCCTTTCACATTGGGAGAAGAATTTACAAAAGAAGGTCAGGAGCTGATTTTAAAACTGACTCATTATGATAAACCCAATATTAAAGCAAAAATTTCGACCAATGAAAAAGACTTTAATATCAGGTTCAACCAGATCAGACTTCCAAACGGAGATTATGACGGGCCTTTCGGAAGAGAGATTACCTATGAAACCAAAGGGGAAGGGGAAGTATGGCTGATTATAGGCAAAAGTAATATGGCTTCCGGAAACACGAAAGGAGGTTTTAATGTAAGTGTTGAGTAAGATTGACTATTTTGGTATAATTTCTGCAAACTCAATATCAATACTAAAGTTTAAAATTATGAAAAATATATTTTTAATGACAGCGGCGGTTTCAGCAGTAGTAATAAGCTGTGGAACTGTACAGTCACTGGTTCAGAATACATTCCCTTATACAGCCAATGTTTTGGTTTCTACGGGAGTGCCTGCCAATAAAGAAGTCTCATCTACGGCCACGGCCACGAATGTACAGACCTGGTTTGGAGGAAATAATAATGCGAAGATCAAAGATGTAAGAATCTCCGATGCCAAAATCTCTGTAGCTTCTCCTTCAGGCGGAAATCTGAGTGCGCTGAAATCCGTGAAAGTCTATGTGTCATCCAACGGAACAGGCGAAAAGCTTATAGCATCACGTTCTAATATAACAACAGATTCTTCCAGCTTAAACCTGGACCTTAATGATACAGGATATCTGGATGAGGTGGTAAAAAGCACCGGTCTTACGGTAAGAACAGTATATGAGCTGAAAAATCAGACAAGTTCGGATATGACGCTTAAAATAGCACTTAATTTCAATAGCGTTCCTGCGCAGTAATTTTTTGTGCAAATAAAAATAAAAGGTTGTCTGAAAAGACAACCTTTTTTGTTGATTAACAGTATTTCTTATACATCAGGTTATTCTGAGAGTTTTGTTAGTACTCCAATGGCCTTTTCGGTATCTTTTTTATTGATGAAAATATGGTCGTGATAATAGGCGGCTATCACATTACAGCTTATGTCATTCTCGGAAAGAGCTTTTGAAAAAGCAGCCGTTAATCCTACTGCTTCCAGAGAAGAATGTACAGTCAGTGTTATCCACGACATAATAACAGAATATTCAAGGTGCAATCTTTCTGCAATCTCCTTTTTAATAATAATGGTAAATCCTTCCTCTTCCTTAAAGAACATTTCAACATTCGTCAGGTCAAAGTTCTCTAGATTACCCAGCGTGCAAAAAACATAATCACCGGGATTGTGTTTAGGCTTCATACTTTTTAAAAGCTTTGCCAAATCTTTTTCTCCGTTCATTTTTTATTTAAATTAAAAGAAAACAAGATACACATATTTAGCTATTTTATATAATAACAAAACGGCCTGGAAAGTAGGCCGCTTGATTGCTTTTTAATAATCGGTATTAGCTGTTTTATAATTTAGTGAATTTTTCAACCACTCTTCTTGGTCCTTCAGTAATATTGATGATATACTGACCTGCTGCCAGATTGGATGTATTGATTTTTTCATCAGATGCTGCCGAGCCTTTTGCAACGGTTTGTCCATACATATTAATAATCTCAAAATCCAGTTTTTTACCCTCATTACCATGAATCGTAACATAGTTGGTAACAGGATTAGGATAAATCTTTATTTCTAAAGGAAGCGGGATCTCTGTTTTCTTTGTTTTAAGAAAGGAATTGCTTTCCAATTGCAATATGGCATTTTTTACATTCGGAAAAGGTCCTATTTTCTGGCCTGCAACAGTACCACCCTGAGGAATTCCCGTAGATATTAAAAGGTTTTTCATGGCAGCCGGACTTAAATACTGCCCTGTAGCCTGGTGGTAATAAGACTGAATTAAAGTAGCCGCAGATGCTACAACAGGAGTAGCAGAGCTTGTTCCGCTAAAATAATTGTAAGTTCGGTTATTATCGTTGTCATATTTTTGATATGAGCCATATCCTGCTGCTAAAACATTACTTCCCCAGCCCTGTACATCCACTCTGTTTCCGTATGTACTGAAGCTTAGTTTGGAATGGGTAGTATTGGGAGAACCTGCTCCTACAATGATCGCTCCGCTGTTTCCTCTTGCATTATAGGTGGCATAAAAAGGATCATCCAGGTTTTGATTTCCGTTACCTGCTGCTGCAATGATGATAATTCCTGAATCTGTCGCTGCTTTGGTCAAGTCCCAAATCACACTGTCATATTCAGCTGGGCAATACTGACCATCTTTTCCGCCTGTCTGCATTTCATATAAAATAATATCACCGGCCTGCGATGCATTGATCGATCTGCTTACCGCAGCGGCCCTGTTGTAGCCTACAGTCGTCCATTCCATATATCCTTTGATTTCAGAGGCGCTGTAAGCTGCTCCGGAAAGCCCGATATTATCTTTAACAGAACCTAAAATACTGACCACAGCTGTTCCGTGGTCCCGGTAATTGTTGCCCGATAATCCCGAATTCGGGGAATATCCCGGCTCAAGTTGAATCGAATTTTGATTAGAAAGCATCTCATGGGTCTTGTAAAAGCCATATTCTACATCGCGGATACGAATATTCTGGCCTGTAATTCCTCTGGACCATGCATATTTTGCATTGATTCCCGGATTGTCGTTGAGGTAAGTCTGAAGGCTTTCCAGGTCCGGAGTAGTGATAAACGCTTTCACGAATGGAGGCTCGATGGGCGTGCTGCTCATTACCGAAACATATTCTACCTCCGGAAACCTTTCAAGGGTGCGGGCCAGTTGTCCGGCTTCCTCATTAGTGTGTAAAGGGAGATTCACCTTAAAGATACGTTTCAGTTTTTCAACAGATTCACCCGAATTGCCGTTTGCCTTGCTGTTTTGGATCATTTCATCAAGCTTTCTGTCACTGAAGCCAAGATCATTGACGAATGAAATTTCGTTTGTTTTAACAAATTCTGCTAATGCCGGATTTCTGTCAAGTGCTATTTTTTCAGAATGAATATCTTTTGAAAAACACACATAAATGTTAGTGCTCAGCTTATCGTTTTTCTGGCCGAAAGAAAAGAAAAAGATAAAAATAAATAATGTGAAAAGTTTAATTTTTGTTCTCATAATATGATATTAAATGGTTGTTAACCAAATATATAATTTTAATGAGAAATATTAATCACTTTTTTGTGAAATTAAAATAATGATTTAATTTTTAAAAATTTCTAGCCACATATTCTGTCATTTTCAGCCTTTCGTAATCGAATCCATAACAATCGTTACAGGTCCGTCATTGATCAGAGAAACTTTCATATCTGCACCGAAAATCCCGCTTTCGGTTTTTAATCCTGATTGGGCCAGTTCCTCTTTGAAATAATCGAAAAGAGGAATCGCTTTATCCGGTTTTGCCGCTTTAATGAAAGAAGGGCGGTTGCCTTTTTTGTAATCTGCAATTAATGTAAACTGGCTGATGCACAGGATTTCTCCCGAAATATCCTTCACAGAAAGATTAAGTTTATCATCTTCATCACCGAAAATTCTTAGGTTTAAGATCTTCTGGACAAGCCAGTCAGCATCTGCTTTTTCATCATTTTCATCAATCCCGGTAAGAAGCATCAGCCCTTTCCCAATCTCACCGACAATCTTTCCATCTACCTTTACATGCGCTTCAGAAACCCTTTGTATAACGATCTTCATTTCTAGTAATAAATGTTTAAAGTTTTGGTGGAAGGATCATAATTGTAAGGATATGTTTTAGGGGGCAGGGAAGTGGCAGCTCCTGACTCCGGCTGGCCTGTTCTAAGAATCCAGCGGGTATTGTCTTTAGGGCACAGAATACTGATATTGTCTTTAACCTCAAGGGTGGTATTGGCATCAGGGCAAATATGAGGGGCATTCCTGTCGTATGCTTTAAAAGTATCTCCTACCCGGACTACAATCAGTCCTCTTGTTCCGGCCTGTTGCTCGTTTACATAAATCCAGCCTCCATCGTAGTTGAGATTGTTATAAGCGGGCAGATTCAGATTTAAGGTTACGTTAACAGGATTGTTCGGGAAACAGCTGACGGTGTCTTCTCTGCTTCCACATGAGTTTATAGTTAAATTACTGGAAATCAGTAGTATTAAAATAGATAGGATTGAAAAAGTTTTTTTCATTTCAATTTAAATTTTTATATATTTGTAAAAGTTAAACGATTATAACACGTAAAACATTGTCCGGCAAATGTCGGATTATTTTTTTATACCAAACCTAAATTTTGAAAATTATGGCAAGCTATGTAACAAAGGAGGGACAAGAGAAAATGAAAGCTGAGCTGGAACAGTTAGAAACTGTAGAAAGACCAAAAATTACCCAGCAAATCGCAGAAGCAAGAGATAAAGGAGATTTATCTGAAAATGCTGAATATGATGCGGCTAAAGAGGCTCAGGGAATGCTTGAAATGAGAATTTCCAAGCTGAAAGATATTATCGCAACTTCCAAGATCATAGATGAAAGTCAATTAGATACTTCAAAGGTTTCAATCCTTACCACAGTAAAGCTTAAAAACAATGCAACCAATCAGGAGCAGGTGTTTACACTGGTACCGGATAATGAAAGCGACCTTAAAACAGGAAGAATTTCTGTAAATACACCGATCGCAAAAGGATTACTTGGAAAAGTAATAGGCGAAACGGCAGATATTACATTGCCAAACGGAAACAAACTGTCTTTTGAAGTATTAGACATCACTCTATAGTCTAAGTAAGTATAATCCGGAATCAAACTTCTAATTTCTAACTTTTATAAACAATGAGCAGTATATTCACAAAGATCATCAATGGTGAAATTCCCTCATACAAAATTGCTGAGGATGATAATTTCATAGCACTCCTTGATGCCATGCCTTTGGTGAAAGGGCACACCCTTGTCATTCCTAAGAAAGAAGTTGATCTGATCTTTGATCTGGAAAGTGACGAATATAAAAACCTTTGGGGATTTGCCCAGCAGGTCGCCAAAAAGATTAAAAATGCTGTTCCCTGCGTAAGAGTGGGAGTAGCTGTTGTAGGACTTGAAGTACCCCATGCACACATCCATCTTATTCCCTTAAACAAGATGGAAGACATGAACTTCAGAAATGAAAGACTTAAATTAACAGACGAAGAATATAAAGAGATACAAAACTCAATTATTAATTCTTAAAAGCATAAAATCGTAAAAAAGAAATTTTTTACGATTTTCTTTAACATATATTATATAGTATGAATTCAAATCAGTGTTCTTTCTGCGGCAGAAAAAGAAATGAAGTACAGATGCTTATTTCCGGGCAGAGTGGCTTTATCTGCGAGAACTGCATCGAACAGGCGCATGTTATTGTAAAAGACAGCGTTTCTAAAACAGGATCTTCTCCTGCAGCCAATATAGACGAACTTAAGAAACCGAAACAGATCAAAGAATTCCTTAACCAATATGTGATTGGGCAGGATCAGGCCAAAAAGCAGCTTTCGATCGCGGTATACAACCATTATAAAAGACTGCTTCACGCGCAGGACGAAAACAGAGAAGTAGAACTGGAAAAATCGAATATCATTATGATAGGCGAAACCGGTACAGGAAAAACTCTTCTGGCAAAAACCATTGCAAGAGAGCTTAACGTTCCATTCTGTATCGTAGATGCTACTATTCTTACGGAAGCCGGTTATGTAGGGGAAGATGTGGAAAGTATTCTTTCAAGACTTCTTATGGTTGCAGATTATGATGTAGAAAAGGCAGAGAGAGGAATTGTATTTATTGATGAGATCGATAAAATTGCAAGAAAATCAGATAATCCAAGTATTACAAGAGACGTTTCCGGAGAAGGTGTACAGCAGGGACTGCTGAAGCTTCTGGAAGGAAGTATTGTGAATGTTCCGCCTCAGGGAGGAAGAAAACATCCGGATCAGAAATATATCCAGGTAAATACCCAGAATATCCTGTTTATTGCCGGAGGTGCTTTTGACGGGATCAAAGAAATCATCGAAAGAAGAATGAACAAACAGGCCATAGGATTCAGTTCAGAAAAAATCAATAAGACTGATGAAGAAAAATATGTACTGACCCATATTAACGCAATCGATCTTCGTTCTTTCGGTTTAATTCCTGAACTTTTAGGAAGATTTCCAATCATTACTTACCTTGATAAGCTCACTAAAGAGACCATGGTAAGAATCATGAAAGAACCTAAAAACTCGATCATCAATCAGTTTGTGGAACTTTTCAAAATGGATGGCACGAATTTGGTATTTACCGACGGTGCTATTGAAAAGATCGTAGAAGAGACTATCGAAAAAGGATTGGGCGCCAGAGGTTTAAGAGGAACAACCGAAAAGGTATTGGAAGACTATATGTTTTCAATAGGTGAAGAAAAAGAAATTATATTAACTGAAGATAATATTTTTGTTAATAAATAAGATTTTTTTTTTTCTTTAAAAAAAAATCTTACCTTTGCGGGTGAAGATTGTATTAACACACAAATAATTTATACAATGAGAAAAAGTTTATTTGCTATAGGTCTTTTAGCAATTAGTTACTCTGTTCAGGCGCAGATACTATGTCATGTTGACACTAATGCTAATATGTATGTAAGCGAAGGTACCCTAGTTTATAGCGGTGGAGGTGTACAAACAAAAGGAAATGGTCTTTTGGATGTGCATGGAAACGTTATGGTTGTAGGTGTATCTGGAGATGCTTTTAAAACAATTACTGCTACCGGTGCAGATAAAACCGATGGCGGAAATATCATTTTAAGACTTAATACTCCCACAGCTACTGACGATGTGTCTACTTACGGGCAGCTATATGTTGAAGGCTTAAGCCAAGGACAGATTACTGGAATCGTAAGTAAGGAATTCAGAACCAAAAAGAATGGTACTGGAAATTATTATCAACAAGTTGGTTTACCTTTCTTTGGTAAAACCATGAGTACTTTATCCACTGAACTGGGTAAAACATTTGGCACTGTAAGAAGAAGCCAAAACGAAATTTTAAAATGGAACAATACTGCAGCTATTGCTGATCACTATCCAAATTTATCCCTTACAACCAGTAATGGTTCTGCGTACTACATGCTTGGATCTAACAATAACAACTTAGATGTAAGTAGCGCTATGCATACTATTAATGGTCGTCCTTATGCAACATTTGCTTCTGCTACAACTCTTCAGAATGCAGGGAATGTTAATTTTGGGCCAGGTGGTACTGGTATCAACGGATACAATGAAAGGTACAATACCTACCTGCAGGATCAGTTTGAAACTACAATTACTCCTTGGACTCTTACTTATGGTAAGAATATCTACCAGTTCGGAAACCCTTTCCTAACTAACCTTGATTTATCAAGAATAGGTCAGCAAGAACCGGGAGGCGTTGGTGCAGTTAATGACGGAAACTATATTACAAATATCTGGGGTGTAAGATATGACCCGGGAACTGTAGTTGTAGGCTCGCAAGGGAATGCCTATAGTACTGGAGCATTGATTCAGACTTATGATGTAAATGGAGTTCCGGTTGGAGATGTTGGTATGATCATCAAGCCAATGCAAACTTTTGTTTTGAAATTGAGAGATAATTCTTCCCAGACATTAAATTTTAATACCCTAAGAAGATTTAGCTCAACTGTTAGAGCTGCTACTACTGATTACAGTGTTACTGCCGCTAGAAATGGAGCGAAAAGTATCGATGGTACAATAAAACAGCTTGGAGTAATTGGCCTAGATGCCTCAGGGAATGAAGTGGCAAGAACTTATTATGTAGTTTCACCTAATGCTGTTACAGGTCATCAGACTTCTGTAGCAACTACAGTTCAGGCTACGGCAGGAAAAAACATCATCGGTACATTTGAAGAAGCTTTGACTGGTGGTTATGATACAAACTATACTGCTAAATATTGGTTATACATTAATGAAGCCAATGAAAGTAACTTTCAAGGTAAGAATGTTAAACTTGTAAATTATGATACAGGTAAAGTTAAGTCTTACAAATTTGAAATAAGAGAAAATGGAGAGTTAGTTCCAGCAGGAACTCACTTATTATCTGCAGGTATCGGCTTTTACTATAAAGCATCGGACGGTACTCTACAGCCTGCAACACAAAATGGTATTGCATCTAATGCTGTTGCATCTTATGATTTATATTATGGTGAGCCAAGTAATGTGGTGTTAGCTGCAAAAGAAACGGTTGCTACACCTTCAAGAACAATGGTGGTATATAATCCAGAAATTACCAACTACATTGTTAGATTCGATCCAAACTGGAAAAAAGCAGATATTGAAGTTTATGATATGAGCGGTAAACTGGTTATCTCTAAAAAAGCAGTTAATACATCTACGGATTTTGTAATTGAGCTGAATGGAGCGATTAAAAATTCTTATGTTGTAAAAATTGTTTCTGATAAAGGAGAAACTGTTAACACTAAAATCTTAAAATAAATATTATGAAAACTATTAATAAACTAGTACTTGCTCTTTTCTTTTTTGGTGCCCTACTGGTCAAGGCGGCAGATGAAATACCACCAGCGCCAGAAGATGGTGGTACCGGCGGGGTAGGCCCCGGAGGAGTTGCATCACCTATCGATATGTATGTTTATGCACTGTCTGTAGTTGCCATTGCGCTTATTTTATTCTATACAAAGAAATTCAAGAGCCTAAAAGCCTAAAATTTTATTAAAATAACATTAAACTCTCTGATTAGTCAGGGAGTTTTTTTATTTTTACTTTATGAAAAAGATTTATATATTATCTGCAGTATTAACTGCATTTTCTTTGCAGGCTCAGTTTACTGTTACAATTCAGGCTCCTGCAGAATTCAAAGATCAGGATGCCATTCTATATACACTAAACGGTTCGAAAGATATAATCGTTACCAAAGAACAGATCAAGAATAATACATGGACCTTCAAATATCCAAACCATTATATGGGAATGATGAAGGTTTATTTTCCGGCTTCAAATAATGCGGTAAGCTTTGTTTCGGAAAATAAAAATGTAAGTATTAAAATGGATGTTCAGAATAATAAGCTCAAAGATGTTATCTATCTTGATGAAGTTAATGATCTGATGAGCAAGCAGCAGGAAGGTTCTCAGAAAAAAGAACTTATTCTTCCGGCTTTGGCGCAGATTAAAGAATATTATAAAGATAATACTGAGTTCGGAAAAGCGCTGAAAAGCGAGATGGAAAGACTTTCCGGAATGAGTAACAGTATTGATGCAGCCCAACATCCATTTATTTCTTATTATAATACCAACTATAATAAATTTCTGTCTAACTCGACAGATCCTGCTAAAAAGGTCAGCCAGGATGATATTGTCAACTTCCTGGATAAATCCAACGACATGCTTGAATCTTCTTCGCTTTTAAGGCCAGTTTTGGTTTCCTATCTTAATTCAGGAGGTAATACCAATGTGGCAGGCTCAGTAGATACCCTTTTAGACCGTTTAAAAGTCGAAACTCCCAGAGGACAGACCGTTTTGTCGGAGCTGATTGATATTTTTGATGTCTACGATATGGCAGAGCTCAAAACCAAATATCTTACACTTGCAAAAAACCTTAAATGTACCATCACTGACAGATTGGCCACAACTTTAAAATCCAATGCTAACGTGGAGATTGGGGCAGCATTTCCCAATGTTAAATTCCAGTCACCGGCCAATACAACTGCAAAATCACTGTATGATGTGAAAGCTGATAAGAAAGTAATTGTTTTCTGGTCATCCACATGCTCTCATTGCGAAAGCGAGATGCCTCAGCTTCTGGCAAAATACAATGATTTAAAAGCGAAAAATATACAGATTATCGGGCTGTCTTTAGATACGGATAAGAATTCCTATACCCAGAAGATTGCTGCATTTCCTTGGATCAATGATTCTGAATTAAGAGGATGGAACAGCAGTTATGTAGATACCTATAATGTTCATGCAACGCCTACCTATTTTATTTTAGATGCTAACAATAAGATAATCAATAAGCCAGACCATGTAGGTAATGTTTTGGAATATTTTAAGCTAAAATAATTTTGGTGGTAAACAAATATTTTCTATATTTGCACCACCAAAACGGCGAGGTAGCTCAGTTGGTTAGAGCGCAGGATTCATAACCCTGAGGTCACGGGTTCAATTCCCGTCTTCGCTACAATAGAAGGGAAAGTAATACATATTACTTTCCCTTTTTTATTTTGAATAAAATAATTATTATACTTTTTTAAGATGGATTAAAACTATTTACTCTAAGTTTTCAGTAATTCATTATCATAATTCGGATCCTTTTTACTCCGGGACTTTGGCCAAGGTTAGTAGTAATGTGAAACTGTCCTACGATTATGCTTCAACTTCACTCTTCGGGCTGGCAACATCAAAAAGACTTTATCGAACTCTATTAATATTATAAATAGAAAACCGTAGCTTATAACGGCTACGGTTTTATTCATATGTTTAAAGGGCAGATTAACTTTGGTACCCCAGTAATTTTCTGATCTGGTAGAAAAACCTCTCAATAAGCCGCAAATCCTGTGTTACAATCTCTGCATTACCTCTAAGCTCTTTATCAAAGGTAAGATTTCTGTTATAACTTGTTTTTAATCCCTTAGGAAGTGTGATATCTACATAATAATTTCCTTTATCATCAGGAATCAGGGAAATATTCTGTACTTTTCCTTCTACAATACCATATTCCTGGAAACGGTAGTTATCAAGTTTAATCAATACCTTTTGGCCTGTAGTTACCTTTCCTGAGTTAATAGTAGGGACAGACATTCTTCCTACCAGCTTTTCCTTGTTTGTAGGAAGTATGGAAAGAATAGGTTCTGCCACTTTTACGAATTGATTTTCTCCGAAAAACTGTTGAAAGCTGGCCATACCATCAGTGGAAGAAATAACAAGATAATTTTGTTCCCACTGCTTTAAAGATTTGCGAAGCTGTTCAAAAAGCTGTAAAGTCTGTGAAGAGTATGTAATTTTGTCTTTTTCCGTATTAATGGCTGTTCCGCTTTTAGTTTTATTCAGATTGGAAATTCCTTCATCCATTTGAGATATGGAAATATTAAGATTTTCAAGATTCTGCTGGGCCTGAAGATATTTTATTTTTTCATTTTCAAGTTCTACGGAAGCAATTACTCCCTGGTTGAAAAGTTCCTGTGATCTCTGATAACTTTTCTTTGATAATTCATATTTAGCTAATTCTAAGCTTTTCTGTTGTTTTAAGGTTGCAATTCTTCCTCTGTATTCTGAGATACTTTGATTGGCTGCAATATTTTCCGGGGCGTAAGGCTGAAGTCTGGTGAAAAGTTCCTCATCCTGAAAAGCCTTTGCAAAACTATTGTAATCCCCCTGCAATTCGCCAAGTTTGAACCTGGATGTCTGTGCAATCGGAAAAGAGCTGAGCTCATTGGGAGAAATAGAATCTACAAGTTTTTTCAGTTCCAGAACATCTTTATAATTTGCTGTAGACTGCATCACCATCAATACATCATTTTTCTTAACCTCCTGATGATCCTTAATAAAGATCTTTTCAATTTTTGAGCTGGTTCTGGCTTCTATTTTTTCAGGTGGATTTTGGGATGTAACAATAACGGGGGCGGAAACAAATTCCGGGTACTTGATGATATAGCTCATCACAAGGATAAGCAGGAGTATAATTAATATAATGCTGTTCCCCCAGCGTATCATCCAATGAGGAGGCTGCGTGAGAATGTCCTGAACACTTTCAGAGCGGAGTTCTATGTTATCTAAGATGTCTTCTTTCATGTTGTAAAATAGAATTTCCCTGTATTTAGGGAGGATATTATTAATTTCCTAATTCCAGCTGATTCTTAACCAGTCTGTAGTATTCTCCTCTTAGGGAGACCAATTCAGCATGGCTTCCTTCCTCTACCACTTTGCCTTTATCTAAAACTATAATTTTGTCGGCGTGTTTTACTGTTGATAATCTGTGGGCAATTACGATTGCCGTCTTCCCTTTAAAGAACTGCTCCAGATTCTCCATGATCACTTTTTCATTATTGGCATCCAAAGCAGAAGTAGCTTCATCAAAAAAGATAAATTCAGGAGATTTATAAACCGCTCTGGCAATGAAAAGTCTCTGCTTCTGGCCGCCACTGACTCCCACACCTTCGTTTCCTATCTTTGTATTATAACTTAACGGAAGGCTTTCTATGAAATCTTTGATATTGGCAATTTCAACGGCGCGCCTCAGTTTCTGTTTGTCAACGTGGTCTTCACCTACCGCAATATTATTGGCTATGGTATCATTGAAAACATAGCCTTCCTGCATGACTACTCCGCAATGATCTCTCCAGAATCTTGGAGAAATATTTCGTAACTGCGTATTTCCAAGCTTAATTTCTCCCGAATTAGGTTCATAAAATTTCATCAGAAGTTTCAGAAGAGTAGTTTTTCCACTTCCACTGGCGCCTACGATAGCTGTAGTTTTCTGGTAAGGAATGGTAAGGCTGAGATCTTCAAATACAGGAACATCAGACCCAATGTACCTGAATGACATATTATTGACATCAATGTCTTTCTGAGGTATCTCTCCTGCATACTGCTCATTTTTGTCTTCTTCATCTTCTTTATCATGGATCTCGCCCAATCTTTCCAGGGAAATCTTAGCATCCTGAGTCTGTTTGATAAAATCAATAAGTTGCAGCAAAGGACTGTTCAGCTGTCCAATGATATACTGCACCGAAAGCATCATCCCCAGAGTAAGGTTGCCACTCAGAACCAATTTAGCAGAAAGGAAACTTACCAGAATATCTTTCATCTGGTTGATGAAATTTCCTCCTACAGACTGCCATTGTTCCAGAGAGAGAGATTTTATTCTGATTTTAAACAGTTTTACCTGTAAGAATTCCCAGTCCCAACGTTTCTGCTTTTCTGCATTGTGCATTTTAATTTCCTGCATACCGTTGATCAGCTCAATAACTTTACTCTGCTCCTGTGAAACCTGAGAGAATCTTTTATAATCCAGTTCTTTTCTCTTGTTAAGGAAGAAACTGATCCATCCGATATATAAAGCTGCTCCTACAAGATAAACAATAAAAAGCCTGTAATCATAGAACAGCAGGACAATACTGAAGATAATCAGGTTGACAAGTGAAAAAAGCGTATTTAACGAGGAACTTGTCAACAGCTGTTCTATTCTATGGTGATCGTTGATCCTCTGCATGATATCTCCCGTCATTCTGGTGTCGAAAAAGCTTATAGGCAGCTTCATCAGTTTGATAAAGAAATCCGAGATAATAGAAATATTAATCCTTGCGGAAAGATGGAGGAGGATCCAGCTTCGTATCACTTCAATTCCCATTCTCCCTAAGAATAACATAACCTGGGCAAGAAGCACAACATAAATAAAGTTGAGATCCTGGTTCTGTATCCCGACATCTACAATACTCTGGGTAAGAAACGGGAAAATAAGCGAGAGTAAACTTCCAGCCAAAAGACCTACGGCAAGCTGTATAACAAGTGACTTGTATTTGAGCAGGTATTTCGAAAGGAAAGAAAAACTGGCTTTACTTTCTGTCGCGTCAAACTCCGTTTGGAAAAATGCGGGTGTTGTTTCAAGAATAAGGGCAATTCCTTCTTCTGTATTTTCGTTGGCATTTTCCCCGATCCATAATTTAATAAATTCTTCGCGGGTATAGGTAATCAGTCCGTAACTCGGGTCTGAAATATAGACTTTATTATTTTTATCAATTTTATAGACTACAACAAAGTGGTTCTTGTTCCAGTGAACAATGCATGGGAAGGGGACTTCTTCTGCAAGGGTATTAAAATCGATCTGGACTCCAAGAGAACGGAATCCTAAATTTTCTGATGCATCGCTCAATCCTAAAAGGCTGCTTCCTTCGCGGGTCGTTTCAGAAAGTGTACGGATTTGCTGCAGAGAGATACTTCTGCCGTAATATTTACTTACGATTCTAAGGCAGGTTGGTCCGCAGTCTTTAGCATCCGGCTGTTTATAAAAGGGAAATTTCTTCAAAATTTATACTCATTATAAAATGCCGTCACGATATGACGACATTTTTTACTTTATTCATTGTTATACTTAACTAATCATCGGCTAATAATAGCACCATTTATTGCATGCATTGACACAGATGAACATTTCCTGATCAGCTGCTGAGCACTGGCCCTGCGTTTTAAAAACACAGTAGCTGGCGGAAGACTGAATACGGGCACATTCTTCGGTGATTCCTCCTCTAAGTATTCTCAAGTTTTCTCTTGAAAGTTTCTTCAGATTTTTCATGGTGTTATTAAGTTTTGTTTTCCTACTCTTTAAAGCTTTTCAGAATCCGCTTTTATTTTTTCCTAAGATAGTGAATTTTTCAATTCCGAAAAGATTCTTATTGAAAGTCCTCATCTTCCATTAATTCATCAACGAAAAACCAAATATCTTCACGATCATATTTGTCCGGAAACTGGTGTCCGTTCAGAATGAAAATAGGGGTAAAGTTTAAACCGGAATTGTTATTATCTTTCGTTATTTCAATAAATGGCGTCAAATCTTCTGTTGCAGCCGATCCTGACAGAGAAACGATCTTGTTTTCATCTCTGGTCTCGAACCATTCTTCAACAGCTTTCAAAAATTCTTTTTGAGGTTTGTTGTCATACATATGTTTAAAGGCTGAAAGTAATTTGGTGTATTTCTCATCAGCTCTTTCCGGAGAATAGTTGAAACGGATCTGTACAGAAATATCATCAGGATATTTTTCAAGAAGTCCTTCCATGATCTTATGGCCGTCTTTACAGAAACCACAATAAGGATTGGAGACGATGGAAAGACGAAGCTTAGAGTCTTTATTTCCCAATACGAAAGTCTCGGTATCCTGGAATTCTATTTTTTCATTTTCTAAAAGCTGGCTTTTGAAAAGTTCATAGTTTCTTTTAAATCTGAGGTTTTTAGCGTTTGATTTCTGAAGACTTTCTTTTTGGGAAAGTATGTTGCTGAAATATAAAACAGCAGAGAAAACAAGAATCCACAGAACAGCTGTTAATAAAAGTATCCCTATACTGAACGGTGTGCTCTGGAAGAACAGAATGCTAAGCACTAATTGCCCGATCAAAATTGAAATAATCAGAAGACATACTCTACAGAAAGTCTTTTCTACAAAAGCCTGGATATATAATGAATAGGCAATGGCCAGTACGGAAACAAGTGTAAACCCTTTCACAATATAAGCTGTCGCCGGTAAAAAAATCCCCAGTATAGCAAGCCCTGTAAAGTAAATCAGAGAAAAATCAGAGAACTTTAAACCGAGAATACTTGTTTTATCCTGTTTGATGATCTTGTCACATGAATTGGTAGTCTGTTTGGCAGAGGTATCTCCACAGATACTTCCGATTACTGTAGAAGTACTTCCGAATTTCTGGTTGAAAATTTCCAGCGAAATATAGACTCCAGCCAGGGAAAGAACATTAAAAATAGCTTCGAATATTGTTTGGGTGAAAAAAGAATAGCCCAGAATGATTGCAAAAACAACATACAGAAGAGGTTTAAAATCAAACGCCGCCTTACTTTCCGCATTTTCAGTCTTTTCAAAAAGCAGGACGAAATCTGTTGATTTTTTATGAAGTTCTTCTTTATTAAGTGTCTTAGCTTTTTCAGAATAAACCGAATAACTGGCTCCAGATTTCTTTACCAGAGAAAAGGAGTTATCTACGATCGCGATAAACTCTTCCGGCAGCTCGTCCCAATATTCCTTATCAAGTTCGTAAGCATCATTTTTTACGCCCATAAAGTTAAGCGTATCGCTAAAAGCCAATGCTGAAGGATAGTTGGGGTGAGAATTGAACTGGAAAGAAAATTCCTGTTTATCGAGTTTTAGATAGTTAATTAGCTTGTCGAAAATCATAGTAATATTTTTAACTAAAATACGTAGATGTTTTAAAAAAACAAATTTTTTTTCTATTAATGGTGAGATATAAGGATGTGTTGGTGGATTTGATTTGAATATCAATAATTTGTTAAAGAAAAAAAATGTTTTAGTTTTGATTTATCAGGTGTATCTTTTTTTAAAAATTAGGTGTTCTTTAGCTTTTTATCAACTCAGGTAAGTGGGGCAGTCTGTGCAGATATATCTGAATTCACAGTCTTTACACACTTCATATGATCTTTGGTGAGATTCCAATATTTTTAAAGCCAGGTATTTCTAATGTTTCTTTCTGGGTTAATTCATAAATGTTTCCGGTACTTTCGGACATTAGAGGGCAGTTCTTTATATTACCGTACATATTAATTCCTATTTTTTTGTGTAAAGCATGAATTATGATTGACCGCTTCAAGAATTTTTGAGAGATTGGTGGTGAAATATTTTAGATCTACTTTTCCGCAAGCGGATATTTTAATGTTTTCATGGCTAAAGTTAATACTAAATCCAAATATTTCTATGGTCTTAAAAGCAATTTCTTTACAGTTGTAAAAATAAAACTATAAATTCTTGAAGTGGTTTCATTGAGAATCTGAAAAGAGGATTGATCAACAGCTTGATAAAAAGGAGCATATATTTCAATCACTTCTAGAACTGAGTCTTTAAACTTATTGTCAATATCCTGATTATCATTCATGGAAAGTTCTTTCAGCTTCTTGGATTTACATTCTGTACTGTACACATACAAAAGAATAAATTTGTGTTTTTACCTGGAACAAAGATGTGGGAATGAGGGTAATTATCCAAGAAGATGATTTATAAATTCATAAAATTATGAGATGTTTTTATGAATTAATAAATGTTAATTATCAGATATTCAAATTGTTGTTGTTGTTTTAGGTTTTATTCTTCCACTTTGTCAATTTCTTTCAAATAGGAAGAAAGTGGAATTCCTGTCCTTTTTTTGAATGCTAAAGTGAATGCCTGCTCATTATTATATCCTAGCTCCTCGGCTATAACAGGGAACTTATAAGAACGAAATTTTTTATCTTTTGCCAGTCTGGTGATAGCATAGTCGATGCGGAGATCATTAAGATACCCCGCGAAATTTTTTCTTTTTTGGGTATTAATGATTTCAGACAAATATTTAGAATTGGTTTTGATTTTTTTTGCAAGACTGCCTAACGTTATTCCTTTATTGAGAAAATGCTCTTTAGTTTCAAAAATTTCAAGTTCTTTTAAGATAGCTTGAGTTAGATCCTGAGAAATAATGCTCACGTTCTTATCTTTAACTTCCTCCAGTGGTATCTCAGTAAGAGTATCTTCTTTGTGATGATCAGTTGCACCTTGGTCTTCATGAACTTTCTGAATAAGTTCCTGGGCAATTCTTCTATGTTCTTTTTCTTTTTTCTTAGACTTAGAATAAAGGTAGGCAAGAAGTATAAGTATTGCAATAAGAAGACCGATTGAGCAATATAAAATGACCCGCTTATACTCTAAATCTTTAATAATGCTTTCCTTTTCTTTAAGTAAGTTGGGAGTATCGTAGGTTTTAGGGAGTTCCCTCGATAAAACCCAAAGCTGAGAATCCAGGATTTTGTCTATTTTTAAAAATCTTTCGATATAATAAAGCTGATTTTCTTTATCATTTTTCTCTTTATAATAATCTATTAAATAGGTATATACATCACGAAGCTCCGGAAAAGTATTATTTGTTTTCTGTATAACAGAATCTATCCTGATGAAGTTTTTTACAGCGTTCTCTTTTTGGTTTGCTCCGGCATATGCCTGTCCCAGATACATCAGAGCATAATTAAGAGCCATATCATTATGTTTGGTCAAAAAGAAGCTAGTACTTTTATTCAGGCTGTCAATAGCAACCTTGTAATTTTTCTGTTTTAAACTGGATAATCCAAAAAGAGATAAATATTTATTGTGGAGATACTCATCATTTTTTGAAGAAAGCAATCCTTCTTTGATTAGAATATTGGCAGAATCTATTTTATTAATGTCCTGATAAGAGCTGGCCAGATTTAGATGAATATCCTGAAGCTCAGATTCATATAAATAATCAGCATTATGCAGATAATATTTCAATGTTTTTATCGCATCGTGATGTTTTCCTATATAGTTGTGAAGATTTGCAATACTGATATCGGCAATAGCAATCTGCCTTTTATTTTCCTTTTCTTTAGCATATTTTAATCCCAGAATATAGTTTTCTAAGGCCTTTACCTGGTTGTCGGAATTGAAAAATACATTGCCTTTTAGTAAATACACTCTTGCAGGATAAGTATTTTTCGTTGAATTTTTTGTGATGACTGCAAGGCTGTCAAGATATTTTAAAGCATTTGGAAGGTTTTCGTTAAAGTGCATCAAGACATATCCCTCTGCTATTTGATCATTATCTTTTTCCTTTTTGGCCCTTTGTAGGTAATATTTAGCAAGATTTTTAGCTTCATTAGTTTTCTCTATTTTACCATACTCGTAAAACTTTTTTTGAAGATCCGTATATGTATATTCTTTTAAGGAATTAATAGAATTCTTTTGAGCGGAAACTAAATTGATAAACAAAAAGAATATATAATATTTAAATCTCGTCATCGTGGATAATTATCTTACAAAAATATTCATTTTAGTTTCTAAATTTAATTTTCCTTCTTTATTTATGATTTTATTTTTAACTATTTGTTATAGTGCAGTTTATATTGTTAAATTCATGAATCTATAAAGTGAAATCATCTGCAGTAATAAAAAAATCGTTTTCTTTGTTATCTAAAATTAAACTTACATACAATGAAAAAAGAAAACAAGAGTGAGAAAAAGTTATCATTAAAGAAATTACAAATGGCCAAAGTAACTAATCCAGGAAAAATATATGGAGGTCTTACTTTACTGCAAGGTACTGAAGGTTTTGAAGGAGTTGAGTGTACAAATCCTGAAAACGCAAGTAAACCCCAAGGTGGCGGCCAGCTTCCTACTCAATAGTATTTTCAAATCTATTTTCAATTTCTTATTATTGTTCAATAAAATTGAACCCGTAATTTCTGAATTATGATAAAAAATAGAATAACTACTATTCCTATCTTATTTTTTTCTTGTTTATTAATAGCTCAGTCTACTTATTTGGCTCCTTCTGTCCCGGTTATTGATGACTATTTTGATACTAAAATAGTTGATGAATACAGAAATTTAGAAAAACTTCAGGATCCTGAGGTGGTAAATTGGATGAAATCTCAAACGAGTTATTCCAATTCTGTTCTAAGTAAGATTCCAAATAGAGATTATTACATGGTCCAGAGACTACAACTGGATAAAAGACAGGGCTATTCAATATCTAATTTAAGAATTACAGCTGGAGATAAGTATTTCTATTTAAAAAAATATGGGAATGAGAAGATTGCCAGGGCGTTTTATAGAGAAGGTTTTTCGGGAAAAGAAGAGCTTCTCTATGATCCTGTTAATTTCAGTTCATCATTTAAAAAGGATAATTCAGAAACCGGACATGATTTTATTATTAATCTCATAAGTCCCAGTTGGGATGGGAGCAAAGTGGCAATATCTTTATCCGAAAAAGGAAAAGAGTTGTCAGAAGTAATTGTAATTGATGTTAAAACTAAATCTATAAGTTCTGAGACTATTACCAACGCAGACCCTTCCAGTATTGCAGGGATTAATTGGCTTGAAGATAATTCCGGCTTTTTTTATATTCACTATCCGGTTATAGATCCTTTATCTGAACATCTCAATAAAAATACTCAATCTGTCCTGTACAAAATTGGCCAGGATCCTAAAAAATTAAATGATGTTTTTTCAAATGTCAACAATCCTGAGCTGAAAATTTCAGAAGAAAAGTATCCTGCTATTTTGGTTTTTAATCCTGAAGATCAATATTATATCGGCATGCTGGTAGATGCCGAGGATTACAGAAAAACATTTATTATTAAGAAAGATGAACTTCTGAAAGGAAAGAAAAATTGGAAACCATTATACAATAAAGAGGATAAGGTTTACTTTATTCGATTAGTAGGTGAGGAGATCATCTTTTTATCAGGATATAATTCTCCTAATTATAAATTGTGTAAAACCAATCTGAAAAATCCCGATTTTAAGAATCCCGAAGTTTTAGTACCGGAGAAGAAGGATGAAGTATTCAAAAGTCACGTTATAACGAAAGATGGGATCTATTATGTAACAGTAAAAAATGGTGTTGAAGCCAAATTGTATTTCTATAACAAAGGAACCGAAACATCTATAAAACTTCCCTACGTATCTGGTGATATTAATCTAAAAACAAAAGGGAAGGATTTTTCAGATATATGGGTAAGTTGTTCAGGTTGGGTCAATCAGGAACAGCGGTTCCGGTATGATTTACAGAAAAATACATTTACTCTTGAAAATCTTGTTCCTGCAGTTGAATATCCTGAATTTAAAGATATTACTGTAGAAGAAATTACCGTTAAATCTTATGATGGTGCAGAAGTTCCTTTGTCATTAATCTACAATAAGAATATCAAAAGAGATGGGACGGCTCCTGTACTCATGCAAAGTTATGGAGCTTATGGAGAATCGTTTTATCCCTTCTTTGCCATTAGCTATTTATTATTAGCGAAGCAGGGAGGGGTAATTGCTGTTCCTCATATAAGAGGAGGCGGTGAAAAAGGAACCAACTGGCATATCGACGGGCAAAAAAATAAGAAACCCAACTCGTGGAAAGATCTGATTGCTTGTACAGAATATTTAATCACCCAAAAATATACATCGTCAAAGAAAATAGCAATTTGGGCCGGTAGTGCAGGAGGAATTACGGACGGAATGGCAATGATTGAAAGACCGGATTTGTTTGGTGCTGTCATAATAGAATCAGGTATTTTAAATGCGCTAAGAAATGAATTGGGTGGAGTTGGTAAAACCTCGGTACAGGAATTTGGTTCAGTAAATAAGCTGAACGAATTTAAAGATTTATTCCAAATGGATGCCTATCAGAATATTAAAAAAGGAGTTAAATTCCCTGCTGTTTTAATTACTACAGGAATTAATGACCCAAGAGTTACTCCTTGGCAGTCTACTAAATTTATGGCTAAATTATTGGTAAATAATACCTCTGACAAGCCTATACTTTTGAAAGTAGATTATGAAGGCGGGCACGGTGGAGATATTCCGGCTGTTCAGCGATATTCCAATCTAAGTGATATCTTTGCATTTGCCTTTTGGCAGTTGGGACATCCCGACTACCAACCTAAAGACCAGCCCCGTAAATAATGCCCCGTTTCCCTTACCAATTTTTTGATCAATATATTTTCCGATCATCCCTGTTTTCACTCAAAGATTTTCTGAAAAAGGCACAATATGATGAATTTTCAGAAGATGAATTGAAGGAGTTTTGTATGGATCCTGTATTTCAGGAGGCCATTTATCTTGCATCTCCTTACCTTTATGAAGAGGTTGAAAAATGGGTACATACCGACAAAAGTTTTCCAACAAAGAAAATTGAAAAGCTGAAAGATACAATCAGAAAATACCATAACCGGATGAGTCATCGTTGTACACCATTCGGATTATTTTCAGGTATTGGCTTAGGTATTTTTTATGATACAACTATTGATAGCTTCGATAGAGAGTATACCAGGGATACAAAACTGGATATGCATTTTTTAGTGGGACTGGCGGAAAGTTTGTCTAAAATTACTGAAATAAAGAACAGGCTAAGCTATTTTCCCAATAACAGTATTTACAATGTGGGGCACCGGATTCGGTATTTGGAATATGAATACTCTGAAGGAAAAAGAGAATATATCATTTCATCAGCATATCGATCTGTAGAATTGGACGAAGTTCTAAATTTCTGCAAAGCAGGAAGTACTATTGATCAAATGATTCAAGTACTGGTCAATGAGGAAGTCACATACGAAGATGCATCAGAATTTATTAATGAGTTAATTGAAAATCAGGTTTTGATCAGTGAACTAGAACCTAATGTTTCTGGTGACGATTTTCTGAACGTAATTATTAAAGTTTTAAAAAAAGTAGAAGCACAGAGCCAGATAAAGGTTCTGAACTCTATTCAAGAAAAGCTGGAAGAAATAGATCGAAATATTGTAAATCCAGTTTTGTTGTACAAAGAAATTGAAGAATCTATTAAAACGTTTAGCACAGACTATGAACAAAAATACCTGTTTCAGACAGATCTGTATTTTCAGAATAAATATAAGCTGCCTGTATATTGGAAAAAAGAATTAAAAACAGCTGTTGCTTTTTTAAACAAGCTCACACTGACTTCCCAAGAAAGTATTTTTGAAAAATTTAAAAAAGCTTTTACTGAAAGATTTGAAACAGAAGAGGTATCACTAGCCTATGTAATGGATACAGAGATCGGAATTGGATACAGCCAGGGGAATCAAACAAAAGGAATCCACTCTTATTTAGACGATATCTTCATTCCACAAATTCAAATAAAGCCCGAACTCAACATTCATCTAAGTCCGGTTCAGGTTATTTTAAATCATAAAATACAAGCCTGTTCCTTGGAAAGAGGATATATTATTCAGCTCGATGATCATGATTTTAAGGATTTTGAAGAACGATGGGCTGATCTTCCGGATACATTGTCGTTGATGGCGGAAATAATTTCCGATGAAAAAGGGGAAAAACTATATCTCAGTAGTAGTGGTGGAAGCAGTGCTGCCAATCTGTCGGCTAGATTCTGTTCAGAAAAATCAGCAATAAAAAACTTTACAAAATCAATAGCAAACTGTGAGAAAGAACAAAATCCCAATATAATATTAGCTGAAATTGTTCATCTTCCTGAAGCCAGAATAGGAAATGTCATCAGACGTCCATTACTTAGAGACTATGAAATTCCTTATCTTGGGCGTTCCATATTGTCAAAAGAAAAACAAATTGCCATTGATGATCTGTGGATTTCTGTCAAGAATGATAAAATTATATTACGTTCAAAAAAATTGAATAAAGAAATTAAGCCTTACCTGACGAATGCGCATAACTACTCATTTAATTCGCTGCCAGTCTATCATTTTCTTTCTGATTTTCATGCTCAAAATAATCGCCCTGCTCTAAGTTTTAATTGGGGAGATCTTGAAAATATTTATCATTTTCTACCCAGAGTGGAATATCAAAATATAATCCTTTCAAAAGCCCAATGGAAGATCAGACGAGAAGAAATCAGCCCGTTACCGACATTCATTGATAACAAAGAACAGCTTTTATCTGCATTAAAGCAATGGCGGCGAAAAAGACAAATTCCTCAATGGGTACAGTGGGTACAAAGCGATAATACTTTAATATTCAATCTTGAAAATTATGTATCTTCAAAATTATTCATTGAAACAATACTTCTAAAGAAATCAATAATTATTAATGAATTTCTCTATAACGAAAAAGAAGATTTTGCATATCAGTTCGTTTTTTCTCTTTATAAAACCCCATAGATGCAAGAGATTATAAGAAAGTTTGCTCCAGGAAGTGAGTGGCTGTATATCAAACTGTATACAGGAATAAAAACTGCGGATATCATTCTGGAAGAAGCTGTAAAGCCTCTGATACAGAAGCTTCAGAATGACAACTTAATAAAGAAATGGTTTTTTATACGCTATAATGATCCAAAACCCCACTTGAGAATACGCTTTGAACTCTCAGATCTTGATAACTTCAGTAAGGTCATTACATTAATAAAAATCTCTTTGAAAGATTTTATTGACTCAGGAGAGATTTCCGAACTTGTGTTAGATACCTATCAGAGAGAAATAGAAAGGTATGGCGGAATAACAATCCAAGATGCTGAATTTTTGTTTTGGAAAAATAGTGATTATATACTTCATAAATATCTTCATTTTGAAGATGAAGAAAAAATTATAGTATCTCTTTTTTACATTGATACAACTTTACAATATCTTGGTTTATCCGTTCAGGAAAAATTAGATTGGATTAGAGAATTTGATCGTGCTTTTAAACTGGAATTTAAGGCAGATAAGAGACTTAATACTGTATTGGGTAAAAAGTACAGAGCTTTTGTCTCAAAATATGATGAATTTACAGATACGGATGAGTATTTACCTTTTAGCGAGGATATTATTACAAACATCAATAATTGTTCAGATGTGCTACAACATGTACTAAAATATTATCCCAATCCGGCGCATATTTTTTTTCAAAGTATATTTCATATGAATATCAACCGAATGTTTGTATCTAACCAGCGAATGTTCGAGATGATTATCTATGATTATCTGCTCCGATATTATAAAAATATTTCCTTTAAAAATGATTTGACAAAAAAGAGACTTATCTGAAAAATTAGTGAGTTGAATTTAAAAAATATCTTTATTCGGAATAAGATAACTCTAATTTTATAGCTATGAAAAAAATACAAAAACATAAGTATTTTATCTTTAAACAATTGTTTTGTTTTGTAGGTTTTTGCTAGGTTAATTTAAGTTTTTATACTGATTGATTATTGAAAGTTGTCTTTTGTTAAAGTTCTAATTTTCAAGACTGAACACAAAAAAACTTAAAAAGTCATAAAGTTTTCTTAAAGTTTTAAAAAACAATATAAATGTTTTTGTATTTATAAAATATATTGTACTTTTACATCGCCTTGAATGAGGGAACAAGTCAAGGTAATAAATTTTTTTTCATCATTTGTGTTTTTAGAATCGTATCGCCTGATACGATTCTTTTTTTGTTTATTACTTTTCGTAGTTTAAAAGGAGATCAATAAAGTAAGAATAGGTAACCGCACCTTCCTGTTGGTTGCTTTTCAAGAACAGGTTGTTCGTAAACCCGAAAAAGTCATCCAGCCAGCCCTGGTGTCTTAAAATAAAGCTTCTTTCGTACATCCGGTCTCTTTTCATTGCAGGAGAATATTGTCTGAGGACTGATTTTACAAATTCAGGATCTTCTTCAATAATAAATCTTAAAAGACTTTTTAATGTAAAATATTCAGTACTGTATCGTAGATCTGTATTGTTAGAATTCACGCCCATCAGATAGCCTATGAAATTGGCTTCCTGCTCTCTGGCAAAACCAAGCTGGTGAGAGCTTTCATGTGCAGAGGTAAACGGAATGAAGGTATGGGGAAGCTCTGCATTATACTGAGCTTCTGCTGTAAAAGGATTGTAATAGCCCAGTATTCCGGTGAAATTCATCACACTTTTAAAAAGGCTGGGCTTAAAAGTATTGATCTTCGGAGCATTTTTATCCGATATATATTTCGGTAAGCGTGTCTGCTGATATAAAATTTCTGTCTGAATAGAGGTAAGATCAGTAATAATGAATATGCCGTTTTTATCTTCCCGCACCGATTGGCGGGTAGCTTTGCATTTTTCTAAATAGCGTAAGGCTAATGTTTTTGCTTTGCTAATTTCAGGTTCTTCCTGACTGGAGAGCTTCTTGATGACAGGAGTCTGAAAATACAGCATTCCCCAAAAGATCTGGTAGACGAAGTAAAAGATATTAATTGTAGCCAGAAGCTTCAAAACAGCCCCGTTTCTGCTTTTCTTTTTTAAACATAAAACAAGACAGTACAAAATAAAAATTCCCAAAAGAATATAGATAAGATCTCCGAAAGAAAAAGGAATCCAGCTGAAAAGTATCTGATGGATCTTTTTCTGATATTCAAAAAAAAGTTCAAAGAAATAGATCATCGTTCCGGACTTGGAGAAGCCATAGAACAAAAGAAATTGGGCAAGTAATACACCTGCCCAAAATCTCTTCTTATATATTATTTTTGTTGTATTAGTGCCCACTGCCTTTAGAGATTTTATCCAGATCAATGCCCTGGGATTTTAAGATCCCCGTTACACGGATTGCATAGAATGCAAGATAAGCAAAACATACTACACCCACGATGTAGCTGAACTGGATATCGGTCTTATCAGCAATATACCCCTGGATAAAGCTTACAATACCACCACCCATGATCATCATGATCAGATAGCCTGAACCCTGGTTGGTGTGCTTCCCAAGACCGTTGATTGCAAGAGCAAAAATACAAGGCCATAGGGTAGAGCAGAACAGTCCTACACTGGTAAGAGCATATACGGATACCATTCCTGTTGTAAACATTCCTATCAGTAGAGCAGCTATACCTGCTACAGAGAAGATCAAAAGCATTCTCGCAGGGTTTCCTTTACTCATAATGTCACAGATGATCATCACAATGATAACAGCACCGTACACGTAGAATGGAGAAAGATCATGCTTTGCAATCGCATTCACCAACAAGAATACACCGAATGCAAGATAAGGGGCAAGGAATCTAAGGATCTTTTTGAAGCCGGCACTCAGGTCAAATGCTTCTACCGCACCCGTCCAACGTCCAATCATCAATGAAGCCCAGTATAAGGAAATATAGGGTGCTACATCTTTGGTTTCGAAACCTAAGCTTTTTTCCATATAGGCAGGAAGGTTACTTGCTGTAGAAACTTCTACACCTACATATACAAAAATTGCGATCATACCCATCACAAGCTGAGGGTATTGAAAGGCCGATTTTTTGTGATCTCCCGGAATAACATCGTCTGTATCCTCTATAATGGTAGGAGTAATTGCAGGAAGAGAAGAGAACTTAAGCATGATTGCCACCAGCACAAATGCAACTCCCAGCATCAGATAAGGGATTTTTACACTTTCGATGCTAGCTTCTGTATTGGCTGCAGACGCGGCACCAAAAATAGCAAATGATACAATAAGCGGTCCGATGGTTGTCCCAAGGTTATTAATTCCTCCAGCCATTGTAAGCCTCTGGGATCCTGTTTCAGTAGGTCCTACTTCAATAGCCAGCGGGTTGGCAACAATCTGCTGTAATGAGAAGCCAAGCCCTACAATGAAGAGGCCGGAGATCATTAACGGAAACGATGCCATATTAGCTGCCGGATAGAACAATAAAGTCCCTGAGGCAGAAATAAGGAGACCTAAAATAAGGCCGTTTTTGTAACCTATTTTATTAATAAGATCCTGTTTCAAACCTTTTGAAACAGCCATATAAATTAAAGAACCTACGGTGTATGCTACATAAAAGCAAATCTGTACGAGCATACTTTCAGTCTGGCTTAATTTAAAGGCCTTTTGGAAAACTGGTATGAGAATGTCATTACTTGCCGCAACAAATCCCCAGAAAAAAAACACAGTAACCAAGGGAATAAACTGTCCCCAATTGGTTTGTTTAGAATAATTTGACATGTTTGTTAAAAATTTCGCAAACAAATATAACTATTTCTTTTAAATAGAATGTTCCAGCAATGTTTTTTTTATCTCTTTATAGGCTTCTGCTTTCAGATCTCTCGGAGAATCTGATGGTTCCATGATTCCGTTAAAATATACTTTCACCTTCCCAGGGTAGCCTTTTGCACTGTCGAAAGGGAAAATTTCCTTCAAACCTACAAAAGTATAGACTGCGATTGGGGAGTGATGTTTTGAAGATAAAGTAAATGCCCCGTCTTTAAATTCATCGAGAATAATAGAAGTATCGTCCGGAACACCGCCTTCCGGGAATATGGCGATGCTGTTTCCTTCTTCCATTTTTTCTGCACACCTTCTGTAGACATCTGCACGGCTTCTTGCGCTGCCTCTGTCTACCATTACGCATATCCTTTTATATATGGTACCGAAGATCGGAATTTTTACCAGTTCTTTTTTGCCCACAAAACAGATCGGATGATGGGGCATCAGGATACAGGTAAGCATAATATCCATAATGGAGGTATGGTTGGATATAAAAACGTACGGTTTACTTTTGTCTTTTTTCTGGTCGGAAAGATGGGTGAGGTCATACCTCAGACCCATGCCGTAAAACATTCCGAAACACCAGATACGGATAAATTTGTAAGCGTATTTGTAATGTTTTTTATTAAAGGATAAAATATAGACAGGTATCCCTAATGTGACTGTTAAAACAAACGCCAGTAGCAGCAGCCAGAATCTCCAGAGATAATTTAAAATTTTCGTCACTGCTTAACCGTTAAAAATTACTTTCTTTTTCACTGAATAATTAAGAATGGAAACCAGCAGGATTGCTGCAATCTTACTGATCATTTCAGGGCTTAAGGTATAAAAAATTAAATTGATATTATCCTTGAATATAAAGCTGTAAAAAACCTGGAAAAAGCCCAGACTTAATAAGGTTGAAATGAAGGAAACGCCCATAAAGTAAGCAAATTCTTTTCTTTTGGAATGCTTTCCTCTTTCAAAAACAAACCAGATACTTAGAAAATAGTTGGTGATAATCCCACAGCTCGTAGAGAAAATATTACTTAAAGGATAATGGATGCCATGAAAATTGGTTTCTCTGGCGAAGACATGCGGAAGGTAAGTGCTGAATGCTTTAAAGCTTCCAATCTCTACAATGGCACTGAGCCCACCGGCAATAATGAAGAACAAAACCTGTTTCTGGCGTATTAGTAATTCTCTCATTCAATAGATATGAAGTGCAAATTTATAACTATATGTCTATAATGTAAGAATAAAAGGTTATTTTAAAATAAAAAAATAATATAATAAATTGATTTTTAATTAAATATGTCTCTTTTTGAGTCTGATGTAGAAATGTATTCTATAAAAATAAGTGTATGATTATCCGTTTTCTAATTATTCATAATGAATGGAAAATGTCTTTGTCATTATTTTAGGAAGTATAAAACCATAACAACAGTGATGGTTAAAGGAATCTGAAAGTTTGAGCCAGATCATATGGCAATAAGCATATGTTAAACAATGAAAAAAGTTGTTAAATTATTTTTTTGAACCAAAATAATTTCTAAATTTAATATTCAGAATGATGTAATTATAACCTGATAATAAATTCATTTTCAACTTCTTGTGTTGATGGTTTTTTCTATCTTGTAATGTGCGGTATAACGCATACTACCTTAATCTTTACGACCCAAATTATAACAATATTTGTATGAAAAGTCAAAACAAATACAGAAAATTCCAGCTTCAGCAAAAAAATATTGAAGCTCTTGAGAGAGAAAATTCCCGCTTCAAAAGAGTGTATTCAGAATATGAAAATATGGCAGACGAATTGTGGAACCTTGAAAACTCTACCAATGAGCCCGTGCCTGATGATTTTATCAATGCTATCATGCTTCAGAGTTCCTATCTGGAAGATGAAATTGAGGACTGGCTCATCAAGTTCAATAATCAAAAAGCTGATATAAAACATTAGAAGCTTCCAGTCTGTTTTTAAACGCTATTTGAAGATAAATTCATAATTTAGCATCCTTAAACTAAAATGTAAAATATGGTTGCTATTGTTGATAGTGGGTCTACCAAGTCAGATTGGGTAATACTGGATGATTTCAAAAAAGTGTTTTTAAAAACAGAAACCATCGGTTTTAATCCTAATTTTATCAACAGAGAACTTATTGTTCCTGAAATAGAAAAGAACAGCAGCCTTATATTAGTCAAAAATTCAATAACCAAGATTTTCTTCTATGGCTCAGGTTGCGGTGTGAAAAAAAACTGTGAAACTATTGAAGAAGAGCTTGGAAGAATATTCACAAAAGCTGACATTGTTGTGAAAGAAGACCTTATGGCCGCAGCTTATGCCGCATACAGCGGAAAGCCGGCTGTGGTATGTATTTTAGGGACAGGGTCAAATTCCTGCTATTTCGATGGTCAGAATCTTAAAATAGAACTTCCTTCCCTAGGGTTTCTTATGGGAGACGAAGGAAGCGGAAGTGCTATCGGAAAACAGCTTGTACGCAGATACTTTATGAAAAAACTGCCTGCAGATCTTCATACAGCATTCGAACAGACTTACAGACTTAAGATAGAAGATGCTCTGAAAAACATGTATCACAGCCCAAGACCGAATGCCTGGCTGGCAGATTTCAACAAATTTGTAATCGAAAGAAAGGATCATCCTTACTTTAAAAATATGGTATACGAAGAAATGAAAAATTTCTTTGAATATCAGGTTATTCCATATCAGGAATCAAAAGAAGCCGAGATCAATTTCATCGGCTCTATCGCTTATTATTACGAAACTATTCTCCGCTCTGTTGCGGCAGAACTTCATTTAAATGTGGGGCACGTTGTCCAGAAACCTATCGAAAGTTTAGTAGACTACCATATTAAGTATATACTTTAATAAAAAACAAAATTCTATGTCAAGTAAAAACAACCGCGACGAAAAGAACTTTAATCAGGCCGCGTTAGATTATCATAAAGCCGAACCTAAAGGAAAAATCGAAGTTATTCCTTCGAAGCCTCACTCTTCTCAGAGAGATTTATCATTGGCATATTCACCTGGAGTGGCAGTTCCTTGTATGGAGATCCATGATAAACCGGAAACTGTGTATGACTACACGGGTAAAGGAAACCTGGTAGCTGTAATTTCCAACGGAACGGCTGTATTAGGACTTGGAGACATCGGAGCGGAAGCTTCAAAACCGGTAATGGAAGGGAAAGGTCTTTTGTTCAAGATCTTTGCAGATATCAACGTTTTTGATATTGAAATTGATGAAAAGGATCCGGAGAAATTCATTCAGATTGTAAAAGGAATTGCTCCCACATTCGGAGGAATCAACCTTGAAGATATTAAAGCTCCTGAAGCATTCTATATTGAGCAGAAATTGAAAGAAGAGCTGGATATTCCTTTAATGCACGATGATCAGCACGGGACAGCAATTATTTCTGCTGCTGCCCTGATCAATTCATTACAGATTGCCAATAAAAAAATTGATGAAGTAAAAATGGTGGTTAATGGAGCCGGAGCGGCAGCCATTGCCTGTACCAACTTATATATTTCTCTGGGTCTAAAAAGAGAAAACGTTTTGATGTGCGACAGCAAAGGAGTTATCAATCATAAAAGAGAGAACCTTACGCCTGAAAAAATAGATTTCATTGCCAATACCGATATCGAAACACTTGAAGATGCCGTAAAAGGTTCAGATGTTTTCATCGGTCTTTCAAAAGGAAATGTAATGACCCCTGAAATGCTTTCCAGCATGAATGAGAATCCTATCGTTTTTGCTTTGGCAAACCCGGATCCTGAAATTGCTTACGATCTAGCCCTTGAAACCCGTAAAGATGTGATCATGGCAACCGGTAGAAGTGATTATCCTAACCAGGTAAACAATGTATTGGGATTCCCTTATATTTTCCGTGGTGCTTTGGATGTTCAGGCGAAAGGAATCAATGAAGAAATGAAGCTGGCAGCCGTACACGCTATCGCGGATCTTGCAAAAGAGCCCGTACCTGAAGCGGTAATCCTTGCTTACAATGTTCAGAACTTACAGTTCGGAAGAGAATATTTCATTCCAAAACCGTTTGATAACAGATTAATTACCAAAGTATCCAGTGCGGTAGCCAAAGCTGCTATTGAAAGCGGAATTGCAAGAAAGACCATCGAAGACTTCGAAGAATACGAAAACCAGCTGCTGGACAGAATGGGAAGAGACGAGAAGTTGGTAAGAATGATGCAGAGCCGTGCAAAATCCAATCCGAAGAGAATCACTTTAGGAAATGCTGAAGAATACAATGTATTGAAAGCAGCGCAGATTCTTTATGAAGAAGGAATTGCTCTCCCAAGTCTTTTAGGAGATAAAAAATACATCAAAGAGCAAATGGAACGTTTCGGGATCACCCTGGATATCCCGATTATAGATCCAAGCGATGACGATCAGAAAGAAAACAGAAAAAAATACAGAGAAACTCTTTGGAAACTTCGTCAGAGAAAAGGAATGAACGAGTACAAGGCAAAAAGATATGTACGCCAGAGAGATTATTTCGGTCCGTTAATGCTGAGACATGGAGATACAGACGGTCTTATCGTAGGCTTCTCTAAAAATTATACTTCAGTGCTTCGTCCAGTTTTAGAAGTTATTGAAAAAGATAAAGGAGTAGACAAAATAGCGGCAATGATGATGATCCTTTCAGAAAAGAAACCTATCTTCTTCGCTGATACATCTATCAATCAGAATCCTACTGCAGATGATCTTGTGAATATTGCTAAAATGGCAGAAATCACGGTAAAATCGTTTGCCATTGAACCTAGAATTGCAATGCTTGGTTTCGAAAATTTTGCAGCGATTTCCGATACTTCCAAAAAAGTAGCCAAAGCAGTAAGCATCCTTCACGAGAAATATCCTAAAATGATTGTTGATGGTGAAATTCAACCGGATTTTGCCATGAATGCTGATCACTTAAGCGATTATCCTTTCTCAAAATTAGGAACAACGCCTGCCAATACCTTCGTTTTCCCTAATCTTGAAAGTGCCAACCTTTCTTACAAGATCATCAGAGGAATGAAAGTGGCACAGGTAATCGGGCCAATCCTGATGGGATTGAAGCAGCCTGTCCATGTTTTACAGATGCGTTCAAGCGTAGATGAGATTGTAAACTTAGCTACTGTAGCGGTTCTTGATGCACAGAGAAGGGAAAACAAAAAATCATAAAGTATCTATCTTTATAAATAAAAAAGCAGTACACCAAATTTTGTGTACTGCTTTTTTATTATTTAAACTTAAGGTAACAATTATGAATGTAAGGATTATATCTTTCTGAAGGGCTTGTTCAACAATAATCAATAATTAGAAATGAATAGCTGTCTTTTTAAAAAGACAGATTTAGCTGGCGTTACAATTCTTTATTTCCTAAACAAAGGAAAAAATATTTTTGAATAAATTTAAATTTTTATCATCGTTTAGTGAAAAATAAATATATTTACACTTATCAAAAAATAATACCATGAAAAACATTAAAAGACTTTCAAGAGAAAATTTAAAACAAATAAGTGGAGGATTCAGAGGCCAGCCTCTTCAGTCTCCGGATGGAGGTTATTATTGCCTTCCATCTCAAGGGCAGCTGTGCTTAGTAGGCTGTACACCAACTTGTGTGAATGGCGCATGTCATCTCACGATGTGTCTTGACATAAATCCCTAAGATATGGATCAGTTTAACCACTAATTTAAATCATAAGCCTATCCGTTTTGGATAGGTTTTTTGTATTTATTGTTTTTAGAGTAATTCCTTGAATTTACGATCAGAATTTAAGTTAAAAATCATTCGCACGTGAAATGAAAATATTAATTAGTTTAAATTGCTATATTTGGGAGTTTTAAAAATTAATAATGATATTTTCCTTACAAGGCAGTGTTCAAGAACTTACGCCCGCTTACGCAGTGATCAATGTACAAGGAGTTGGTTACTATGTAGGTATCAGTTTGATGACCTCCCAGGCCCTGGCCCTGAATAAGCCTGCATTCTTATTTACTCAGCAGATCATCCGGGAAGATGCTCATCTTCTCTTTGGATTTAACACTCGTTCAGAAAAAGAAATGTTTAATCTGTTAATAAGTGTTAACGGAGTAGGTGCTGTTTCTGCCCTTATACTTCTTTCCACTTTAAGCCTTGAAGAGATCGCTTCAGCCATTCTCTCCAAGAACAGTGCACTGATTCAAAAAGCCAAAGGAATAGGTGCCAAAACTGCAGAAAGAATTATTGTAGATTTAAAGGATAAAGTCCAAAAATTCAGCATTGGAGAAGAAAATATTTCTTCTTTTGTGGATAATAAAGTCAAGGAAGAATCGTTATCTGCATTAGAAGTTTTAGGGATTCCGAAACGAATGAGTGAGAAGATCGCGGATAGGATGATGAAGCAGAATCCTGAGATCTCCGTAGAAGAATTGGTAAAACAAATTTTAAAAAACATTTAACATTTGGTGGCGAATAATAAGCATCTGAAAATATTTTTGTTCCTGTCGTTCCTGTGTCTGTCAGTAAGTGCCTTTGCACAACAGGTACGTGATACGGCGATCATAAAGAAGGATTATCAACTGGCCGACCCTACAAGGTACGAGGCCTTTTACGACATAAAAACAGGTATGTATTATGTATATCCCAAAATTGGAAATACATTTACAGGCCCTCCTACAGCAATGTCTCCCGAAGAGTATAAAGAATTTATGCTCGCAACACAGTCAAAAGCTTACTACAAGGAGAAATCCGATAAATACAGTCTCCTGTACAGACGAGATAGAACTGATGCCCGTAAGAAAGGCCTCATTCCGTCTTTGATGATTAATAACAGGCTGTTTGAAACTATTTTCGGAAGTAATAAAATAGAGATTATTCCTTCTGGGTATGCCTCTTTAGACTTTGCCGGACTTTATCAAAAAATAGATAACCCACTGATCCTGCCACAGAACAGGACCAGTTTTACCTTTGACATAGACCAGAGGATACAACTTGGATTATTAGGTAAAGTAGGAGAAAACTTACAGTTGAAAGCCAATTACGATACCCAGAGTGGTTTTGCATTCGAAAACAGGATGAATCTTGTATGGCAGGCAAAAGGAAACTGGAAAGATCTTCAGACCAAAGGTCTTGGTGAAGTAGATAAACCCAGTGCAGGAGGAGAAGATAAAATCATTAAGAGAATAGAATTCGGTAATGTTAATATGCCGCTTTCTACCAGTCTTATCCGTGGCTCACAGTCGTTATTCGGGGTGAAAACAGAATTCCAGTTAGGAAAAACTTATGGAACAGTAGTGCTTTCCCAACAACAGGGGGAAGCCCGTAATATTGTAGTACAGGGTGGAGGTGTTATGAATAACTTTAAAGTTAATGCTATTGACTACGAAGAGAATCAACACTTCTTCCTGGGACATTACTTCCTGGACCGTTATGATAATGCATTGGCCAATTATCCGCAGATCAATTCCACAGTAAACATTACCAGATTGGAAGTCTGGGTACTTGACCAGGGGAACAGCAATCTGGCATATCAGAAAAGTATTATCGGTATCAGAGATTTGGGAGAAGGTGTTTCAGGATTGCCGGACAACTCTCAGAATGGATTGTACCCGTCTATTAATGCAGCAATAGGACCAAGAGAAGCCGGTAAAAATTATGCAACTACCTTTCAGGGACAGATGTTCCCGGGAAGTGCACAGCCCTATGACAACGGAGAGCAATTCATTTTTAATACAAAAGCAAGAAGGCTGAATGCCAATGAATATACATTGCAGCCACAGTTAGGATATATTTCATTGAATCAGAAGCTGAATGAGAATCAGCTTTTAGCCGTTTCATATTCCTATACCGATGGTACCAATAAAGTCTATAAGGTAGGGGAATTCTCCGAAGAAAGTCCCGTACTGGTAACCAAGGTTCTTAGAGTAAATAACAAGGTGAATACAGAATCTCCAATGTGGGATCTGATGATGAAAAATATTTATTCTCTGGATGCAGGACAGGTAGCACAGGACGGCTTTATTCTTAATGTATTCTACAGAGATCCGAAAACAGGCGGTAAAGTGAATTATCTACCCGGAACCAGTGTCCAGGACAAAAACTTACTGAAATTGCTCAACTGGGACCGTCTCAACATGAACGGTGATATCCAGGCCAGCAGTGGTATATTGGGAGACGGTATCTTTGACTTTGTCAACGGAATTACAATCAGACCGGAAACAGGAAGGATTATCTTTACCAAAGTACAGCCTTTCGGCAGTTTTATGCAGGGGCAGGTCGGAAATGATCCGCAGTTTGTCTTTACAGACCTCTATAGACAGCAGAAGCAGGTGGCATCTTCCAGTAACCTTGCACAGAGATATACCATAGAAGGACGGTATAAAGGCACACAGGGGCAGGGAATTTCTCTTGGCGCTGTAAACGTTCCGCAGGGATCTGTAAAAGTTTCGGCGAATGGTGTTCAGCTGACAGAAGGGGTGGACTACACCGTGGATTATATGCTCGGAACCGTAACGATCATCAATGAAAATGTTAAACAGTCCGGACAGGCTATCAATATCTCATTAGAAAATCAGCTTACCTTTAATACCCAGAGAAAAAGATTCTTAGGACTAAACCTGGAAAGAAGATTCAATGAGAACTTTATAATAGGAGGAACGGTTGTTAATTATTCCGAATCTCCGCTTACCCAGAAAGTAAATTACGGACAGGAGGCGGTTAATAATACCATGGCCGGGATCAATATGATGTACAACAATCAGATTCCTTTCCTGACTAGGCTTACCGATAAGATTCCGTTTGTAAATACCGAAGCTCCATCGAACCTGAATTTTAAAATGGAAGGGGCATACCTTCTCCCTGGATTAAATAAAGGAACAAATGACCAATCTTATGTAGATGACTTCGAACAGACAACCTCTAAAATATCCTTAAAAGAACCTGCTGCGTGGAGTTTAGCTTCAAGACCGGAGAAAAACCTGGCGGCACCATTTAACGGAGCTCCAAGCGATGATGCCCTAACCAGTGGTTACGGAAGAGGGCTTTTATCATGGTATAATATTGACCCTAGATTCTGGGGAGTAGGAGGCCGGGCGCCTGCAGGAATTACAGCGCAGTCTGTATCCAACCACGCATCCAGAAGAGTTCAGTATTCCGAAATTTATAATAACAGAGATTTTGTAGCGGGCGAGCAGACCTTTACCAATACTTTAGATATTTCTTATTATCCTCAGGAAAAAGGTCCATATAACGTTAATCCCGGTTCTGAAGCAGCGTCTTCCAGATGGGCAGGGATCATGAGACCGATCAGTGTTTCCAATTTCGTTAATTCAAATATAGAATATGTTGAATTCTGGATGATGGACCCTTATGCGGATGGAACTGTCTTGGGAGACAGGGCGAGACTTTTACTTCAGTTAGGAAACGTTTCCGAAGATATCCTGAAAGACGGCAAAATGCAGTATGAAAATGGCCTTCCTACTCCGGGAGCACCTTCTACTACCACAACTTCCAACTGGGGAGTACAGCCGAAGCAGCCGCCAATCCTTTATGCGTTTTCAAGTGAAGGCGATGACAGAAGATCTCAGGATTTAGGATATGACGGTTTAAACTCAGATCAGGAATCTATGAGATTCGGAAATACATTTGTTAACCCGGTTACCAACTTAGTTGACCCAGCGGTAGATGATTTTGTATTTTTCATGTCGGATAAATTTACAGGTAATCAGGCGGCATCTCTTGTTCAGAGATATAAATATTTCAGAAACCCGGAAGGAAACTCACAGGCTAATTCATTGGAAGTGGCTTCACAGACTCCGGACGCAGAAGATATCAACAAAGATTATAACCTTGACCAGACAGAAAGCTATAATGAATATGTTGTAAAACTGGATAAACCAAGTCTTGCTTTAGGGCAGAATAATATCGTAGATGTAAAAACTGTAAAGGCTACTTTCCAGAACGGACAGTCTTCTGATGTGAAATGGTATTTGTTCAGAATCCCTGTTTCAAAATATGATGGAACGGATGCAGAAGGTGAGCGAAGTGCATCAGTACTTAACAATGTGAGATTTGCGAGACTAATGCTTGCCGGTTTCGAACAGACTTCTACTTTAAGATTCGGGACAATGGATCTTGTAAGATCAGACTGGAGAAGATATCCAAATCAGATCGCCAGTCCATCAGTAGCTTCAGAAGAGGAAGGGGTAGGAATAGCACAAAATAATAACTTCGAAGTTGGAAGTGTGAATATTGAAGAAAACGCTCTGAACCAACCACCTTATGTACTGCCTCCGGGAATTGACAGACAGGTACTGAGTGGAAATGCAGGAGCGCAGAGACAGAATGAAGCTTCACTTTACATGAAGATAGATGGTCTTGCCGGAGAAGCAAGAGGAGTTTTCAAGAATACCACTCTGGATATGAGAAGGTATAAAAAGTTAAAACTTTTTGTACATGCTCAGGACCCTACAGACAGATATCAGGGTGTCGATTCTGAATCTAAATTCTTCATCCGTTTCGGAAGTGATGCTACGGACAACTATTATGAGTATGAATCGCAAATGATGCTTACACCTAGGACAGCAACTACACCTTTTGAAATCTGGCCTGTTGAAAACAATGTTGATTTGGAGATCCAAAACTTTGTAGATGCAAAAATCCGGAGAGATAAGAGCTCATCCAATATTGTAGATAGAATCATGGATCCTAACTTTGGAGATGAATCAAAAAGAATTTATATCAAAGGACGTCCGAGTTTAGGAAATATTACCACCATTATGATTGGGGTAAGAAATACAAGTCGTTCAAACTCTATTACCAGAATTCTTTGGGTAAATGAGATCCGTCTTTCCGAAATTGAAAATGATGGAGGATATGCAGGTAACGCAAGTCTGAACTTTAACCTTGGAGATTTTGCGACCGTCAATACGAGTGCATCTTATACTTCTGTAGGTTTCGGTAACATAGATTCAAAGCCGGCAGAAAGAAATCAGTCTACACAGTCAGCATTCAGTATCAATACTGCTGTAAACGTAGATAAATTCCTTCCTGAAAAAAGTGGGATGAAAATTCCGTTAAACTATTCCTATTCACAGACTATCGAGGATCCTAAATATAATCCTCTGGACACCGATGTGGAATTCAGCAAAGCGGCTAACAAGGAACAGCTTAAAAAAGTAGCGAGAACCTATACGCAGCAAAGAAGTATTGGCGTTGTCAATATGCATAAGGAAAGGATGAATCCAAACAAGAAACCTAAATTCTATGATATTGAGAACGTTTCCGTAACTGCAGTTTATAATGACGATTATTACCGGGATATTTATACTTCAAGAAACTACAGACAGTATCTGAGAGGGTATGTTGATTATAACTATACTTTCAAACCGTGGGTAGTTAAGCCGTTCAACAAAATGATCAGCGATACGGCGAAATCTACAAAATATCTGAGATGGATCAAAGAATTCAATTTCAATCCGATTCCTACAAGACTATCTTTCAGAACGGAAGTAGACAGAAATTACAACGAACTTGAATTTAGAAATGTAGAAGCAATATTAAGCGGAAATACAGGTGACAGTTTTGCTGCAATTAAAAACAGAAACTTCTTCTTCGGGTGGCAGTACGGTTTAGGATTCAACTTTACAAAATCATTAAAACTTGAGATCAACTCTGCAACAAGAACCCTTAATGATAATGTAGATGTGAACGGCATGAGTGACAAATCCATCTTTGGAAATGTATTCAGAGCAGGTAGGCCGGTATTGTACAATCACAGAGTACAGGTTAATTACAAACTGCCGTTCCAGTACCTTCCATATTTGGATTTTATTGATGCGGAAGTTGGGTATGGACTTACTTACAACTGGAATGCAAGATCTACCGCACTCCTTTCAAGTCCGGAAGGAAGCTTAGGTTCCGTAGGTCAGAATACGAATGTGATCCAGGCTACAGCCACTGCGGATATTCCGAAATTCTTCGGACAGTTTAAATATTTCAAGAACATCTCTGCAAAACTGCAGAAACGTAAACAGGAGATTGATTCCTTGAACAACGTGTATACACAGCAGTGGGAGAAGAAAAGATACAGATATAAGAGCTATAAATTCAAGAATAAACTGACAATACTGCAGAGCGCAGCTTTTGCACTGACATCGTTCAAACAGTTAGATGTTAATTACTCTGAAAATAACGGAACGGTACTTCCAGGTTTACTTTCAGCACCAAATATGTATGGTTATGGCCAGACATTGGGAGGCCCTACGATTGGATTCCTTTTCGGATCACAGGCTGATATCAGAAGAACTGTTCTGGAAAACGGATGGGTAAGTGATTCTCCTTATATGACCGATCCTTATGTGAAGATGTCAACAAAAGAATTAAGAGCCAATTTACAGATCGTTCCGATTAACGATTTCAGAATTGATCTTAGTGCACTGCACAACTACAACAGAAACTTCTCCCAGTCTGGATTTAATAACCGGAATAACCTTGGAACAGCAAACCATGATTATGCATTTGCCAATGATCAGGTGACCTATTCCAACTCCGTGGTTCTTCTTAAAACGTCATTCAAAGAAACCCAGGCCGTTTATCAGGCGATCAGGGAAAATGCAATGATACTTTCCCAGCAGATGGGGTTAGGAGAAATCCTGAACAGCGATGGCTTTGCAGATCATTATAGTATTGCCAATGCCTATGTATTGATTCCTGCATTCAGAGCGGCAGTCGAAGGAAAATCCGTTAAGCAGATGGGAAATGCTAAAAAAGCCGGGCTTCCGATTCCAAACTGGAAGATCACTTATTCAGGTTTAAGAAACATTCCGATCGTTAATGGTCAGTTCTCCAAATTTGATATTCTGCACGGATATACGGCGACCTATACAGCGGCCGGTATCCAGTCAAGTATTGATTACTTTAACAGGCTTTCCGGTGGAAATGCATTCGATGTTAATAATGATTACATCAATCCGTTTACATTCTCGCAGGTTGGTTATGTAGAGTCTTTCTCACCACTTATCGGTATAGATGTTACCATGAGAAACAATATGCAGTTTGGACTTCAGTATAACAGAAACAGAATGATGCTATTAGGACTGGTCAACCATACCCTTACCGAAGATTCCAATACGGAATATGTAGTAAGGCTTGGGTATATCGTTAAGAATTTCAGATTAGGTATGGCCAATACAAGAGGATCCAGAGGAAAAGGAAGTGACCTGAACATCAGAGGTGACATCTCATTGAGAGACAGCAAAACGTCCATCATGAATATCCTGTTGAATGATTCACAAATCACCGGGGGACAGAAACTCATGAATATAAAGCTTTCTGCAGATTATAACGTCTCAGAAAATCTGAACCTGAGAGTATTCTATGAGCAGATGACTTCTAAATACAAAATATCAACGGCATTTCCGCTGTCTACCATTAGAGCCGGTCTGTCCGCAACATTTACATTTGGAGACTCAGGTGGTGGTTTCTAAGAAAAAAATTAATACATAATTACTAAAATAAGAATCCCTTTCTGTAAAAGAAGGGGATTTTAGTTTTAATTCACGTTTTTTGGAATAGCTTGTTTTATATGATATCTTTGTTTAAGAATTTTTAAAAATATGAAAAAAATTACTTTATCTTTTTTTAGCCTATTGTCTATAATGTCTGTAGCACAGAGTCTGTCACCCACAGTGTCAATTACAGCCCCTGGGTCAGCTGATAATTTTAAAGGTGGTTACACTTTTGCCTATGCTACTTCTGGAACGCCTTGGAATGGATCATTAATAAGTTTTGGAGGTTTTGCAAATCAGTATGATACACAAATAAGCTCGGCCTATAATGGAAACAACATATCTTTTAGAACAAGAAACGGGGACTTTAATGTTTGGAATTCTTGGAATGAATTGGCAACTAAAGGAGCAAATGATTTTATAGGTAAACAAACAATTATGGGGAATTTAGGTATAGGAACCCAAGCCCCATCCGAAAAACTTACTGTTTCTGGCGACCATCAAAACTCTACAATTCTATTGCATTCTTCTGGAGATGGAGTAAATAGCCCTGCCAATCTATCACTTTGGGCTTCAGAGCCTCAAGAGACATATACCGGTGTAGGAATCGGTAATAATGTTAGAAACTATGTTACTGGGCAATCATTTCCACGTATAAATACAAACTTAGGAGGCTCCTTCATAAGATTGTTAGAAAATCAGATTAATTTTAATTTGATTTCTAATACGGGTGATAAGAAACTTATAGCTACTTTAAGTAGAGACAGATTTGAAGTTAATGGGCAGCTCTCTTCTCAAATGAGTTCGAATGAAGGAGGGATGATTGTTTTAGAAAATCCAACAAAAACAGCATCAAATACTGCTGGAAAATGGGTTATATATAATATGACTGGAAACTATGGGAATGCTTTACAATTTTGGAATTACTCAAATGATGGGACAATGTCTGGAGCAAGGTTAAGGCTTTCCGATGATGGAAATATGGCTTTATTTGGAAAATTTGAAGTAAAAGAAGTAAAAGTAACCTTAACGCCAACAGCTGATTTTGTTTTTGATGAAGAGTATAAACTGCCAGAATTAGATGAGGTAGAAAAGCATATTAAAGAAAAAAAACATCTTCCTGAAATTGCATCAGCAGCACAGATGAAAAAAGAAGGAGTGAATATTGGAGAGTTTCAGATTAAGCTTCTTCAAAAAATCGAGGAGCTTACGCTGTACACTATTGAGCAAAATAAACAGCTTAAAAAACTTCAGGAAAATAATGATAGGCTTATGAAAGAAATGGATGAGCTAAAAGCAATAAAAAAATAATAATCATACCATACTCAATCGTTGCTTCGGCAGCGATTTTTTATTTTGTTTTCAAAATTCAATTAAGATATTCATTACCTCTTTGAAGCTTTTATTATTTTGAATACATTTGTACAAAATAAAAATTAAAATGAATACACCATCAGAATTAAAGTACACTAAAGATCACGAATGGATCAAGATTGAAGGTAATGTTGCTACAATCGGTATTACAGACTTCGCACAGGGGGAATTGGGCGATATCGTATATGTAGATGTAGATACTGTAGATGATGATCTTGAGGGGGCAGCTGTTTTCGGAAGTGTAGAAGCAGTAAAAACTGTTTCAGATTTATTCCTGCCTATTGCCGGAAAAGTTATTGAATTTAATTCAGAGTTGGAAGATCAGCCTGAGCTGTTAAATACAGACCCTTATGGAAACGGATGGATCATTAAATTAGAAATTGCTGATGGTGCAGATCATTCAGAACTGCTTACTGCAGAAGAATACCAGGCAATCATTGGATAAGGTTTCAAAAATATTTAGTAAGATTTTGCCCATTTATTGGGCATTTCTTACTTATATGCTGCTCAAACCGGGCGAAGAGAATAACGAATACTGGTTTATGTTCAACGGTATTGATAAAGCCTTACATGTAAGCATATTTGCAATGCTGGGTTTCTGCTTCATTGCCACCTTTCCCAAAATTAAATTCTCCTATTTCTTTCAGATCATCCTTATATATGCCTTCCTTACTGAAATCTTTCAGGAAGAAATGGGCCTGGGCAGATCCATGGAATCTCTGGATATTGTTGCAGATACTATAGGATGCCTGATGGGATACTCTATATATAAGGTATTAATCAAACGTTTTTTCTAAATTAAATCTTTATATCCCTTCTCACCGATGATTGTGGATAACTCCAATAACCTTATAACATATTATAAACTAATATCATACAGATCTATTTATCCCCAATATTAACGTGATGTGATATTTATGTTAAATAAGTTTGTTTTGCGTGGTATTAAGTTGTTATCTTTGCCCCACTGAAAAACGAGAGTATGACAGTAGCGCAGGAGAGCTTTTAGATAAGCATAACTATTTATAAAGAGCTTACGTATTACATGAAAAAATAGCTTAACAATATTTTAGAAATAAAAGTTGCAGGGTTTAATTTTTTTTGTATCTTTGCAGTCCGGTTAAACGGAGCGCAGGAGTAAGTAAAGATTAAGGTGATAGAGGGAGTTAAGGTTACTAAAAAAACTTTAAAATT
>NZ_JAGEKK010000016.1:0-105081 GCF_049887855.1 Chryseobacterium sp. NFX27 | reverse complement strand
CCTGTTCCCATTCCGAACACAGAAGTTAAGCCCACCAGCGCCGATGGTACTGCGAAAGCGGGAGAGTAGGCCGCCGCCAGTTTTTATTAAAAGTCTCATACAGTATTTGTATGAGACTTTTTTTGTTATATACATACACCAACTAACCAAAAAATCAAACAAAAAAACAAATCCAACAATGATCGTTGAGGAAATCTGTATATCTGTGGTTACCTCATTCCTCTTGAATTATTTAAATATTAATCAAGATTATTTTTATTCATAAAAATTAAAATAGATTAAATCTCTTAAAGTCCTTTTATTTATGTTGTAACTTTATTTCATGAAAGAGCATATTGTGAGAGGGTTCAGATTTGAAACTTACAAAGCACCAGAATCATCTGTATTTGATCGGTTGCTGGAAATTTTTACCGATTTGTTAACCCATACCTCGGGAGATTTCGATGAAGCGATCGACTGGCTTCGAATGTTGGATGAAGAATACCAACTTACTACTCCAGAATACACTATTGACGATTTTATTGAAGATCTTAAAAAGAAAGGATATATCCGTGAAGAAGTAGATTCTAATGGTGGAAACGGAATTCGCCTGAGCGCAAAAATGGAACAAAATATTCGTAAACAAGCGCTTAATCAAATATTCGGGAACCTTGGAAAAAGTGGAAATGGAAATCATAAAACCAATAAAAGCGGAACGGGAGAAGATACAACAGGAGAATTTCGTAATTATAACTTTGGAGATCCAATAGAGAAAATTTCTATTACCGAAAGTCTTAAGAATGCCCAGATCAATAACGGAATCGGAGATTTTCATCTTACTGAAGATGATTTAATTGTTGAAGACAGTATTCACCAATCTCAGATGAGTACGGTTTTAATGATCGACATCAGCCACAGTATGATTTTATATGGAGAAGACCGCATCACCCCAGCTAAAAAAGTGGCAATGGCACTTGCAGAACTTATTACAACACGTTACCCAAAAGATACTTTGGATATTATCGTTTTTGGAAACGATGCATGGCCCGTTAAAATTCAGGAGTTGCCTTATTTGCAGGTTGGGCCTTATCATACAAATACGGTTGCCGGACTTCAGCTGGCGATGGACATTTTACGAAGAAAAAGGAATACCAATAAACAGATTTTCATGATCACCGACGGAAAGCCAAGTTGCGTTCGTCAGGCTGATGGTACGTATTATATGAATTCTTACGGTTTAGATGAATATGTTGTTCAGAAATGTTACAATATGGCTTCTCAGGCCAGAAGACTGCATATTCCGATTACTACTTTTATGATTGCGCAGGATCCCTATTTGCAGCAATTTGTAAATGAATTTACAGAAGCCAATCAGGGGAAAGCTTTTTATACAGGACTTAATGGATTAGGTCACATGATTTTTGAAGATTATGAGACTAATCGTAAGAAAAGAATCCGTTAAAATTCATTATTTATAAAAATATATTTCAAAGTTAATAAATCAGATTTTAAATAAAATGAGTGAAAAGCCAACTATAAAAACGCTAGGCTCGCTAAGAGCATCAGGATATATATCAAAAAATATTAAAGACGAATTAAGAGATAATTTAAAAAGTAAAATTCGCAGTAAAGAATCTGTATTTGAAGGGATTTTCGGATATGAAAATACAGTTATTCCTCAATTGGAGCATGCCATTCTAAGCAGGCATAATATCAATTTATTAGGATTAAGAGGTCAGGCAAAAACCAGGCTGGCGAGAATGATGACTTTATTGTTGGACGAATGGATCCCTTTCGTTGCAGGAAGTGAAATTAATGACGATCCGTTCAATCCAATTTCACGTTTTGCAAAAGAATTAATTGATGCAGAAGGCGATAATACTCCAATAGAATGGCTTCACCGTGATGAAAGGTTTTTCGAAAAACTGGCAACTCCGGATGTGACTGTTGCAGACCTGATCGGTGATGTTGATCCTATTAAAGCTGCCAATCTAAAACTTTCTTATGCAGACGACCGTGTGATTCATTTCGGAATGATTCCGCGTGCAAATCGTTGTATTTTTGTTATCAATGAATTGCCGGATCTTCAGGCGAGAATCCAGGTTTCCTTGTTTAATATTTTGCAGGAAGGAGACGTACAGATTCGTGGATTTAAGGTGAGAATGCCTTTGGATATCCAGTTTGTTTTCACAGCGAATCCTGAGGATTATACCAACAGAGGAAGTATTGTAACTCCGCTGAAAGACCGTATCGGATCGCAGATTTTGACACATTATCCTGAGAATATCAATATCGCAAGAGAAATTACCAGGTATGAATCCAGCTTAGATGGACGTCAGAAAAATGGAGTATATGTTCCTTCTTTAGCGAAAGATCTTTTGGAGCAGATTGGTTTTGAAGCCCGTGAGAGTGAATATGTAGATTCAAAAAGTGGAGTGAGTGCACGTATGAGTATCACTGCTTTTGAAAATTTATTGAGTACTGCAGAACGCAGATCTTTAGTAACGGGTGATGAAACAACGTCTGTAAGATTAAGTGATTTTGTAGGGGTAATTCCTGCCATTACAGGGAAAGTGGAGTTGGTGTATGAAGGTGAGCAGGAAGGTGCAGAAGCGGTTGCTCAGTTATTAATTGATAATGCAATCAGAACTTTATTCACATCTTATTTTCCGAAAGTGGAAAAGCTGGAGAAAAAAAATATCGACGGACCGTTTAGCCAGGTTACGGATTGGTTTTTAGAAGACGACGGCTCTTTGGAAATTACTGATGAATCTTCGGATGAAGTCTACGCAAAATCTCTTAACAGAATTACACCTCTTGACCAAATGATTGAAAAATATCAACCGGATACGCTACCAGAAGATATTTTATTCTTAAAAGAGTTTATTCTTTGGGGGCTTGCAGTTAATAAAAAACTGAATAAAGAGAGATTCAGAACGGGAGTATTCTTTTCTTAGAATTCAAAAAATTTCAACAGTATAAAAATAAAAGATGTGGAAAACCAATTCCACATCTTTTTTATTTTTGAATAGTCAAATATGATCAGACCTGGATAACTCCCAGATTAAATTTCTCTGTAATAGGAGCATGATTAGCTGCTTCAATACCCATAGAGATCCATTTTCTTGTATCGGTAGGATTGATGATAGCATCTGTCCAAAGTCTGGCAGCAGCATAAGTCGCTTCTGTCTGCTTTTGATATCTTTTTGTAATAGTATTTAGAATTTCATTATGTTCTTCTTCAGTGATCTCCTTACCTTGCTTCTTTAACGTGGATTCCTGAATTTGCACTAAAACTTTTGCTGCCTGTGATCCACCCATTACAGCAAGATCTGCCCAAGGCCAGGCTACAATTAATCTGGGATCATAAGCTTTACCACACATGGCATAGTTTCCTGCGCCATAAGAATTTCCTGTAATGATCGTAAATTTCGGCACTACAGAATTCGAAACGGCATTCACCATTTTAGCACCGTCTTTAATAATACCTCCATGCTCAGATTTTGAGCCCACCATAAATCCTGTAACATCCTGAAGAAAAACTAAAGGAATCTTTCTCTGGTTACAATTGGCAATAAATCTCGTTGATTTATCGGCAGAATCCGAATAAATAACACCACCAAACTGCATTTCACCCTTACCGCTTTTTACAAGCTTTCTCTGATTCGCTACAATTCCTACAGACCAACCGTCTATTCTGGCTGTGGCACAAATGATACTTTTACCATAGTCCGGCTTATATTCATCATATTCTGAATTGTCAACCAGGCATTTAATGATCTCGTAGGTATCATACTGTTCAGCTCTGGAAACCGGAACAATTCCAAAAATATTATCAGGATTTTCCTTTGGAGGAAAACTTTCTATTCTGTCAAATCCTGCTTTTTCATTAGTTCCAATAGATTTCATGATAGTTTTGATCCTGTCTAAAGCATCTTTGTCGTCTTTAGCCTTATAATCTGTAACTCCTGAAATTGAACAGTGTGTAGTAGCTCCACCAAGGGTTTCATTATCAATGCTTTCCCCGATAGCAGCTTTTACAAGATAACTTCCGGCAAGGAAAATGGAGCCGGTTTTATCAACAATCATTGCTTCATCGCTCATAATAGGAAGATAGGCACCTCCAGCTACACAGCTGCCCATAACAGCCGAGATCTGGATAATTCCCATAGAGCTCATTTTAGCATTATTTCTGAAAATTCTTCCGAAATGTTCTTTATCAGGGAAAATCTCATCCTGCATAGGAAGGTAAACACCTGCAGAGTCTACCAGATAAATGATAGGAAGCTTATTTTCCATTGCAATTTCCTGTGCTCTGAGATTCTTTTTTCCGGTAATAGGAAACCAGGCACCGGCTTTTACAGAAGCATCATTAGCCACAACAAGACATTGTCTTCCGGAAACATATCCCATTACTACCACAACACCCCCGCAAGGACATCCTCCATGTTCTTCATACATTTCATAACCGGCAAACGCACCGATTTCTATGGAATCTGAACCTTTATCGAGAAGATATTCAATTCTTTCTCTTGCTGTCATTTTTCCCTCGTCACGAAGCTTTTGAAGCCTTTTCTCACCACCTCCTTTTTTTATTTCAGCGAGCAATTGATTGATATCCGATAATTTTAATCTATTTTGATCTTCCCGTTTATTAAATTCAAGGTCCATAAATTTCAATTTTTTACGGCTAAAGATACTATTTTTATAATGAATGAGCTTTGAAGTAAAACAAGTGTTTAATATATTGGTTCTCAGAAAATTGTGAAATTTTTAACAAAAAAATATTTTCAAATTACTGATATTTTTTCTAACTTTACTTCAGAGTAAAAGGAATGATAATCCTTGTTAATTACTCTAAGTTCCTAGTTTATTTTTTTAATAGTTTATTATTTGAAGGCCCTGAACGTTGAATAAATTTTCAGGGTTTTTTGTATTTATATATTGAGATTAAACTGAATAATATTTTCTATATTCTAAGATATTGAGAAATGATGATGGGCTTTTATTTTTTTGATATTTTTTAAAAAGGGTAAAGCCCAATTTTTCAGGTATTTTCCTACTGGCTATATTTTCCTGATCAACTGGATACATAATGTATTGGAAAGTAAAATTATTTTCTAAAAATTCAATAAGGCTCACTATTATTTCTGTACCCAATCCAAGACCTTGGGCACTCTTTTTTAACCATAATCCAAGTTCTACCGATTCTTCTGTTATATTATGGATACCACAGCAACCCATAAAGCTATTATTATAATCAAGTGTAACCATTACCAGGTCGGTGTTCTTTAATAACATTTTTTTTGATTCTTGAACGAAAACTAGAATGTCATTTCTATCTCCATCCGGATTAAAAGGCATATATCTTGTAACTTCTGCAGTGAAGCAGGTATTGATATCGTCAATATACAATTCGTCTACAGGCTGCAATACCAGTCGATCTGTTTTAATTCTAATATCTTTATTGAGTATCATTAACCAAATTTATAAATTTTATCCGACGAGATACTTATGAATGGTTTGACAAACAACATCTTCTTTATTTAAATTTCTATTAAGTATTTTTTATTTTAAGCTAGTTGTGAGAAATGATTTGGAAAAAGTAAGGTGAATCTCTATTAAGTATTTTTTTATTAAACTATTATTTGTTTTTTTATCAGATTTGTAAAAGCCTATTTGTAAATTTGCCTGTTAAAAATTTACAGAAGATAGAATATGCAAAAATTAGCACTTTTCAGGCTGCATTTAATTGTTTTTTTATGGGGGTTTACCGCAATTTTGGGGAAACTGATTCATGCCAATGCACAGATCCTTGTATTTTACAGAATGCTGTTTGCTGCTGTATTTTTATTTGTATTTATCAGGATTTATAAAAAAGAGAGCATTAAGGTATCAAAGAAAATATTTTTTCAGCTTGCCGGGATAGGTTGTGCTATGGCACTTCACTGGTATTGTTTTTTTTATTCTATTAAAGTATCTAATGTTTCTATAGCATTAAGCTGCCTGTCACTTTCTACGTTATTTGCTTCCATACTGGAGCCTGTTATTTTTAAAAGAAAGATTGATATATCGGAAGTTGTGATGGGGGTAGTAATTGTTGCCTGTATATTATTAATTTTTAAAACCGAATTTCATTTTAAAGAAGGTATCATCTATGGGATTCTCTGTGCAGTATTCGGAACTATTTTTTCTGTTTTTAACGGTAAAATGTTTGGTAAAACGAGTTCAGGAAATATCATATTCTACGAGATCTTTTGCGGATGGTTTGTGTTGGCGGTATTTTATATGTTTACAGGACAGATTTTTCAAATGAATGAAATAAACTACAGAGATCTGGCGTTAATATGCTTACTGGCAAGTGTTTTTACGGCTTTTCCAATGCTTGAGTCGGTGAAGCTTATGAAATATATCTCGCCTTTTACTCTAATTTTAACAGTTAATTTAGAACCTGTCTACGGAATTATACTAGCTTTTTTTATCTTTGGAGAATCAGAAGAAATGAGTCCTATATTTTATGTAGCTTCAGGCGTTATGATATTGGCTATTATTGTAAATGGATTAATAAAAGCCAGAAAACAAAAAAACTTTAACTAAGCATCAAATTTATATGATGAAGAAATATTTTTTACTTGCATTTTCACTGCTGTTTGGGCTGTCTCAATCTCAGATTATAAGAAAATACTCCAATGAATTTTTAAATATCGGGGCCGGAGCAAGAGGACTTGCAATGGGTGGAGCTGTAATTTCCAACCAGGATGATGTATATTCACCGATGTGGAACCCAGCTGGTTTAATGGCTATTGAACGGGACTGGCAAGGAGCGGCAATGCACGCAGAATATTTTGAATCTATTGCAAAGTATGATTATCTGGCGTACGCAAAAGTCCTGGAAGAAGGTGTATTTGGTGTTTCAATAGTAAGACTGGGAGTAGACAATATTCTGAATACAACCCAGATGATCGATGCTGAAGGTAATATTGACTATGATAAAATCACAAAATTTTCCCAGTCTGATTATGCTGCTATTCTTTCCTACGCCTTCAATCCTGCAGGCAATCCTAAACTGGATGTAGGGGTAAATGCTAAAATTGTTTACAGAAATGTAGGGAAATTTGCAAGCGGTTACGGTTTTGGTTTTGATATAGGAGCTATTTATAAGGCTGACAACGGATGGAAGTTCGGGGGAATGCTGCGTGATGCAACGACTACGGTAAATTTCTGGAGTATCAATCAGGGAGAGCTTTCAACAGTGGTAAACGGCGAAGAATTTAACCCTGCACCAAAAGATAAAATGGAACTTACGATGCCTAAACTGAATGTGGGAGCAAGTAAAATATTCAATATTAACAGCAGCGTTTATGTATTGCCGGAAGCTGGTATTAATGTTGATTTTGCTAAAACAGCAGCTTTGATATCAACAGATTTTGCAAGCATAACGCCTTATGCCGGGGCTGAGCTTGGATATCAGAAAATGATCTTTGTAAGGCTTGGAATTAACAGATTTCAGTCTATTACAGATATTGAAGACCTGAAAAGAAAAGTTTCCTTCCAGCCGAGTGCCGGACTTGGGATAAGATACAGAGGACTTACACTGGACTATGCGATCACCAATTCAGGAATCGGGGGATCTAACTTCTATTCTAATTTTTTCTCCCTTAAATTAGATATGGGAGCATTCAGAAATGATTAACTTTGAATTTAATTTAAAAGCAATGAAAAAGATTTCAGTACTTACGTTTATGTTGGCAGTTACTGCTGTTTTCGGGCAGAAAGTTTCTGATTATAAATATATTTCTATTCCTCAGACCTTTAAAGATTTTGATAAAGAATCATATGGTCTTGATGATTCCTTAGCCAAGGCTTTAAAATCAAAAGGATACACCGTTGTCCGGGAAGGTAAAGACCAGTGGCCTTCGGGGATTGAAAAAAACTCTTGCAGCTTTGCTGTGGGTAATGTGCTTAATAAAAGTAGTTTTCTGAGAAATAAAATAGAGCTTGAGTTTAAAGACTGTAATGGGAATGTGGTGTTTTCATCAAAAGGAAGTTCGAACATTAAAGAATATAAAGAAGGCTATCAGGATGCCCTTAAGCAGTCTCTTGTTTCACTTCCAGCTTCAAATCCGGTGGCCAATCTTCAGGTGACAAAGGATGAAAGTCCAAAAGAAAATGTTGTGACAAAAAATGAAGAGAGTTCATCTGTATCTGTCACAGAAAATACATCCGGGAAATATACCAACGGCAAGCTTAATCTTCAGAAGATACAGGTGGATACCAATCAGTTTATCCTGGCAGACAATGGAAGTTCTGTACCATTTGCTGTTTTTAAAACTTCTTCAAAAAAAGATATATTTAGGGTAAAACTTTCAGATGGAACTTATACTATCGGATATTACGAAAACGGAAATATTGTGATTGATATGCCACAATCTAATGGAGAATATTCTAAAGAAATATTTCTTCAAAAATAAATATTGATAAAATAGAATAAAAAAAGTCCTCAATGCGAGGACTTTTTTGCATATAAAGAAGTTCTTATTTCTTGATAAACTTTAAAGTCTGATTTTCTTTTTTGCCGTTAATCTTTGCTGTATATGTTCCGGGAACAAGCTCGGATAATGGAATAGATGTATTGCTTTTCTGTGATGAAACAGTTTTCACTAATTTTCCGTTCGCATCATAAATTTCTATAGATTTAATTGTGTTTTTATCTTCTATATTTAAAACATCAGTAACAGGATTAGGATATACCTTAGCAGAAGGTTTTGTAACTTCAGAAGTAGACAAAGCACTTACAATATTTGCGGTGTAATCTGTCCAGGTTCCGTATGCATAAGTTCCACATGGCGATTGTGCTGGATTTCCGTCTCCGGCATTGGCCAGACGGTTCCAGACTCTCATTCTGTACGCTCCGGCTATCACGGAATTAGGAATTATAAATGTTCCGGTGTACACTTGTGTTGAGTTGGCGATATAGCCTGGTAAAAATAAAGCTTCTCCTGCATCATCAAAATCACCGTCTTTATTGAAATCGATAGCCATTCCGCAGGATATCCATCCCGTTGTTGTTACGTTAATATCATAAGTAACACCTGTCGTCAGATTCATGCTTACCGAAGTTCTGTCTCTTCCGCTGGTGCAGGTTCCTGCTGCAAAAGTATTGTTGAAACTAGCCTGCGGGATAGCAACCTGGGTAATTCTCCAGCTGGAGCATCCACTGGGATATGATGGATTACAATAAGTCTGGGAATAAAAAAGATTAGCAAATGCAGACGCAAAGAATAGTGCAAAGAATTTTGCGAAAATGTAGTTATTTTTCATATGGTTAAGGTTTATGACACTAAAATATGAAAAAAACACTAGAAACAAAACTTTACAATAAATTAAATAAATATAAAGCGGTTAAATTGAATATTAATAATTAAAACTGCAAATAAAATAGTTTTAATTCTTAGCCATTATTAAAGAAATCATGAACAATTTTCGCTTTACTCTTCCCTAAAATTTCTTCCAGGGTCTCCAGACTTGATTCTTTGATGCGTTTTACAGATTTTAATTTAGATAAAAGCAATTCAATCGTTTTCCCTCCAACACCCGGAATTTCTTCCAGCTCAGACTTAATGGTTGAATTTTTTCTTCTGGTCCTGTGATGTTTTACCCCAAAACGGTGGGCTTCGTCCCTTACCCTTTGCAAAATTTTCAATGTTTCCGATTTCTTATCAAGGTATAAAGGAATAGAGTCTTCAGGAAAGAAAATCTCTTCAAGTCTTTTTGCGATCCCCACAATTGTGATTTTACCGTAAAGGCCCAATAACTTTAAACTTTTTACAGCAGACGAAAGCTGGCCTTTTCCTCCATCTATAAGAATCAGCTGGGGCAGGTTTTCCCCTTCATCCAGCATTCTTTTATAGCGGCGGTAGATCACTTCTTCCATCGTGGCAAAGTCATTGGCACCTTCTACTGTTTTTGGGTGGAAAATTCTGTAATCGGCTTTGCTTGGTTTTCCGTCTTTAAAAACCACACACGCAGAAACAGGGTTCGTTCCCTGGATATTCGAGTTGTCAAAACCTTCAATATGTCTCGGCTCCACAGGCATCCGTAGAAGTTTCTGCATTTCAGACATGATTCTGTTCGTATGTCTTTCCGGGTCTACAATCTGTACCTGCTTTAATTTTTCTAAACGGTATTCCTTTGCATTTTTCTCCGAAAGTTCCACAATCCTTTTTTTATCACCGACTTTTGGAACAATTAGTTTTACATTCGGAATCTCTACAGAAAGATGGAAGGGTAATAATACTTCTTTAGAATCAGAACTGAACTTCTGGCGGATCTCAATCAAAGCTTCTTCCATGATATCTTCATCCGTTTCTTCAAGGATCTTTTTGATCTCCGTTGTAAAACTCTGGATGATATTTCCGTTTCTGATTTTGAAGAAATTCACATAAGCAGCAGCTTCATCACTGGTCATTCCAAAAACATCGACATCATCGATATTCGGATTCACGACTGTATTTTTAGCCTGATAATCTTCCAGGATATCCAGTCTTTCCTTAATGATCTGAGCCTCTTCAAACTTAAGATTAGAAGCCATTTTCATCATCTGATTTACCAGATACTCTTTTGCTTTCCGGAAATCCCCTTTGATGATTCCCCGGATGGCATCGATCTTTTCATCATAATCTTCCTTACTTTCCAGATCCTCGCAAGGCCCCTCACAGTTTTTAATATGATATTCCAGACATACTTTGTATTTTCCTTCTGCAATTTTAGCAGGTGAAAGATTAAGGTTACAGGTTCTCAGCTTATAAATATGTTTGATGGTATCCAGCAAAATTTTTGCAGGACGCACTTTCGCATAGGGCCCATAATATTCAGATCCGTCTTTGATTACATTTCTGGTCAGGAATATCCTTGGAAAACTTTCATTTTTAATACAGATCCATGGATACGTTTTATCATCCTTCAGCAATACATTGTAAAAGGGACGGTGCTCCTTGATCAGGTTGTTTTCCAGTAAAAGTGCATCATATTCGCTGTTGACGATGGTTGTTTCAAGACGTACGATCTTTCCTACCATTATTTTGATACGGTAGCCCGGAAGATTTTTATTGAAGTAGGAGAGAACCCTTTTCTTTAAATTTTTGGCCTTTCCCACATACAGCAATTGGTCGTTTTTATCATAATAACGATAAACGCCCGGTTCCGATGGTAAAGTTTTGAGCTGTAATTCTAAAGAAGGATTCATATAACAAAATTACGGAATCCATCCGGGATTTAAAAGAACAAAACTGCAGAGTTTTTCTGCAGTTTTATGATGTATGTTTAAATTAGATCCGCTTTGAGATCCCGAAGAGTTTTAGGGTTTGAGAGTTTTTCCCGAATTCAGATTGAAATTAAATTTTATCCGTTATTCATCGAAGTGTATTCACTTACCAGAAAGCTGAAATAATCCCATTCAACTGAGTTTTTAGGGTATTTTTTCATGAATTCTGTATTGTCACCAAACAGGAATTCATAATTATCTTCAAAGTCATCTTTGTGAAGCCACATCACCTTATCACCTTTCTTTACATAATAAGATTTAATAACGCCGCCGCCAAGCTGAGGAGAACCCATCATAGAAAAACCGGTAGTTTCTTTAGCTCTGGGATCGTGATAGACAGAAATAATATCACTGAATTCAGGATTGATCAGCTGCATCAGGAATTCCTTGTCATCTTTTTTATTTTTCAGAGAAACGGTTTGGTTTACAAAATGTATTCTGCCACCGGCTGTATTCTTGGTGAGTTTTTTGGTGCTGAAATTTCTGATGTTGCTCATATATTTCCCGACTTTTGCAATTTTTTCAGCATTGCTGGGATATACATACATTTCGTTAATCTGTTCTGCATTGAATACTTCATTTTTTTTAGTGATGCTGTCTTTCAAAGCTACTTCATAGATCTGTCCTTTTTTAGTTTCAATCTTACTGCAGAAACCTTTATGGGCTGTTCCGTCTTTTAGAATAATAGTTGATGTCTTTTTGGGAGAGGGCGAGTTAAACCCCTCGTTGAAGAGGTATGTTTCCATTTTTTTAATCTCCTCTTTGGAATATTTTACCTTCTGTGCAAAAGTTGCAGTGCCTGCAACACATAATGTAAGCAGTAAAGTTTTAAGTTTCATAAGTTATTGTTTATTGTTTTTAATTTAAGCGGTAAAAATAGCAAAATAATTTACGTATAATCAGAAAAATATAGGACTGTGAAATTTAGCTTTTCCAATTATGGTTAAATGCGTAATTTTAAGGAAATTTTTAGAAATGATATACGGTGTAGATGTTTTTACTTTCCATGATGTTCTGGAAATCTGTAAAAAACCAAATAAAGCTAAACTTAATAAAGCAGCTAAAGAACAGATCCTAAAATCCCAGAAAAATGTTCAGAAAATAGTAGAGTCCGATAGATGTGTTTATGGGATCAATACAGGTTTCGGACCGCTTTGTGATACTAAGATATCAGCTGATGAAACTGCCCAGCTGCAGTATAACCTTATCATTTCTCACGCGGTAGGAGTAGGAAAGCCTATCGACAAGGAATTTTCCAAAATCATGATCATTGCCAAAGTGCATGCATTGTCCAAAGGATTTTCAGGGGTTTCCCTGGAAGTGATTGAAAGACTGATCCTGATGCTTGAAAAAGATATTATTCCTGTAGTACCGGAGCAGGGGTCCGTAGGAGCTTCAGGAGATTTAGCTCCCCTTGCGCATCTTGTACTTCCGTTACTCGGACTGGGACAGGTTTGGGAAGGAGATCAGATTTTCGAAACTATGGAAGTTTTGGACAGACATGGTCTGGAACCGTTGGCTTTAGGCCCGAAAGAAGGCTTAGGACTGATCAACGGGACTCAGTTTATTCTGGCTCATGCGATCAAAGGATTAGAAAAATTCGAATACTTATTAAATTTAGCAGATATGACTGCCGCAATGAGTATTGAAGCGTACAGAGGTTCTGAAAGTCCATTCAAAAAAGAGCTTCACGACATCAGGCCTTTTGAGGGCAGTAAAAAAGTTGCGGCCAGAATGGCTAAATTTCTGAAGGGTTCAGAAAACATGAAAGCACATGAAGACTGTGAAAGAGTTCAGGATCCTTATTCCATGAGATGTGTTCCTCAGGTACACGGTGCCAGCAGAAATGCTTTTGAACATCTTAAACTGATGGCTGAAACAGAACTGAATTCTGTAACGGATAACCCAATTGTGTTAAGCGCAGAAGAATCTATTTCCGGAGGAAACTTCCACGGACAGCTGATGGCGCTTCCTCTTGACTATGCTACACTGGCAGTGGCTGAATTGGGAAATATTTCAGACAGAAGAAGTTATTTATTATTAGAGGGAAAATACGGATTACCAAGATTACTGACGGAAAGCTCAGGACTGAATTCAGGATTTATGATTCCTCAGTATACTTCAGCGGCTTTGGTTACGGAAAATAAAACGTTGTGTTTCCCGGCATCCGCAGACTCTATCCCTACAAGTTTGGGACAGGAAGACCACGTTTCTATGGGAAGTATTTCCGGTAGAAAATTCAATCAGGTTTTAGGAAATCTGGTCAATATTTTATCTGTGGAACTCATGTTTGCAGCTCAGGGATTAGAATTCAGAAGACCTGCCAAATGTTCGAAGATTATTGAAGAAAATTATGCCATCATCCGTTCCAAAGTTAAAAAACTGGAAGACGACAGATTAATAGGAAAAGATATGCTGGCGATTGCAGAACTGATCAATGAAAGGAAATTTAAGGTTGACGCTTAATTAATTCAAATGAATTAAAAACAAATAAACTCTAAGCTTCCTCTCACAGGGAAGCTTTTGTATTTTTGAATTTAATTTTAAAATACTTAAATCTTATTAATCTTAATTTAACAAACAATGACTATCAAAAGAACCGATTCCTCCAATATAGATTTCCAGAAATTAGTCAAACTCCTGGATGCCGATCTTGCTGTACGGGATGGAGATGATCATGAATTTTATCACCAGTTCAATTCAATTGATATGCTGAAAAACTGCGTGATAGCTTACTCTGATGGGAAGGCGGTGGGCTGTGGTGCTTTCAAGCCTTTTTCTGAAGATACCGTAGAAATAAAAAGGATGTATACTGATGCAGGATGGCGAGGAAAAGGATTCGCTTCTAAAATATTAAATGAGCTTGAAGTCTGGGCCAAAGAAGAGGGATATAGCAGATGCGTTCTTGAAACCGGAATCAAACAACCCGAGGCTATTGCCTTATATGAAAAATGCGGTTACATAAGAATTCCCAATTACGGACAGTATATAGGTGTTGATAATAGCGTATGTTATGAGAAAACAGTATAAACTTTTTAAAGATTAGCGATAACTATTAATATTCAGGTAATACTAAATTCATTTTTTCTAAGTGTTTAAATCACGTCAAAGTGTTATATTGTGGTTCCAAACCATACAAATTAAAACTATGAAAAAAAGAGTATTTTACCTTTTAGCACTGTTCTTTGTTTTGAATTCATGTACCAGAGATGGACTGCAGAACGAAAACCCTGCCATTGAAGCTGTTCAGAGGGACCCTTTAACGGGAAAGCAGATCAATGCAGAAATTAACAGCATGATCAAGAACACTGGATCTTTCAACTGGAAAAATGCTTCAGACCATCTGCTTTGGAGTGCTGTTTTCAGAGGAAACAGAATGGTCTCCATCGGATTTGGGGCTTCAAAGGATGATTTTGACAGAAGCCTTTCTCCTGACAACAAAGCAATGGAAGCTGAAGTTTTAGGTCTGATCCAGCAATATGAAGGCGTTGAACAGACGAGATTTCTGATTTCTTCCGATCAGTATCTTAATCAGATGGATGTTGTCATAGACAAAGAAGAAACCATTACGGCGTTAAGAAAGATGAAAAATATCCGCTATGTGGAACCGGGAGATTATCATTATTTTGAAATAGAAAACAGTCTTAATTCCAATGCAAAGTCCAGCAGTGGTTCATCAGGATGCGGATTTGAATCAACGGCTTTAAATCTTGCAGATTATACCACCACTACACCCAATGCTAAGGTGCCATGGGCATTTACGAAGCATAATATTCCAAATGCATGGAGCTACAGCACCGGAGCAGGAGTTACCATAGGCCTTATTGATACCGGAGTTTCACCCGAGCAGACCTTGCTGGGAAGCAGTTTTAATACAGGAGCATCTTCCGGAAGAACAATCAGTAAATTTGGTTCATATGTCAACGGATCCACTACAGACGGTCCGGCTGACCAATGCGGACACGGAACAAAAATGGCTTCTGTGATGGCAGCACCAAAAAATAATGCAGGACTTCCTGTAGGAGTTGCCTACAACGCGAATCTCATCACTTACCGCGCCGCCTCCAATGTGGTGCTGGAAACTTCCAGCGAGCAGAACGGGGTAAAAACAGCATTTACGGATTTGGCTAATAATACAAGTGTAAAGATCATTTCCATGTCGATGGGACATATTTTCTCGGTAGGAAAGATCGAAGACGGCGTGAAATACGCTTATTCAAGAGGAAAACTGATTTTTTGTGCAGGAGGGACCTCCACCAGCTTTACCAACTTTGTAGGTGTTATTTTTCCGGCAAGCATGTCTGAAACTCAGGCGGTAACCGGAGTAAAAGAAGGAACTTCCAATCAGAAATGTGACGTCTGCCATTCCGGGAGCCAGATCGATTTTACCTTCCAGATGGAAAGAGCCAATGGGAATACAGTTCCTGTTTTAAGCTATTATAACAATCAGGCAGATTATGTAGGCGGTTCATCTGTGGCAACGGCCGCTACAGCTGGAATTGCAGCTCTTGTCTGGGCTAAAAACCCTTCATGGACAAGAGATCAGGTACTCAATAAAATGAGACAGTCTGCTACATACTATCCAACGGTAAATTCAAGCTATGGTTATGGAAACATTAATGTACTCGCAGCCGTACAATAAATTATTTTAAGTAAATACCAGGGAATATCTCTGTCTTCCAACTGATTATCAAGCAGAATTATATTTTCAATTCTTTGAAAGCAACCTTCGTTGATGAGCTGGTGAGGATTGGTGATATTCCCTTTTTTTAATTTCAATAGTGCTGTCGGTTGCAAAAAAGAGTTGGCAGAAAGAGTTCTTAGTAATAAATAACTGCGAAATATAGCTTATCCTATCCTTACACTGGTCATGCTTAATGATCCGCCAATCAGTTCATCATTAAATAATGACAGACTTTCAGCCTGATCCTTTAAGCCTAATGTATAGATCAACGGAAGATAGTGATCTGGTGTAGGAATAGCATACTGCAGGAATGTTCCCTGTTTCTGATAGTCTATAATATTCTGGAAATTTCCGTCCAGAAGCCAGTTGTTCGTCTTTTCTCTGGCTTCTACAGCCCAATCCCACCCGGCGCCTACCGTATCGATATTTTTCCAGTCGATCATGCGGAGATTATGTACAATATTTCCGCTTCCGATAATGAGGATTCCTTTTTCACGGAGCTTAGTCAGCCTTTGGGCAAGATCATAATGATACTGTGGAGGTTTTGTATAATCTATGCTCAGCTGGATTATAGGAATATCAGCTTCCGGATACATATGCTTGATCACCGACCAGGCACCATGGTCAAGCCCCCAGTTGTGATCTTCCTCAACCAAAACAGGCGATAAAAGCTCAGCTGTTTCCCTAGCCAGTTCCGGACTTCCCGGAGCAGGATACTCTACATCAAACAAAGCTTTGGGAAAACCTCCAAAATCGTGGATCGTTCTGGGCATATCCATTGCAGTAACAAAAGTTCCCTTTGTATACCAATGTGCGGAAATACACAGAATGACATTAGGCTTGGGAATCTCCTGTGCCGCTTTTCTGAATCCCTGTACAAACTGGTTTTCTTCAATAGCATTCATCGGTGAGCCATGCCCGAGGAATAAAACAGGCATTCTTTGGGTATTCCCAAAATTAGTGCTGATATTTTGCAGATCATTAAGATTCATAAGTTGAAAATATTAAAAAAGGCCCAAGGCTTTTAGAAATCCCTGAACCTTTTATGTTTTAATTGGTATAGATATTTTTACGAGAATATCCCAAAACTCAATTTTGTATTATGCCTGTTTTACAAACTGTAATTCTCCGGCTATTTTTACTTCGTCGCCTACCATTACGCCTCCTGCCTCAAGAGCAGCATTCCAGTTCAGTCCGAAATCTTTTCTGTTGATTTTTCCTTCAAAAGAAAAGCCTGCTTTTGTATTTCCCCATGGGTCCACATTAATCCCTCCGAAGTCTACATCTAAAGTAATAGGTTTTGTAACACCATTTACTGTAAGGTTTCCTGTTACTTTATCATTTAAAGCCTGAGATTCAAATGTGATAGAAGGATGTTCTTCTGCATTGAAAAACTCAGGAGATTTTAAGTGATTATCCCGGTCTGTGTTGTTGGTGAATACAGAATCAGTCTGGATGGTAGCCGTTGTTTTAGCATTGCTAAAAGTATCATCTTCAGCTTCAATTTCAGCGTTGAATGTTCTGAAGTTTCCTTTGATATTAGAAATCATCATGTGCTTTACTTTAAAAGTAATTTCACTATGCGTTGGGTCTAGGTTCCATTTTGTTGCCATTGTATTGTATTTTTTGTTTGTTATTAATACTGCAAATGTAGGGCAGAGAACATATACCAGTCATTGATTTAGGATAAGAAATGAAATAACTCCTATTTTTATGTGAAGGTTAATTTTGCTCTACAAATGAATAGTAAATTATGACCGGTATAAAAATTTCACTGTTGACCATTCACCATTCACGTTAATTTACGCCTAATTTTCCTATCATTAAGGTAAGAATTTATTTTTATCAATACATTAATCCTGTTTTATGAATGTTTTAATTTAACATTTATTAACGGGTGACTTTTATTTCTTATTTTTGATGGATTCAATTTTATACGATGAAATTACATAGATTTTCTTTATTGATGCTGATTTTGGGTAGCTCTGCAATCGCGCAGACCCAAAAATTTACAATGGCGGAGGCTGTAAATGGACTGAGAACGAATCTTGCCGTAAAAAATATTTCCCAATTTTCATGGGCTGCAGACGGTAAATCATATATCCAGGCTGTAAAAGGCGGTTATCTGATCACCGATCTTAAGACCAATAAGCAGGATACCTTGGTGTCTTTGACCCAACTGAACAAGTCATTTTCAGATGCTAAACTAAAAGCAGTTCCTCAGATCAAATTTACCGGAGGCTCAAGCGGCTATTTCAGTGCGGACGATAAAATGTTCTGGATCGAAAAGTCAGGAAACGACTGGAAAGTAAAAACCTCTGCTGCCGTTGATGAAAATGCTTCCAATGTGAAAATGTTCGGAGATAACCAAACTTTTGCATTTACTGTAAAAAATAATTTATATGTCAGCAAAAATGGGAAAACAATAGCTGTAACTAATGATTCTGATGAAAATATCATCAACGGAGGTGCAGCAGTTCACAGGAATGAATTCGGAATTGATACAGGAATTTTTCCTGCTCCAAACTCTGAAGCTGTTGCGTTTTACAGAATGGACCAGACCATGGTGGCAGATTATCCTGTTGTAGACTGGTCAGTAACACCGGCTGTAAACCATAACATCAAGTATCCGATGGCAGGGCAGAAGTCCCACGAAGTTACTTTGGGGATTTATAATCTTAAAAATCAGTCAACCACTTTCCTGAAAATTGAAGGTGAAAAAGATCAGTATTTAACAGCTGTTACCTGGAGCCCGGATTCAAAATATATCTTTGTAGGCGTTCTGAACCGTGGCCAGAATCATTTAAAAATGAACCAGTACGATGCCGCTACAGGAAATCTGATAAAAACTTTATTTGAAGAAACCAGCGATAAATATGTGGAGCCTCAGCATCCCCTTACTTTCTTCCCGAATTCCAATACCGATTTTATATGGCAAAGCCAGAGAACAGGATACAATCATCTGTTCCATTACAGTCTGGAAAAAGGCTTGATTGCCCAGATCACCAAAGGAGACTGGCTGGTAACAGATATTTTAGGTTTTAATGAAAAGAAAAAAGAGATCTATTTCACTTCTACCAAAGAAACACCGCTTGAAAAACATTTATATAAAATCAACTGGACAAGCTTTAAAATGCAGCGAATGGATGATGTATCCGGTGTACATACAGGAATTCTGAGCAGCGATGGAAATTATCTTTATGATACCTACACTAATGCAGGTACACCAAGGTCTGTGAATATTATCAATACCAATACTGCTAAGTCAACCAATATTCTTACGGCAGAAAATACACTGAAAAATTATCAGAGACCTGAAATTAAGAATGTAGAATTAAAAGCTGATGACGGAACACCACTGTACGGAAAAATCATCCTTCCGACAGATTTTGACGCTAATAAAAAATACCCGGTGATCGTTTATCTGTACAATGGGCCACATCTTCAGCTGGTGACCAATACCTTTCCGGCATCAGGAAATCTTTGGTACGAATACATGGCTCAAAACGGATATATTATTTTCACCATGGACGGAAGAGGTTCTGCCAACCGTGGAATGAAATTTGAGCAGGCTGTTTTCAGAAATCTGGGAACAACGGAAATGAACGACCAGATGAAAGGGGTAGATTACTTAAAATCCCTTCCTTATGTAGACTCCCAGAGAATGGGGATCCACGGATGGAGCTTTGGTGGATTTATGACGACAAGCTTCATGCTTCGCCAACCTGATGTCTTCAAAGTGGGCGTCGCCGGGGGGCCGGTGATCGACTGGAAAATGTATGAGATCATGTATGGAGAAAGATATATGGACACACCGCAGGAAAACCCTCAGGGATATGCTACCGCTAATCTATTGGATAAAGTTCAGAATTTAAAAGGAAAATTACTGATGATCCACGGTGCACAGGATGATGTAGTAGTATGGCAGCATTCCATTAAATTTATTAAAGCTGCAGTAGATAACGGAGTTCAGCTGGATTACTTTGCTTATCCTGGACATCCGCACAACGTAATCGGGAAAGACAGAGTCCACCTGATGCAGAAGATTACAGACTACTTTGATCAGTATCTTAAAAAATAATAGAAAATCCAGCCTTTCGGCTGGATTTTCTATTATTTTTTAAGATATTAAAACTTCTATATCTCGCAGATTGAACTGATTAATCATAAAACTCCTTTGTCACGTAAGTTCCCTTATTGATTTTTTTCAATTCTTTTAATATATAATACCGGTGCAGGAAACCTGTAAGCACAACGATTTTTTTACCGGGATGGGTTTCTGCCATTTTAAAAATATTTTTAGCCATAGTCTGATTTCGGAGATCCCAGAATCCGGACATTAATTTAAAACCGTCTCTGTAGCTGATCTTTTCACCATTCGGCTTTACAACAAATCTTTTTGCAAATTCAGGTCTTGCTTCAGTGATCTTTAAAAGTTCGGAGTACTGTGCCTTCTGTCTTTTTCCTGAAATCTGATCAGTAATTGCATTATTAAAATTTTCCGGTGATAATTCCGCAATCTTCATCAGGTCTTTTGTGAGATTGGTAAAATTTTCATAGATCTTCACCTCAGATGGGGCTAGTTGTTTTGCTTTATAAAGACTGTCAATAAGTTTCACCGATAAATTATCCGTAGGAACCATTCCCTTGTCTTTCCTGTATTGATTCCTGCCTTCAAAATCAAAAGAGAATCTTAATGTTTTCGGGTGTTTTTTCAGATAAGCATTGCTTGCTTTAATCTCGTTTTCTGTAATCTTAATGCCGTTTTCGTAGTCTTTCATTCCCTGGGTATCCACTTCATGAAGGATGATATCAGGCTTTACTTTATCAAGTATGTCGAAAAGTATTTTTGGATGATAGTTAGGCACACTGTCATGGATGTTGCCGATGACATAGATTTCATTTTTGCTTTGTGAAAAACAGAACCCTGTAAGGAAAAGTAAGAACGCTGTTAAGGTATGTTTCATTTTTATAATTATAGAAAGGGTTAAATATAGGTAAAATCCGTTCTTAACAAACATCAATGTTTTTGAGCTTTTTCATCCGTAATTTTGTGTATCTAAAATCTAAAAATATGGAATTAGGAATAGGAATGTTTGGTGACCTGGCGTTTGATCAGGCAACCGGAAAATATAGAGATGCAGGGGTGAAGATCCGTGAAATATTGGAACAGGTAAAATTGATGGATGAGGTAGGAATTGATGTTTTTGCAATGGGAGAACACCACCGTCCGGATTATGCAGTTTCTTCACCGGAAATGGTACTGGCTGCTGCGGCAAGTATCACCAAAAACATAAAGCTGGCAAGTGGTGTTACGGTTTTAAGTTCTTCAGAACCGGTAAAAGTATATGAAGATTTTTCAACTTTAGATCTGATATCAGACGGAAGAGCTGAAATATTCGTAGGAAGAGGAAGCTTTATTGAATCTTTTCCGCTTTACGGCTATTCACTGAATGATTACGAAGAGCTTTTTGATGAAAAATTAGAATTGCTGCTAAAGATCAATTCAGAAGAAAATGTAACCTGGTCAGGAAAGCTCCGTGCACCCATGCAGAACCAGACTGTTTATCCGAGAGCAAAAAATGATGGCAAACTGTCAATCTGGAGAGCGGTAGGCGGAACTCCGCAATCTGTTTTAAGCGCGGCAAAATTAGGAATGCCTTTGGTGGTAGCCATCATTGGAGGAATGCCGGTACAGTTTAAGAGTCTGGTAGAATTTTACAAGCAGGAATATCAGAAAGCCGGACATGATGTATCCAAAATGCAGATCGCTATTCATTCGCATACTTTTGTAAGCAATGAACAGGCTGTTGTGGACGGGTATTTCAATAACTATAAATCTCAGATGGACAGAATCGGAGCAACCAGAGGTTGGGCTCCTTATACAAAAATGCAGTATGATGGTGGAAGAGCAAGAGAAGGGGCATTATTCATTGGAAACCCGGCAGAAGTGGCTGGTAAAATTGCTTACATGAAAGAAATTTTCGGAATCACAAGATTTATTGGGCATATGGATATCGGTGATCCGGCTCATGATATCATGATGAAATCCATTGAACTATTCGGTCAAGAGGTAAAACCTGCAATTAAACATTTATAAATATTAATTCTAAGCAAAAAATTCTGGAAGATTAGTTATTTTCATCATCTTTTATTAAAGCGTTAGCTGAAAATTTGAAAATTATATTAATTAATAGTATTTTTGGTTAAAACAATATGATGAGAAATGCTCTGATTGCCTTATTTACTTTTGCTTGTACAGTTATTGCCGCTCAAAATGTAGAAAGCATTGCAAAAGAAGTAAAAGAAGAAGGAATGACACTTTATCATAGTGAAATGGCTAGCTGGTACGGTACTGATATTTTTAGAGAGAATTATGATAAAATGGACAATGTGGGTGGATATTTCTCTTATGTGGATAAGACAGTTCCCAAATGCATTTTCTTTTCTAAGAAAAATAAAGTGATTGCAACGATATCTTTTCCTGCAAATTTTAATCCGAAAGATGCTAAAAAAGATTTCAACGAAAGACAATTTACAGCTACTGAGAACGATTATTTTAACATTAGACAGAAGGCATTGACAAGAGTTCAAAACGATACTATTTTTAAAAATTATAAAAATGCGAGTCTTAATTTGATTCCTATCATTAAAAATAATATTAAGAAAGTATATATAGTAACGGGACCTTCTATTGAAAATGTTGTCATATTCGGGAATGATTATCTGATCACTTTTAATGATAAAAATGATATTCAGAATGTAGAAAAAATGCATCAGGGAATGATTGTTCAAAAAATCAAAGATGATGATGGTGAATCCAGTGGTGGAGCTCACACTCATATTTTGGAGAACTGGCAGACAATAACCCCAACCGATATCTGTACGCTAATGCTTTATCAAAGATTTACAAATTGGGAGAATTATAGTGTAGTTTCAAAAAAATATATAAGCCTCTGGCATAATAAATCAAATAGTCTAACTATCATGAAATCTGAAGACTATGATAAAATAACTAAAAAAGAAGAAGAAAAAAAATAATAATATAATATTGACCGGATATCTTTGGTGAACAAATTAAATATTTATAGTTTTAAGCAAAATAAATAAACCGCAGAACAGCTGCGGTTTATTTTTAACTGTAGAATCTAATAGTGCTTATCACACTTTATATAATCTCAAACAAGTTTTCCTCCTCATCCTTTACGATATTGAGGGCAATTTTTTTGACAAGAGATATTGTCCGTTGGATTTCCATATCAGCGTATAATATTATACTTTTACAAAAAAATAACAATGCAGGAACCGTCAAAAGATCCGTTACACGGAAAAAGGCTTGATGCCATTCTTGAAGAACTGGTAGAATATTATGAAGGTTTCGAGAAGCTTGGCGAGCAGATCAATATTAAATGTTTTACAGATAATCCAAGTATTAATTCCTCTCTGAAATTTTTAAGAAAAACAGATTGGGCCAGAGCCAAGGTAGAAAGTCTGTATCTCTATGTATTGAGACAGAAAAAACGAAACGAAACAAAGAACGGGAAGTGATAAGTGATACTGTCTTAAGATTTGTTTTTAACATCTTTCCAACAGACAATCATTTCAAAAATAGTATATTTGTGGTGTTAATCGTGAAAAAATATCACGAAAAAAAGAAAAAATATGACAATTGAAAACAACCATGTTGTAGCAGTAAGTTACATACTTCACACGATCGAAGAAGATGGAAGTAAGATTCTTGTAGAAGAAACAACAGCAGAAAATCCTCTTACATTTTTATATGGTGTAGGAAGAATGATTCCAAAGTTTGAACAAAATATTCAGGGTCTGAAAGCCGGTGATAAAGCTGCTTTCGTCATTCAGGCAGAAGAAGCTTATGGAGAGAAAGATCCGAATTCGATCGTGCAGCTGCCTATCGATATGTTTCAGGAATCAGGAACTCCGCCTTTGGGAGCTATTTTGCCTTTATCTGATGGTCAGGGAAATAATTTCCAGGCATTTGTATTAGAGGTAACACCTGAAGCAGTGGTGGCAGACCTTAACCATCCAATGGCTGGGAAAGTATTAGATTTCCAGGTGGAAATTATCAATACACGTCCTGCGACAGAAGAAGAACTGGCACATGGTCACGCTCATGGAGCTGACGGAACAGAGGCTCACTAAACTATAATAAATGTCCGGATTTTTCCGGACATTTTTTTCTTTACTCTAAAAATTCTCCGCTCACATAAAACCACCGGTTTTGGAGCATTTTGAATTTTGATAATTCATGATGGATTTGCTTGTGACCTTCTTCATCAGTATAAAAGGCTTTAAACTCAACTTTACTGACAGAAGGTTTATCTATAATTTCCAGTTGTGTCCATTCATTAATTTCTCCCCATTCCTGCAGGTCTTCTGTATTGTGAAATTTCCTTTTTGCCGGATATGTAGTTTCCATCAGATATTTCCCGTTTGGAAAAGCAAATGCTGAAAACCGGGAACGCATCAGAGCTTCCGCAGTAGGGGCATGTTTTTCTCCAGTGTGGTAAGGCTTACAGCATTCTTCGTAGGGTTTTCCTGAACAGCAGGGACAATCCATATTCTCATTATTTTCGAACCACAAAAATAGAAATTTTATTGATAAAAGCGGACTTTAGCCCATCATATAAGAAACGGATTAAAAACACCATATCTTTATCAATAGAAATGGGTTTTAACCCATTTAAATAAGAATCATTCCACAGCTTCAGCCAAAACCTATAAAAAAGAAGCACCCAATCGGATGCTTCTCTATATAAATTATTTTATAAAACCTCTGTTTCTCAATAAAGGTTTGATATCAGGATCATGACCTGTAAAGTCCCTGAATGCCTGGTTAAGATCTACAGAATTTCCTACAGAAAGAATATACTTTCTGAAACGGTCCCCGTTTTCTCTTGTCAGACCTCCGTTGCTTTTAATCCATTCCCATGCATCATTATCAAGAGTTTCAGACCACAGATAAGCATAATATCCCGCTGAGTACCCTCCGCCCCAGATGTGGGCAAAATAAGGGGTATGGTATCTTGGCGGTACTGTGGCTAAAGTAAATCCGTGACTGGCCAATGACTGTTTTTCAAAATCAAGAACCGGAATTAGCTGACTTTCATTGGTAACTGTATGCCAGTCCATGTCCAAAGCTGCCGCAGAAACAAGTTCTGTCGTCATATATCCCTGATTGAAAGTAGCTGCTTTTTTAATTTTTTCAACTAAATCCTGAGGAATCGGTTGTTTTGTTTCATAGTGGATTGCATAATTTTTAAGAACAATAGGGTCTAAAGCCCAGTGCTCATTGATCTGCGACGGGAATTCCACAAAATCCCTAGGAACACTTGTTCCTGAAAGTGATGGGTATTTCTGGCTGGCAAACATCCCATGAATGGAATGTCCAAACTCATGGAACATTGTGGAAACATCATCGTAGCTAATTAGTGAAGCTTTTCCAGGAGCCGGCTTCTGATAATTATAACAGTTTACGATGACAGGTTTTGTTCCTAAAAGATAAGACTGTTCAACAAAATTGCTCATCCATGCCCCCCCGTTTTTAGAATCTCGGGTATAGAAATCAAGATAATAGATCGCGATAGATTTTCCGTCGTGGTCAAAAACTTCATACGTTACCACATCCGGGTGATAAACCGGAAGATCAGTTCTTTTTTTGAAAGTAAGTCCAAAGAATTTTTCAGCGGCATAAAAAACACCTTTTTCCAGAACAGTAGTTACTTCAAAATAGGGCTTGATCTGGTTTTCATCAAGATCATATTTCGCTTTTCTTACCTGCTCAGCATAGAAATTCCAATCCCATGGCTCCACTTTGAAGCCGCCTTTCTGCTGATCGATCAGATCCTGAATATCTTTTGCTTCGCGTTTTGCCGTTTCCACTGCAGGAGTGGCGATCTGGTTCATCAGCTTGGTAGCTGCCTCAGGTGTTTTAGCCATCTGGTCCTGCAGTTTCCATTCAGCGAAGCTTTTCTTGCCTAAGGTCTGAGCTTTTTTAAGTCTCAGTTTAGCTAATTTTTCGATAGTTTCACGGGTGTCGGTTCCGTCGCCTTTCTCAGCTCTGAGCCATGACGCTTTGAAAAGTTTTTCTCTTGAGGTTCTGTTTTTCAGATTCTGAAGAAGTGGCTGCTGAGTTGTATTCTGAAGGGCAAGAAGATATTTTCCCGGCTGCCCCGCTGTTTTAGCATCCGTTGCTGCAGCTTCGATCTCATCGGCAGAAAGCCCATCAAGTTCTTTGGCATCAGAGAAAAACACACCTCCCTGCTTTCTTGCTTCCAATAATTTATTGGCATATTGCGTGGAAAGTGAAGCCAGTTCCTGATTGATCTGTTTTAGTTTTTCTTTATCAGCAGAAGAAAGATTTGCTCCTGCAATTTCAAAATTCTGTTTGTAAAACTGCACAAGTCTTTTTCCCTCTGCATCTAAACCGTCTTCTTTAATAGACTTGATTCTTTTATAGAGATTTTCATTCAGGTACATTTTATCAGAATGTGCTGCAAAAACAGGAGCATATTCCTCATCCAAAGCCTGAAGGGTAGGGTTTGTATTGGCGCTTGTAAGGTTAGAAAATACAATAGTGGCTCTTTTCAAAACTTCGCCGCTTTTTTCAAGCGCTACAATGGTATTTTCAAAAGTAGGAGCTTCCGGATTGTTGGCAATTTTCAGAATCTCAGCATCGTGCTGTTTTAGTCCAAAATCGAAAGCAGGTTTGAAATGTTCATTTTTAATTTTATCGAATTCCGGAGCTTCATACTGAAGCTTGCTTTTCTTCATAAAAGGATTTGAAGATAAGGATGGATCGGTAACAGGAATCTCCTGTTGAATATCGGTTTTCTTCATTGTAGTACAAGATTGGTTAAGTGCCAGCGCAGAAATTAACAATACCGATGAAATATTTTTCATAAATTAGTTGTTATTAAAGTATAAAGATATTAAAAACTTAATTTATAAAAGCAGTAAACATGAAATCGACAAGTCTTTTTATATTGTCAGCCTTTGCGCTGATAACCTCATGCAATGAGAAACATGACAGAAGAAGCAATGAAAATAATGACCGTAATAATGATAACGGCTGGGTAGACAAAGTGATAGACAAAGACAGTGGTCCCGTTAAAGAGAAAGTATTTAACGGAGATTTTGACGAAATAGAGGTTTCCCAGGCTATCGATGCTGAAATAATCAAATCCGGAACTGAAAAAGTGGTCATTTCTGCGCCGGAAAATATCCTCAATGAAATTCTTGTAGAGAACAGTGGCGGGAAGCTCCATATCCATTACAAGCAGGGAATAAGGGTGATGAACAGCCACAATGTAAAAGCTAAAATCTACACAAAAGATTTTACTAAGCTCGTTGCCAATTCTGCGGCAAGTGTTACTATAAAAGATAAATTCACACAGGAAAAAATGGATGTTGAAATATCCAGCGCAGCAAGCGTTTCCGGAGATCTGGAAGCCAATGATCTGGATATTTCTGCAGACAGCAGCAGCAGCTTCAGCGGAAAAGTATGGGCAGTAGACCTTGATGTTGATGCCTCATCAGCAGCAAGCATTGATATTTCAGGAAAAAGTAAAAATGCAGAGATTACTTCCTCATCAGGCAGCAGTATTTCAGGAAAAGAAGTCGTTGCCGATCATGTAAAAGCTGAAGCTTCCAGCGGGGCAAGTGTTGAGATCAGTGCTGTTTCATCACTGCATGCAGAAGCTTCTTCAGGCGGAAGTGTAAATGTTTCTAAAAGAGGTGAGCTTAAAAATGTAACCAAGCAGGAAAGCAGTGGCGGAAGCGTCAATATTCAATAAATTAATTAGGAGCTTCCTCGTCATTTTCTTCATCTACTGACGAGGAACCTTCCCAATTTCTGTTATCAAAATTAAGGTTGTCATAGGCCAGTAATTCCTCCTCACGTTGGAGGATTTCTTTTGTGGTGAATAATAGGATCTCATCATCATCCTTTGCTTTGGCCAGTCTTCTGATAGATGCTTTATCTATGGCCATAAATCTTTGTCCCATACGTCTTGCCGCATATTTTCTCATGCCGGTTTCATGAAGGACATCCACTGCCATATCTACTGCGGTTCCTAATGTTTCCCGGTAAATGTTTTCAATGCCATTATTGAGGTAATTATAAGCATCAATTCTGTTTTTTGCCCTTACAAAAATCCGTACTTTCGGATAATGTTCCCGAACCAGATCTGCTATGAATTTATTATCATCGGGATCATCAAGGCAGAGAACCAGGATCTCCGCATCTTCAATCCCTGCAGCTCTGAGGGTGGGAATTCTTGTCGCGTCTCCGTAATAAACCTTAAAACCGTAGCTTCTCAACAGTTTTACACGGTCGGAGTCCCTGTCCAGAACCGTTGCCGAAATTTTATTAGCTTTTAAAAGACGCCCCACCGTACTTCCAAAATGTCCGAAACCGACAATGATGATCTTCTTCTGGGTTATATCGTTGTCCAGAATATTAAAATCATTCTCCTCATCAGGAATTTCTTTAATGAATTTAGGAGTAATGAACCGGTCATTAATGATCAGGAGGATAGGAGTAATGCACATCGTGATCGCAGTAACAGCCATCATTTGTGCATTGAGTTCCGGACTTAGCAGATAAAGATCCGAAGCATAATTGATCAGGACAAAAGCAAATTCTCCTACCTGGGAAAGAGCAAATGCATAAAATAAACTCTGGGGAGTATCAATTTTAAAAAACTTTCCGATAGCATACAAAACTGCAAATTTTACGGCCAATACCGCAAAAACAGTAGAAAAAATAAACAGAGGATCCTGCTGGATAATATTAAAATTGATCGTAGAACCGACACTTACAAAAAATACAGCCAAAAGCAACCCTTTAAATGGATTGATTTGCGCTTCCAGCTCATGCCGGAATTCACTGTTGGCAAGCATTACTCCGGCCAGGAAAGCTCCCAGGGCCGGAGAAAGTCCTATCGCCACCATGAGCTCTGAAACCCCGATCACAAGGAATAATGACGAGGCAGTAAGCAGTTCCGTCATTCCCGACTTTGAAACATAGCGTAGGAAAGGAACAAATACATATCTTCCCAGAAGAATCAATATGGCAACCCCTAAAATCACCGTGCCGGCCTGCAGCCATTCCGGAAGTTTCTGAATAATAATCTGAATTTCGTTATTATGATGACTGGCTTTATAATTGGCGATGATCGGAAGAATTGCCAGAATAGGGATCACGGCAATATCCTGAAACAGAAGGGTAGAGAAGGAGGCTTCTCCGGCCATAGTTTTCAGGTTATTCTTTTCCTGCAGGGTCTGCAGTACAATTGCTGTAGAAGAAAGGGCAAAACACATCGCAATGGCAATGGCTTTATCGATCCTCCATCCGGCACTGATGAAAACCAGAAAGAGGAGGGAGATCGAAAGCAGCATCTGCGTAAGGCCAAGTCCCATGATTTTTTTCCGCATTTCCCAAAATTTTCGGGGTTCCAGTTCCAGTCCCACCAAGAAAAGAAGCATGATCACTCCAAATTCACTGGCGTGCATAATGTCGTTAACATCTTTTCCGGTAAGCCTTAGGACATACGGGCCAATGATAATACCTCCTAAAATGTATCCGATCACAGAACTCAGCCCGAATTTCCTCGCCAGCGGAACCATAATAATGGCTACACCCAGGAAAATTAATGTATTCATTGCTAAGCTGGACTCCATATGCTATTGATTGAGTAGTTCTGCAAATTCTTTTTTATGTAAAATAATATCTTTTTTGCTCAGTTTATTGGCTTCATAAACGATCTTGATATGTTTGATGTCGGCTTTGAAAACCTTTAGAGATACGATCAGTCCGCTGACGAGTTCTTCTACGGTGTACTGATATGTTCCGTTTTTGCTGAAAGATCTTTCCTTTCCTCCGGTCGTTATCAGAATGTGGACCTCTTTTCCTTCCAATGGATTGGTCTGTCCTTCCTTGAGCCAGTCCCTGTCAAAGACTTCATCAATCCATAATCTTAATAAAGGAGGCATTCCGAACCATATCAGTGGGAACTGGAAAATAAAACGGTCATAGTTTTTTAATCTTTTTCTCTCTCTGAATGCCGCAATATGAAAATCGGGATATTCCTCGTAAAGATCTCTAAGGGTAAAGTGCTGGTGGCGGACATAGAAATTAATAAGCTCTACATTTGAATTGGAGTGCTCTAAATAGGGATGTGCAAAAACTACCAGCGTCTTTTTCATAAACCTGTTTTCAGTAAATATAACGAAAAAAAATTGAATAAAAAATGGATTTTCAGTGGTTTTGTTAATTTTTCAATACGAAAACCTGAATTTAATATTAAAATAAAACAAAGAAATGGCTTGATTTTAATACATTAAATAAAAAATCGGGCAATCAGCCCGATTATATTAAATTTTGTATCTTCCAAATTACCATCCGCCTGAGGCTCCGCCACCACCGAAGCTTCCTCCGCCACCAAAGCCTCCGAATCCGCCACCTCCGCCAGAACTTCCGCCTCCAAAACCGCCTCCGAAGCTGCCAGGGAATGGGAAGAACCCGCCGGGATAATTTCTGCGTCCTCTTCTGGTGATGATGACATCGTCGTCGTCATTATTACCGCCGCCACGTCCGCCACCTCTGCCTCCGAAGATAAAGGCCAGAATAATAAAGATGACAAATGCGATAAGAAGGATTTTAAAAGCACTTCCGTTACCAGAAGGTGCTGAGGTTTCCATAGGTTTGAATTTCCCCTGAACAGCCTCCATAATCGCTGAAGTACCGCGGTTGATACCATCGTACCATTGTCCCTGCCTGAAATTGGGAGTGACAATATAATCAAGGATCTGTCCTGCAACAGAAGCGGTAAGGTACTGTTCTACAGCTCTTCCCTGTTGAATAGACATGGTTCTGTCTTCTGTAGCGATCAGGAAAACAACGCCATTATCCACGCCTTTTTTTCCGATCCCCCATTTTTCTCCGAACATGGTTGCCAGAAAATTTACATCTTCTCCTTTGGTAGAAGGGATAATGATCACTTCGATTTCTGTGGAAGTAGAATCTGCAAATTTGATCAGCTTATTGTTCAGTTCGTCTTTTTGCTGCTGCGTCAGCAGGCCTGCTTCGTCAAACACAGGATACAGAACCGCCGGCTTGGGCGGAATCGTGTATTGTGCCGATACAAAATTGTAAAAGCAGAAGAGTATTAATGAAAATACCAGTTTAAGAGAACGTAATTTCATTAGACAGCTGATTGGGATTCTTTCCTTCTACAGGAAAATATTTTTTTAATTCAAGACCTGTTTCCAGGATGCCGCTTTTTAAAGCTTTATAATAATTTCCTTTGGCAAATTCAGCAGTGATATAGTCGTGCAGATGATCCCAATAGGACTGGTGTACTTTATCATGGATTCCGATGTCACCAATAATGGTCAGATATTTCTGTTCGAAATTAACATGAAAAAGCACGGCATTTCTGTCGGCAGTTTTATTCATACATAGTTCTTTGAAAACCTCAAATGCAGTCTGTGCATTCTGCGTTTCCGTGTTCGAGTCAATGTGTACCCTGATCTCGCCTGTAGAATGTTCTTCTGCTGACTGTATGGCTTCCACAAGGGAAGCGATCTGCTGATTTGTCAGAAAACGGCTCATTATTTAAATACTTCTGGTGCTTTTTCTGCACCGGCTTCAGCCTTGAAGAAAGGTTTTTCTTTAAAGTTTGTAAAATTTGCCAGAATATTATTCGGGAACGTTTTGATTGTGGTATTGTAATCTTTGGCAGCATCATTATAATAAACCGTTTCGGTTCTGATGCTGTTTTCTATCGCCGTAAATTCTCTCTGGAAATTGATGTACTGCTGGTCCGCTTTTAAATTCGGATAAGATTCCACTACAGCCATTAATCTGCTTAATGCTCCGGATAATTCTCCCTGTGCAGCCTGGAATTTCGCCATATCTGCTTCCGTCATATTCGTAGGATCGATATTAATGGAAGTTGCTTTAGAACGTGCTTCAACAACTTTGGTCAATGTTTCCTGCTCAAATTTTGAATACGATTTAACGGTTCTTTCCAGATTTGGAATAAGATTGGCTCTTTTCTGATAGACTGTTTCTATATTAGACCATTTGGAATTCACGTTCTGTTCTTTCGAAACAAAATTATTATACCCGTTTTTCCCCCAGAAGAATAGTACACCTACAATGATAAGCAGTGCAATACCGATAGTTCCTGCGCTAAGGCAGCCTTTATTTTTCATAGTTTATTTTTTTTAATTTTTTGTGCTAATCAAATATACAAATTATGTGCTAATTTTGTAAAAAATTATTAGAATGACAACAATAGTGGTGGCCATGGGAGAGAAGAACGAGATCGGTTTTGAAAATAAACTGCTGTGGCATCTTCCTAAAGACCTGAAACACTTTAAAGATATGACTTCCGGACATCCTGTTATCATGGGCAGAAAAACTTATGAAAGTATAGGAAAGCCGCTGCCCAACCGTACCAATATTGTAATTTCGAGAAAGAAAAACTGGTTCGAAGAAGGGATACTGATCGTAGGGAGCATTAAAGAAGCGGTAAAATTCGCTAAAAAGATCGATGAAGAAGTGTTCATCATCGGTGGCGGAAATATCTACGAGCAGACTATGGAAATTGTTGATAAACTGGAAGTTACTTTGGTAAAGGCTGATCTTGAGGCCGATACATTCTTTCCAAAGATCGATCTGAAAGTCTGGAAAAAAACTGAAGAAACCTGTCATGAAAAGGATGAAAAGAATGAATATGATTTTTGCTTTCAGACCTTTGAACGGATCAAGAGCGAATAGTTATGAAAATTCTAACTTCTTACCTCTAGCTTCTAACCTGTAAATTTTCTATCTTTGCACTTTCTAAAACTGAACAATGAATAAGTACATAAAAATTGTAATTGCAGCAGTTCTTATCCTTTTAGGACTTTATATGATGATTTTCACAAGAAGTCTGGGCTGGGGAATTGTAGTATTCCTTCTTGCAGCACTGCCTATTATACTTTTCATCAAGAATGAATATATCCTCCTTGCCTTCTGGCAGCTGAGAAAACAGAATATGGAAAAAGCCGCACAATGGCTAAACGGAATTACCAATTACCAGGCGCAGCTTCATAAATCCCAATATGGATATTTTCACTATTTACAGGGACTTACCCAGGCTCAGGAGCATCCTGCGAAAGTGGAACCACTGATGAAAAAAGCTTTGGAATATGGTCTGAATATGAAGCATGACAGAGCAATGGCAACATTGAATCTTGCAGCAGCAGCCATTTCTAAAGGAAGAAAACAGGAAGGGCAGAAGCTTCTGGAGGAAGCTAAAAGATTGGATTCGGCAGGAATGATGACGGATCAGATTAAAATGATGAAAGATCAGCTGAAAATGCCTTCTATGCAGAAACATATGCACAACCCGAATATGAGACAGAGGGGGAAATTCTTCTAAAAACAACATACGAAAACTAAAAAAGCACCTGAATTCGGGTGCTTTTTTTATTATATGTGAGGACATTACTACATCTCAGAATTCTGATCATAGCCATAAAATTTAGGGATCTGCCATTGATATTTGACGGCAAGAGTTCTGATCGCGACAATGAGCATAATAGTGAATATCTGTATAAATGTATAGGAAAGCGGGATAAGTTTAGTCATCAGAAGAAATGCAGAACCTCCGACAATACATGCTGTAGCGTAGATCTCTTTCCTGAAGATCAGCGGAATTCTGTTGAGGAGGATATCCCGTATAATTCCTCCGAAACAGCCGGTTATGGTTCCCAAAGCAATACATATCAGGGGATGTATATCTGCATTCAATCCTTTCTGAACTCCGATAATGGTAAATAGTCCCAGCCCGAAGCTGTCAAAAATAAATAAGGTTACCTTGAAGTTCTTTTCAATGGATTTGAAGATCATGGCAAAAATGCTTGTACCCAAAATCAGTGCACACGTTAAAAGGTCGTGCATCCAGAAAACGGGAATGTCCAACAGGAGATCTCTTACAGTTCCTCCGCCCACAGAAGTGACAAATGCAATAATCAGTACCCCGAACGGATCAAGGCGTTTCTGCATCGCTGCAAAACTCCCCGACATCGCAAATGAAATGGTTCCGAGCACCTCTATGGCAAAATTGAACTGTTCGTGCATATATGTATGAATGGTAAATGATAATCGATGAATGATTTCTGCATAAGCAAATCTTTGGCCATTACATCAGTTATCATTTATTGTTGATCATTTATTTTGCTTTTTTTTCTACCCTAACAGCTTCCGGAACCAGCAATTCGTATTCTCCGTTGTGGTTGATGATCTCCCTTACGATACTGCTGCTGATGAAAGATTTTCCGGATGAGGTTAATAAGAATACGGTTTCCAGCTTTTTGTGGGCTAAAGTTCTGTTGGTGTGGGCTATTGCTTTCTCAAATTCAAAATCGGCAGGGTTTCTTAATCCTCTGAGGATGTATTGTGCATCCTTTTCAAAGCAGTAATCTACTGTTAATCCTTCAAAAAAGTCAACTTCCACATTGGGGAATTCAGCGACGGAATTTTGAATAAATTCCATTCTTTTTTCCAGTGGAAACATATATTTTTTTTGGGAGTTCTGCCCGATCGCAATAATCAGTTTGTCAAAAAGCGGAGCCGCTCTTTCAATAATATCATAATGTCCCAGGGTAATAGGATCAAAAGATCCGGGGAAAACAGCAATTTTCATGTTTTACGTGTTATGATGAGTTATGGGTTGCGAGTTTGTGTTTCGGAGTTTCGGGTTGCGAGATTCAGGTTTCGGGGTATAGTGTACTATTCACCGGGTTTTTCTTCCATCTTCAAACTTCCATTCATTAACAACTAACTTCTAACCTCTAGATTCTAACTTCTATTATTATTTATTCAGTGCTTTTTCTACTTCGTTTCCACAGAGATCTGTGATGGATATTCCATAAATTTTTGCCTGTTGCGGAAGAATGCTGGCAGGAGAGAATCCCGGATTGGTATTCATTTCAAGCATATAAGGAATACCGTCCATAAGGATGAACTCACTTCTTGAAAAACCGCTCATGCCAAGGGAATTGTAAGCTCTTTTTGAAATTTCCTCGACTCTGATTCTGGTTGCATCGTCAATTCTTGCAGGAGTAATTTCTTCTGAAGCCCCTTCATATTTAGCCTCATAATCGAAGAATTCATTGGTCGGTACGATTTCGGTGATTCCTAAAACGATGGTTTCCCCTTTGAAATCTATGACGCCTACAGAAACTTCCATTCCGTCCAGAAAGCTTTCGATCAGGATTTCATTATCTTCTTTAAATGCAATTTCAGTCGCAGCAATTAATTCTGACTTTTCCTTTACTTTTGAGATTCCCAGAGATGATCCGGACTGGTTGGGCTTAACGAAAACCGGAAGGCCAAGACTTTCAACAATTTCGTCCGTATTGATATCTTCTCCTTTTCTTAAATAAATGCTTTTAGCAGAAGGAATACCATATTTTGACAATACAGCCAATGTATCTTTTTTATTAAAGGTTAAAGCACTCTGATAGAAATCACAACCGGTGTATTTCTGTCCGATGGCGTCCCAGTAAGCCTGAAGAATCCCGTTTTCACCCGGAGTTCCGTGGATAATGTTGAAACAGGCATCGAATTTCAGTTTCTCATTGTTGTCCAATGTCACCGAAAAATCCCCGCGGTTGATTTCATATTTTTGATCGTTTTCCCCTAAAAAGTACCATTCATCTTTAAGGATGATCACTTTATATACATCATAGAGATTTCTGTCCAGAGAATCGTAGATCAACTGACCGCTTTTTAAGGAAACCACATATTCATCTGAATAGCCTCCCATGACAACGGCAACACTTTTTTTGCTCATAACCATTATAGTATCAATTAAGGCAAATTTAATCATTTTATGTAATGCAATAAGGGAAATTCAGAAATTTTAAAATTGAAATGAATTGTGTTAAATAAAAGTACATTTAAAATTATTAGCTATATTTGCCGTTATAATTAAAGTATTTTTAAGTATGCTTAAATCACTTTTCAATTGGAAAGTTTTACTGAATTTAGTAGTCGCCATCGGAATTTTTGTGGGGTTAGTGTGGCTTACTTTCCGCTGGCTGGAATACCATACCAACCATGGTCAGGAAATTCCTGTGCCTAATGTTATTAATAAATCGGTTTATGATGCCGTAAAAATATTAGAGGATACCGGGCTGGAATATGAAGTAGACAGTGCTGAGTACAATCCAAAATATAAGCCTTTTCAGGTTTTAAAGATGCATCCTTTGTCCAGTTCCCGTGTAAAGCCGGGTTCGCTGGTAAGAATTGTAGTTAATCCCAGAACATGGGCTCCTATTACCATTCCGGATGTGATCAATAAATATTCAGGACTGGCTTTCCAGAGACTGGATCAGGTTGGTCTTAAGATCGGCGATACCATCTATGAGCCGAGTATTCAGAAAGATGCTCTTTTAAGAGTATTATATAAAGGTAATGCCGTTAATCCGGGATCACGTCTTCCGAGATTCTCCGTGATTGATGTTGTAGTAGGCTCCGGTCCTATGAGAAATATCTCAATTCCTAGTGTAGTAGGCCTTTCTGTAAAAGAAGCCAAAGCGGTTATCGCCAAAAGCTTATTTGAAGTAGGATTGGTAGAGCATGAAGATGGAAGTAAAGATGAATCTGACATTATCTATTATCAGGATCCGGCTTCCGGAGATGTAAGAGACCAGGGAATGCAGATTGACCTTTGGGCAAGTAAGAGAACGCCTGCCGAGCTTAGAGCTAAAGTAGAACAGCTGAACTCTATTTACCGTATGAAGGTAGATACTTCACTGCCTCCGGTACATTATGACGAAGTTCCTAGCTATCCGGAGCCAAGTTATAACCCACCTGCAGCAGCGCCTGTACCCAAAAAAGAAACTCCTAAACCTGAACCGGCAAAGACGGAACCAGCCAAAACTGGTACAGCTACCGGAACCAAACCATCAGGAACGGTAACAGAAAAGCCTAAATCCACTGCAACAGGCAGCCAGGGTTCGGGAACTAAGCCGGCAACAACGACAGGAAATGCAACACAGCAGCCGGTCCAAAAGCCAAAGGCTAAAAAAGTAGTGGTAGAATAATCACGGTTTATTATATAAAATATAGGCTTCAACTGCAAAATGTTGAGGCCTTTTGCGTAAAAAATAAAAATAATGGCAGAAGATAACGAAGACTTTTTAGATGAAGAATTATTGGATTCCGACAGTTTGGAGAACATCGATATTGATGAGGAGAATAAAGGACTGTATGAACATCTTAATATCAAAGTCGATAAAAACCAGGAGCCGTTAAGAATCGATAAGTTCTTATTGATATACAGGCAAAATTCTTCCCGGAATAAAATTTCACAGACCTGCAGAGCCGGAAATGTTGTTGTAAACGGAGTGCCGGTAAAACAGAATTACCGGGTGAAGCCGGGTGACCAGATTTCGGTGCTTCTTGCCCATCCGCCAAGGGAAAATGTGATCATTCCTCAGGATATTCCTGTGAATATTATTTATGAAGATGACGATCTGGTAGTAGTAGATAAGGAACCGGGAATGGTGGTACATCCAGGTCATGGTAACTGGGACAAAACATTGGTAAACGCACTGGCTTTCCACTTTGAAAAGAGCGGTGAGAAATCTGACCTCGACAGAGTAGGGCTTGTTCACAGGATTGATAAAGATACTTCCGGTCTTCTGGTGATTGCAAAAAACGAATATGCATTGAGCTTTTTAGCGAAACAGTTTTTCAACAGAACGACAAAAAGATTATACTGGGCTTTTGTATGGGGAAATCCTCAGGAAGATGAGGGGACCATAAGAGGGCATATCGGCAGGCATCCCAAAAACCGGATGCAGATGTCCGTTTATGAGGACGGAAGTCACGGAAAGCACGCAGTGACGCATTATAAGGTTTTAGAACGCTTTAAATATATGACCTGGGTAGAATGTAAACTTGAGACAGGAAGAACCCACCAGATCCGGGCCCATTTCAAACATATCGGGCATACTTTGTTTAATGACGAAAGATATGAAGGGCATACCCCTTTAAGAGGAGTGAATCTGCCTAAGTATAAGCAGTTTATAAAAAATGTTTTCGAAATTCTTCCCAGACATGCGCTCCATGCGCATACTTTAGGGTTTATACACCCAACCACTAAAAAGGAATTATATTTTGAGAGCCCAATGCCCAAAGATATGGCGGATGCCGTAAAAAAATGGAGAAATTATTTAGAAAACTAAAAATATATTGAGAATTTTTTTATATTTGTTGAATTGAAATCAAGATTTGTTATGAGAAAACTATATGCTATCGTATGTTTAGCTCTTTTGTCAAATGCATACAAAGCACAAGAATCACTACCATACTATCAGCAATATCTTTTGGATGGTGAATTCCTGTTCAACCCAGCTCAGTACGGAAAGACCGATTACGTACAGCTTAATGCTAATTACCACAAACAATTTGACAAGTTCAGCGATTCTCCAAATACGCAGTCTATAGGAATCAACGGGAACATTTTCGACAGAGTGGGAGCAGGGCTCTCTATTTTCAGAGACAGCAATGGCCCTATTTCTGCAGGCGGTATTACAGCGGGAGCTTCATACTTTATTCCACTAAGTAGTGAGGGAGACAGAAAAGATCAGTTCTCTTTCGGTACCAGTGTTTCATTTTATAATATGAACTTCGACTATACTTCAGTGAACGTTGAAGATGGTTACGATCCATTATTGATCGGAAAAGAAGGGAATATTTTTATGGCTTACGCCAACTTCGGTGCAGCAGCTACCTATAGAAATATCTTTGCAGGAATCTCTGTAAATGATATCGCATTAAGTAATGATAAGGCTATCGTAAACGGAATTGAGCCTTCACCAATTAAATTCTTCTTAAACTTAGGATATGACTGGCATTTTGCTGACAATATCTTTGTAACGCCATCAGCTTTGATCAACCTGAATACCAATTCAACAAGGATGGTTGACTATAACTTAATGGCTACTTTCTTTAATGACATCAATTCATTCTCCGCTGGAGTAAGCTACAGAACGGTACAGAACAGATTTGACAGCCAGCAGCTTCAGGTGGCACCGGTTGTTAAAGTAAGATTTAATAAATTCATGATCGGAGCCACGTATAACATCGGAATGTCTGATATCCAGACCTATGGAGGAAACAGCTTTATGATCAGCTTAGGTTATAACTTTGATAACTTTATTAATCATAGAGGATATAGATACTAATATGATTTAATTTAAATAAATTTGAGCTCTGAAATTTTCAGGGCTTTTTTATGATATATATTCACATACCCTTCTGCAAACAGAAATGCAGCTACTGTAATTTTCACTTTTCTACCTCTTTGAATTTTAAAGATGAGATGATCCGTGCCATGAAGACCGAAATCAGGCTTAGAAAAGACGAACTGCAGAATAAAAGTTTAAAATCTCTGTATTTCGGCGGCGGAACACCGTCTATTCTTTCAGCAGATGAAATCAATTCCTTAATTGATGAGGTTCTGAAGTACTTCAGTTTTGACAGTGATATTGAAGTAACCCTGGAAGCCAATCCTGATGATCTGGACAAAAGCTTTTTAAAGCAGCTGACCCAATCGCCGGTCAACAGGCTTTCTATCGGTACCCAAAGCTTTTTCGAGGAAGATCTGAAGCTGATGAACCGTGCGCACAATGCTTCCGAAGCGGAAGATTCCATCAAAAGAGCACAAGATTTTGGGTTTGAAAACCTGAGCATTGATCTGATTTATGGTTCGCCGACCTCCAATATGGAGATCTGGAAAGAAAATTTAAACAAAACAATAGCCCTTGAAGTTCCACATATTTCATCTTATGCATTGACAGTTGAGCCAAAAACAGCTTTGGAGAACTGGATTTCAAAAGGAAAAGTGGCCAGTCCTAGAGAAGAAGAGCAGAATAATGAGTTCTATTATTTGTCAGATTTCTTAAAAGACAACGGATTTGAGCATTATGAAGTCTCCAATTTTGCAAAACCAGGCTTTTATTCAAGACATAATTCTGCGTATTGGAAGTATAAAGAATATCTTGGAATAGGTCCTTCCGCGCATTCGTACAACGGATTTGATGTGAGAAGCTGGAATATTGCCAATAATCTGCAGTATATTAAAAAGCTTGATGCCGGAATTCTGGCTAAAGAAGAAGAGCTCCTGTCACAACAAGATCAGTTCAATGAAATGATTATGATTGGTCTCAGGACAATTTGGGGAGTAGATCTTGAAAGCCTGAAGAATAAATTCAATGATCAGATTCTTGAACACTTCCAAAATGAAATAAAATCTAAAATAGAAGAAGGTATTTTAATCACTGAGAACAATCATTTGAAAATCCCGGAAAAGCATTGGTTTATGGCGGATGGAATTGCATCAGATTTATTTTTGGTATAAGGTTTATTGATGTATATTTGGAATTATACTCTAAATATAAACCATGAATTATGAGAAAAAACTTACTATTATTTCTTCTTCTTTTTAGCACCTTACATTTCTCTCAAAAACCGATTTTTACAAAAGCAAAAGTTAATGCTGTGAATGTTTACAGAACTTCTGCTGAACTTCATAATTATGTGAACGTTCCGCTTCCTGCAGGGACTTCTGAGGTTGTTGTGACCAATATTTCGGATGAAATTATGGAGAAATCAATACAGATTAATACGAATAATAAAGATGTTTCAATTCTATCTGCGCAATACAGAGACAGCTACAACTCGAATTATTTTGAGAATAATAATCCTAACGGAAAGAAAATTAAAGACAGTATTGCTATCTTGGAAAACCTCAGTACGAAAATCAATATTGAACGGCAGACAAATGAAAAAACACTGGAACTTTTAGACAAAAATCAGGGACTTCTAGTCGGAAGCAATACTTCCAGTGTAGCTCAGTTGATGCAGCTGACAGAATATTATAAAGCCAAAAGAAATGAAATTAGCATAGCGCAGCTTGATATTAATAAAAAATATACACAAACTGTACAGAAGCTTGAAGCTTTAAAAAACCGTCTGAAAGCTAATACAGAAGCTGAAGAAACTTTTTCTGATGGTGTTATTGTTCTGAGAATTGCAAGCAGTGGAGGCGGGAATGCAAAAATGGATCTAGGATATTTGGCAGAAAATGTTTTTTGGGAACCGTTTTATGAAGTGAAGGGCAATAAGCTTACTGAACCTTTAGATGTCACTTTTAAAGCAAAGGTAAGACAGGATACCGGACTTGACTGGAAAGGAGTTAAGCTTTCATTAATCAATGCGAGATCTTCAAGAAATAATGAAGCTCCGGTTATGAATCCCTGGTTTTTGAACTCTTATGATAATAAAGAAAGAGCAAACATTGGATATTCAGGAAAAAGAGATACTATTGGCACGATGGAGATTGAAGAAGTTGTAATGGTAGGTTATGGAATGAAAATTAATGAAAATCAGTTAAACGTAAGTTTTGATACAGATATTCCTTATGATATTCTGTCAAATGATGAAGACCATTTTATCAACCTAAAACAGATTAAACTTCCCGCAGATTATAAATACTATACAGTTCCAAAATACAATGCTACTGCCTATTTGGTTGCAGATATTAAAGATTTTAACAAATATAATCTGATTTCAGGTCCTGCCAGTGTGATCTTTGAAAATATGTACGTAGGCGAAACAAGGATTAATCCCAATCAGGCAAATGATAAGATGAGCATCACCCTTGGTGATGACAAGAAAATTAGTGTACGTAAAGAAGTGGTAAAAGATAAGGCAAGTGAGAAATTATTTTCTTCTTATCAGGAAAAAACAATTACTTATGATCTTGTTGTCCGGAATCATAAAAAAGAAGCAATCAATATCGAGATAAGGGATCAGATTCCTTTAAGTAAGGATGAAGCTGTAAAGATTGAACTTCTTGAAAGTGATAATGCTGAACTCGATAAAGAAAAAGGATTTTTACTGTGGAACGTTAAAATTTCCTCATCCGAAACTAAAAAATTCAGAGTGAGCTATAAAGTAAGATACCCGAAAGATTTTTCAATCAGTAATCTTAATTAAATATCCGATTATTCACTATTTTTGTATAAAATTTCAGTTCATTTGAAAACTAAAAAGCAAGATTATTCACATCTTTCACCAAGCCAGCCTATCGGTATTTTCGATAGCGGGGTGGGAGGACTTACCGTAGCCAAAGAGATCAAAAGACTTCTTCCCCACGAAGATCTGATCTATTTTGGAGATACCAAACACCTTCCGTACGGTGAAAAATCGAAGGACGCGATTATAGAATATTCTACCAAGATCACCAATTTTCTGCTTCAGCAAAACTGTAAAGCAATTGTTATTGCCTGTAATACAGCTACAGCAAATGCTTTAAACGAGGTCATGCAGTCTGTAAATGGAAAAGTCCCTGTCATAGACGTTATTAATCCCGTTGCTGAAAAAGTAGCCTATGAGATCCACAATAATGTTGGAGTTATTGCCACAAAAGCAACGGTCAATTCCGGATTGTATAAAAAGAGCATCAGAAAGCATAATAAATGGATCAAGGTTGATGAGCTGGCTACTCCGTTGCTGGTCCCTGCCATTGAAGAAGGATTCAAGAACCATCCGATCACGCATGCTATCATTTATAATTATTTAAGCAATAATAAGCTTAAAAATATTGAAACCCTTATCCTTGGATGTACCCATTATCCTTTGCTGATTGACGAGATCAAACAGTATTACGGAAACAGGGTGCGTGTAATAGATTCTCCGAATATTGTGGCCAATCACCTGAAGATCATCCTGGATAAATACCATCTTCTGAATGACAATAATCCAAAGCCAAACTATCATTTCTATCTTTCGGATCTGACAAAAAACTTTGAAAAGATCTCTAAGAAATTCTTTGGAAAAACAATAGACCTTGAATTGAAAGTATTATAATACAAAAAGCTGTTTCACCCGAAACAGCTTTTATTTTAAACAAAGTTGGACCGTTAGGACTCTAAAATAACGATTTCGCTCTTCAGCCTTCTTTTAGGAGTCGTTTCAGGATGGTTAGTATCATTCTCGTCTCTTTTCCCGATGGCTACTGCAAAAAGTGTTTTATAAGAATCATTTTTCAGGATTCCGTCATATTTTTCCGTTTCAATACCTTCCATAGGAGTAGAATCTATTCCCATAACAGCACATGCGGAAAGAAGAACACCCAGTGAAAGATAAACCTGATGTCCCATCCATGCCCGGATGGCAGCTTCGCCATTTGGTTTTACCATATTCCTGTAGTAATTGACTGAGCCTTCAGGAAGATTTTCTTCAATTTGCTTTTCAAAATCTCCGGGATTTTTTATCACCTGGAATACAATGATATGGCTGCTGTCCAATACTTTTTCCCTGTTAAAATAAGATGCTTCTGCCAGCTGTTCTCTGAGTTCTGGTTTATTAACGAAAATAAAATTCCATGGCTGGCTGTTGATCGAAGAAGGACTTAAATTAAGAATTTCCTTCAATTCTGCAATCTGTTCTGCTCCTATTTTTTCCTGTGGATTATACTTTTTTACAGTATACCTTTTTTTCATTTGTTCTAAAAAGTTCGTCATCTTTATACTATCATTTTTATAGTTACAAAAGTAATTTAAGTTTACTACCTTTGCAATAACGGTAAAAAAGGATAGTATAAAAATGTACACAATAGATAACAAAGAATACCCGTGCTGTACCAGCGTGACTATGAAATTTATAGGAGGGAAATGGAAAGCTGTTATTTTATTCCATCTTACGGATGGTGCCAAAAGATATAATGAACTGAGAAAATTAATTCCAACCATCACAGAACGAACACTAAGCCTGCAGCTGAAACAGCTTGAGGAAGATCATATCGTCAACAGAAAGGTATATACTGAAAAGCCTCCGTTAATGGTAGAATATACGCTGACGGATTTTGGAAAGACATTGCTGCCCGTCATCGAGGCTATTACAAACTGGGGAATTGCAGCACCGGATATCTCCGTAAAAAAGATAATCAGGAATTAAATTTCCTGATTATCTTCTTTATTCGCTTCGAAAAAACTGAAACTTACATTTCCGTATTTTCGGGTGTCTATTAAGTTGGGATGCTCCAGTTTCATTCTGCTCTGATGTTCTACGATCAGAACACCATTCTGCTTAACAAATTTATTGTTGAGAACCAAAGATAATAACTCATAATACTTCTTCTCTTCCATTTCGAAAGGAGCATCGGAAAATATGATCTCAAAGCTTTTCTTGTTTCTGAACTTTTTAAGCCAGTCAAAAACATCCCCTCTCTGAACATTGACCTGCAATGACATATCAAGTTCTGAAGCCGTAGCATTGATAAAGCTGGTATGTTTCGGATTCAGCTCCACAGAAGTGATGTCCTGGCATCCTCTGGAGCCAAATTCGAAAGTGATAGAGCCAATACCTGCAAAAAGATCAAGTACTGAAATCGACTGCATATCATATTTATTTTCCAGGATACTGAAAAGCGCCTCTTTGGCAAAATCAGTCGTAGGTCTTACATCAAAATTTTTAGGAGCGGCTATTTTTTTGGCTTTCCACTTGCCTGAGATTATTCTGAACATATTTGTTTAGGTTTAGGTGGTAGGAATTAGGGATTAGGGGAAATATGTTGGCGTAAGCCCTAGTCCCTAATTCCTAGCTCTTTTAATTAAGTATAAAATTCTTATTCGGAACGTTGTCGAAAACAATTCTCATATTTTTAACGAATTTCTGAAGTTCGGAAATGAAGGTTTCATTTTCCGTGGTTTCGCCATAAGCGTAAAAATTAGTTTCATTAATTCCAAAGCCTATTTTACTGAGCGTAAACATCACGAAATACAGAAAGTCAACTTCAGAATTCACATCGAGGTTATTGTATAAAATGACCTTCTTATTATCAATAGCAAAAAACTCACATTGATTATGGTATAGATTAATGTGAATCTCCTTACTGTTCTTATTGTTGAGTGAATTCAAAAACTTTTCTCCCGAAAAATTAAAATGAACCGGAATGGCCAACTCTTTTATTTTTTTGTAAAAGCTTTTAGGGAATGTATAATAAAACTGTACCCCGAATTTTTTATTTACAGAAAGCATGAGCTCTTCTCTTTCCCTGTCAGCAGGAGCATTGAAAGCAATCAGCTCAAATCCTGCTTCATGCTCAGAAAATCCTTCAGGCATCAGGGTGAAATGGTTCAGGGCCGAGATCACATGAATTTCGTCAAACCTCTGCTTAAGAAGAATTTCATCCAGTTTATCTTCAATAAGAGTTTCCGGAGTTTCCTCAGTAACGAAATAAGACTTTTCTTCCTGAATGCTTTTATTTTTTGCAATCTGGTAGATTAATCCGTCTTTGGTAAAAAGTAAATTAAGTACGTTCATATTTCAATTGCTGCAAATTTAGTGAAATTCTATCATAACGGCACCCGATTGATGATGAAGTATTTCCTTATTATAGAAATCGATATCTGTCTGGCTTTCCAAAACATCCATAACCATTTTCTGCAGTGTTCCGTCACCGATCCCGTGAACGATCTCCAGCCTCTTCAGGTGATGTTTTCTGCAGAAATCAAGAACTTCCGTTAATTTCGCTTTTTGAATGAAAAGTCTCTCAAAACTGTCATAATCACTGGGATTTTTAACCAGATTATGAAAGTGCAGATCCAGGACCATATGATTCTTCTGATGTTTTTTGGAAGTCACTTTCTTCGGTTCCGCTTTTCTTACTACCCGGATATTTTCATAAAGCGCTGCGTTTTTCGGAACCAGTTTCTCTTTCGGATATTGGTAGGTAAATCCGTATTCATCCTTAAAAACAACAATATTGCCGTTCACGGAAGTAATTATTCCGCTTAAATCCTCATCTACTACAGAAACTTTGTCCCCGATTTTCATGTATTGTGCTCCTTCTTTTATTGTTTTCAAAATTAAATCTTAGGTCCCAGTTCAATGATTTCCAAATCTTTGATCTCTTCACCTTCCACTACAAAACGCATCATAGTCCTCGTCTTATGCCAGCCCTGTTTTCCACAGGCTCCGGGATTCAGATGCAGAAGATTGTTCTTTTGATCAAACATAGCCTTCAGAATATGAGAATGTCCTGAAATAAACACCTTCGGAGCCTTTGCAGAAATTTCTCTGTTTGTAAGCGGTGCGTATTTTCCGGGATATCCACCGATATGGATCATCAGAACTTCAAGATTTTCGCAGAAAAAGCGGTTTACTTCTGGAAATTCAGCACGGATCTTCGCGTTGTCTATATTGCCGTAAACCCCTTTTAAAGGCTTTATTTTTTCCAGTTCTTCAATCACCTCCATACTTCCGAAATCTCCGCAATGCCATATTTCATCAGCCTGATGGGCATATTCTAAAATCCTGTCGTCTATATAGGAATGGGAATCGGAGAGAAGAAGAATCTTTGTCATTAAGATTTGAAATTTTTACAAATTTAGGAAAGATTTTTTCTTTTAAGGATCAGATTATTTTTAAATAAACAAAGTTTTACAGGAGAAGCCGGCATCACCTAATATTTACTAAATTTGAGAAAATTTTAAAAATGAAGCAGAAATTTTCTCTTTTACTTTTTCTTATAGCAGTAGGGCTTTTCAATGCCCAGGTTGAAGAAAAGAAATTGGATGAACTGATCCAGAATACTTTAAAAACCTTTGATGTTCCCGGAATGTCAGTAGGAATCATAAAAGATGGAAAAGTAATCTATTCCAAAGGGTTCGGACAGCGTTCTTTAACCACCAGACAGCCGATGGATGATAGTACATTGGTAGGAATTGCATCCAATTCAAAAGGGTTTACCTGTACTGCACTGGCTATTTTAGCTGATGAAGGAAAACTGAACTGGGACGATAAAGTTTCAAAATACATCCCTGAATTTCAGATGTATGATCCGTATGTTTCTCAAAACGTAACTATTAAGGACCTTGTAACCCACAGAGCCGGATTAGGTTTAGGACAGGGCGATCTGATGTTTTTCCCTGAAGGTGGAAACCTGACGGTTAATGATATAGTTCACAATGTAAGATATCTGAAGCCGGAAAACCCATTCAGAACGACACTTGATTATAACAATATTATGTTCATCGTAGCGGGAGAAGTGATCCACCGGATTTCCGGACTGAGCTGGGCCGAATTTATTGAGCAGAGAATTATGAAACCTGTAGGAATGACATCCAGTTTCGGAAGCTACAGCAGAGCTAAGGCAGTATCCAACAAAATCGATGCACACGCCCCTGTAGACGGGAAAGCTGTTGCCGTTCCGCATGATTGGAATGAAACAGGTAATGCAGCAGGAGGAATTATGAGCAATATTAAAGATATGACGACCTGGGCTGACTGTCTTTTAAATAATTTCACCACTAAAGACGGCAAAAAACTGGTTTCAGATAAAAACGTACAGCAGTTATGGAGTTTACAGATCCCTGATAGGGTCGCGACAAAAAATCCTTATGATACAAGCTTTTATGGATATGGATTAGGATGGTTCCTGAGTGACGTGAAAGGACACAAACAGATTCAGCATACGGGAGGATTAATTGGAACTGTTACCCAATTTACGCTGATTCCGGACCTGAAACTGGGAATTGTAGTATTAACAAACCAACAGTCCGGAGCCGCTTTTAATACAGTTACCAACACCGTAAAAGATTCTTACCTGGGAGTAGCAGACAGAAACTGGCTGAAAACCTATGGTGAAAGAATGACCAAAGTAAATGCTGAATATGAAAAGCAGAAAAAAGAAGCTTTTGCCCAATCAGAGGCTTTTAAAAAAGAAAAAAATCTTCATCCTAAAGCCGAACAGTTCATTGGAAAATATAATGATCAATGGTTTGGCGATGTAGAAATTTCTCAACAGGGAAATACATACAGGATCTCCTGCCAGAACTCTCCAAGACTGAAAGGCGAACTGCTTCCGTATTCCAATAATTCTTTCATTATAAAATGGGATGACAGAAGCTATGATGCCGATGCCTATATTATTTTCAATTACAATGAAAATGGAAAAGCAGAGTCTGCAAAACTAAAACCAATATCAGATATTACAGATTTCAGCTTTGATTTTGGTGATCTGGATCTCAAAAGAAAATAACTGAAATGAAATTGCTGAAAGCAAAATTGTGAGTAAAAAGATAATTCAATAGGAGCGGGCTTTAGCCCGCTTTTTTATGAATGAAATTTGGCTTTAGCCAAAATATAGATCAATATAGGTTTTCTCCTTTTGATACATGAAAAAGGAATAGAAACAGACAACAAAAGATATCATTATATTTTTCCCGGCTCATAAAAGAACAGGAGTTTCTTCTTGGCACCATCAAACTCAGACCATGAATTGCAGTCTATTTCAAAACCGGCAACTCCGCAGGTTGGAAAATGGAAAATATCTTCTGAGATGGAATTGGCAAAATTGGAAATTCCGTTGTTATGGGAGAAAAGAGCTACGGAGCTCACCTTGTCATCCAGGTCGTAGATCACAGATTCAAAATTTCTTTCCGAGGGATTATAGAGCTTATCCTCCGTAGAGACATTAAGCTGATAGGTCTGGTTAAAGATTTTACACGTATTCAGAGCACGCACAGCCGGGCTGGAAACAAACTGGTCAATAGAAATATTATTGTTTTTCATGAATCTGGACATGTTCATAGCATCTTTTAATCCTTTGTCTGCCAAAGGTCTGTCGAAGTCCTCCGTTTCTTCCGGCCAGTCGCTCTTCGCATGTCTTACGAGGATGAGTTTCTTCATATTTTCGTTTTTTGGAAGATTAAAATTATAAAAAAAATAATGGAATAAAACATGATTTTTATAAAAAAACTGCGTTATGAATAAAATCATTAAATTTTACTAAATTTGCACACTTATGGGACAGATCCTTGCAATAGACTATGGAAAAGCACGCTGCGGTATCGCTGCAACAGATGATATGCAGATTATTGCAAGTGGCCTGGATACCGTTGAGACCCGGTTTTTGATGGAATTTCTCAAAAAATATTTCACCGAAAATAAAGTGGATGACTTGGTAGTAGGCCTTCCTACAGATTTGAAAGGAAATGTTTCCGAAGTGGAGACGGATATTTTAAAATTCATTGAAGAATTTCAGAAAGAATTTTCAGGTATCCCGGTTCACCGTTTAGACGAAAGATTTACCTCCAAAATGGCTTCTTTTTTTATCTCCCAAAGTGGAAAAAGTAAAAAAAAGAAACAGGAAAAGGGGTTAATAGATAAAGTAAGCGCAACGATTATATTGCAGAATTTTTTAGAACAAAGAATAAGATGATTTTACCGATAAGAGCTTTTGGGGATCCTGTTTTAAGAAAAGTGGGAAAAGATATAGATAAAGATTATCCCGGTTTACAGGAACTTATAGATAATATGTTCGAAACGATGTACAGTGCGAATGGCATAGGACTTGCAGCACCGCAAATCGGGTTGGACTTACGCCTGTTTGTGATCGACGTGACTCCACTTGCAGATGACGAGGATTATGAAGATATCAAAGACGAATTGGCTGAGTTTAAAAAAGTTTTCATCAATGCTACGATTCTTGAAGAATCCGGAGAAGAGTGGAAATTCAATGAGGGATGTCTTTCTATTCCGGATGTAAGAGAAGATGTGAAGAGAAAAGGAACGATCGTTATTGAATATTATGACGAAAATTTTGTGAAACATACAGAAACTTTTTCCGATATTAGAGCCCGCGTAATTCAGCATGAATATGATCATATTGAAGGTGTGCTGTTCACCGATCATCTGAGCGTATTGAAGAAGAAACTCGTAAAAGGTAAGCTGGCAAAAATCTCACAGGGTGATGTAAGCATCAACTATAAGATGAGGTTTCCAAAGTAATTTAAAACAAGGATTAAAAAACAAAATAATAAACAGCAAAAAGCCCCGTGCTGATTGCAGAATTTACAAAAAATAAAATTATGCTGTTAGAAAAAATAATTTCAATTTCTGGAAAGCCAGGACTTTTCAAATTAGTTTCCCAACTAAGAAACGGTTTCATCATTGAAGATGTTACGACTAAGAAGAAAGTTAGCATTGGGAACTCAAGTCAGGTGAGTTTATTGGATAATATCGCTATGTTTACATTTGATAAAGAAGTTCCTTTGTTCGAGGTTTTTGAAAATATTGCTAAAAACTACGATTATAAAGAAACAATTTCTCATAAGTCTTCTGACGATGTTCTGAAAGAATTCATGACGGCTTCTCTTCCTAACTATGATACAGAAAGAGTATATGCTTCAGATATCAAGAAACTGGCTCAGTGGTATAACCTTCTTCAGAAAGCAGGATATATTACTCCTGAGAGCTTCGTAAAAGCAGAGCCTGAAACATTGGATGGTGCACAGGAAGAAGTAAGCATTGAAAAAGAAGCTCCTAAAAAAGCAGCTCCAAAAGCAGAAAAGCCTTCAGCTCCAAAAGTAAAAGCTACTTCTGCAGCCAAAGCAGCTCCAAAAAGTACACATACTAAGAAAGGATAATTTTTCCCGAATTGTAAATATAAGCCCTGTCAAGATTCTTTGACAGGGTTTTTATTTTCAACACAAATTACTTTTCATTCTTTTTGTTTCAAGACAAAAGAACTTAATTAAAGATTTACCCTAAATTTGCATCACTTTGAATCCTCAATTATGAATACCAGACAAGAAAAACTAGAAGCTTTCGGAAGATTATTAGACATTATGGATGATCTGCGCGAAAAATGTCCGTGGGATCAGAAGCAGACCCTTCAGTCACTCCGCCATTTGACCCTTGAAGAAACGTACGAGCTTTCGGATGCCATCCTGCAGGAAGATTTACAGGAAATCAAAAAAGAGCTGGGCGATGTTTTGCTTCATCTTGTCTTTTATGCTAAAATAGGATCTGAAAAAGAAAGTTTCGATATTGCAGATGTCATCAATTCTTTAAACGAGAAATTAATTTTCCGTCATCCCCATATTTACGGTGATACAGAAGTGAAAGATGAAGAAGAAGTAAAACAGAACTGGGAAAAGCTAAAGCTGAAAGAAGGTAATAAATCTATTTTGGGTGGTGTTCCGAAAAGTCTTCCAAGTTTGGTAAAAGCCTACAGGATTCAGGATAAAGTAAAAGGAATCGGGTTTGAATTTCATGATGCAGAAGACGCCTGGAAAAAAGTGGACGAAGAGATTCAGGAATTTCATGCAGAAACAGATTCAGGTAAAAAAGAACTTGAGTTGGGAGATGTGTTTTTCTCTCTGATCAACTATGCAAGAATTTCAGGATTGAATCCTGATTCTGCGCTGGAAAGAACCAATTTAAAATTTATCTCAAGGTTCCAGAAAATGGAAATGCTCGCAGAAGAATCAGATGTAAAGCTGGCCGATCTGTCTCTGGAAGAAATGGACGTGTTGTGGGAAAAAGCAAAACTGATGTCATAAAATGAAGGTACAGCGTCCCGTACATCACAGATTTCAGTATCTGCTGGAATTCAAAAAAACAGAAAGAAAATGGCATTTTCCTTTCCTTGCGGCACTTTGTATAGGAAGCTGTCTTTTTATCGGTTATTTTTTAGGAAAACCCAACTACGGCAGTCTGTCGAGTCTGGGAGCTCTGACGATTTTATATTTTACTTCAGCACCGATCACACAACGGATGGTGCATCTGGCAGTTTGTGCATTCGGGATGATTTTTTCCTTTACTATAAGCCTGTTTTTCAGCTTTAATGCTTATGCAGCGGGATTATCTTTAGGAATTGTATCTTTTCTGGCGCACTTTATAACTTCCTATTTTAAAGTTCCTCCACCCGGAAATTTTTTCTTTATCATGCTCGCGGCTATGGCAAGCACCTACCAGTTCGATCCGGAAATGATCCCGACAAGAGTAGGACTCGTGGCTATGGGAGCCATTCTGTCATGCACACTTGCTTTTCTGTATTCTGTTTTTATAGAGAAAGAAAATGTTATATCCATTCCAAGGAGAAGACGGTTTAATAAAAGAAGATATACCAAATTTGTAGAAAGCAGCATTATCGGTTTCTTTATGATGCTGACCCTGATTGCAGGACATCTTCTGAAATTTGAAAACACCTACTGGATCTCCATTGCTGCAGTAGCCATTATACAGGGACGGAATTTTGAGCATGTACGCCAGCGGAATATGCACAGGATTCTGGGGACCTTTATTGGAATAGGTTTTGCATGGCTTATCCTGCTGTTTGATCCTGCCAAAATAGAGATGATCATTATTATTACGGTACTGCAGTTTATTATAGAATTGCTCATTGTGAGGAATTACGGTTTTGCGGTGGTATTTATAACTCCCTTAACGATTCTTTTAACGGAAACCGGAAGCCTGATTCAGCATAATGTAGAAAACCTGATGCATGCAAGACTGCTGGATACCATTATCGGAAGCTTAATTGGTTTGGCAGCCGGCTTTTTCCTCCATCATCAGCAGATTATTAATAACTTAGAGAAAAATATACGGTACTCGTATTTTCAGTTTAAAAAATTAAAAAAATAGCTATGTTGCGTATTCTTACCTTATCCGCTTTTTTACTGTGGAGCTGTAATCCGAAAGCTCAGGACAGTCCTAAAACCGATGAATTGACAGTGGAATTTTCCCTGCCGAAAAAACTGAAAGAAGTTTCAGGAATTGTTCTGTCTCAGGATAAAAATACCATTTGGGCTATAGAGGACCAGGGAAATAAAAATGTAGTTTACGGCTTGGATAAGCAAGGCCAGCTGGTAACGGATGTCCTGGTAGAAAATGCTGAAAACAATGATTGGGAAGATATTACCAAAGATGCCCAGGGAAATATTTACCTTGGTGATTTTGGAAATAATGATAATAACAGACAGAATCTGGCTATTTTAAAGCTGGATTTAAAAGATGCATCTCAAAAAAACACTAAGGCTGTTCAAACTACAAAATTTCATTACGAAGGGCAGACTGAATTTCCTCCAAAGAAATCGAACTGGCTCTATGACTGTGAAGCTTTCGTAGAAATGAACGGAAACTTCTATCTTTTCACCAAAAACAGAAGCAAAGGTTTTGACGGAACTTTCCTTGTATTCCAGATTCCCAATAAAGAAGGGGATTTTGAAGCCAAATTGGTGGGGAAACTTAAGCTTGAAGGAAAATATAGCGATGCAGCCATCACGTCGGCGGCTGTGAACAGTACCCATGATAAAATAGTTCTGCTTACCCATAAAAATATTCATGTACTTTCCGGATTTACGGCAGATAATTTTAATGCTGCTAACATTGAGAAGGTATCATTAAATCATAATTCGCAGAAAGAAGCTGTTGTTTTCCTGGATGATAAAACCCTGCTGATTGCAGACGAAAAAGATAAAGAAACAGGAGGAAATGTCTATAAATTTGAATTGAACCCTTAGGCTAAATAAATAGCTCAAGGGTTAAATTCAAAAAAATCTTATGGGGTAAGATAAGAAATATGAATGTTTCCAGCGGATAACCTGAAATTTTGGGTGTATACGCAGCGTACTCTAAATGTATCATTCGTATTAAAATACGTAATTGAAGACAGATTATGGTTGACTGCTAATGTCCGTTCACCGTGCCCGGTAGATATGGATGCCAGTGTTTCTGCAGCTGGAGAAACCTTTTGAATAGAAGACTTGGCTGTTCCTGCCGTATACCCGTTGCCATTTAAGCTGAGGTCATACGTGACATAGGGAACAATATTATAATAACCGGGTTTTACAACAGTAAACAAACCTGTAGTTGAATTGTACTTGAGATAATTGTTGTCTATCTTATTACTTACATTGTATACATAAGTTTTTGTATAGCTCTCGTGAGTGCTTATCGGATTGCTTCCGGTACCGGTATAACTTCCTGAACTGGGATTGATATCGGTCTTATTCCCGACAAATATTACTTTTAAAAAGTTCTGAGATTCAATAGTCCCCCATGAAGGAGCGCTGCCTGATCCGTTGGACATCAGGACTTCACCACGGTTTCCTGAATTTCCTTTAGTTTTCGCATCGCCGCCCACATTAAGATCTTTTACAACCTGAAGGCTCCCGTTAACATGCAATGTATTCTGGGGCGTTGGTGTTTCTATGCCCACTTGTGCTTTTACGTTTAAAGACATGACCAATAGTGCCATGTATAATAGCGTTTTTTTCATCCAATAGTTTTTTTGTTGAAATAATTTTAAACAAATATAGATTCTTTTAAAAACTTGGAATTTTTAAAAGATACATAAGCATATAGCCCTATGGATGTGCTCTTTTAAAGCAGTAAAAAATATGAGTCAGTTTTTCTGACTGTATTTAGTTTATACGTAACGATATACAAATGGAAAATAAAGATTAAAAATATATTAAAATTAATACACAAATTAACCTTTCTGTATGGTAAATACAGATCTAAACGTAAATAAAAAAATGGATTAGGTTAGAAAGTCATTCCTACACCTGCAGAAATCCGTCCTCCGTCAGAACCGTAAAAATAATTCAGTCTTGCGGAAAACATTTCTACAACGCTCAACCAGAACCCTGCTCCTACAGACTGATGCCACTTTTTAGAATCCTCACCGTCATTCCAGACACGTCCAAGGTCATATCCGATCAGGACGCCCATATTGGCAGGAATAATATTATTTCTCACCCTTCCGAAGTCCCAGCGGATCTCAGAATTGTTGGTGAAGTAAGACTTACCTGAAAACCTGTCGTTCCGGAAAGCCCTCATCCCATTGTTGCCGCCTATGCTTGCTGCTTGATAGAATTCAAAGTTATTATTGCTGATCCACATGGCATTGCTGGAGTTCGCAAACACAAAGTTTCCTCTTTTGTCAAGCCTGTGGTCTATAGTCAGTGTCCCGTTCAGGGTAAAGAAATTTTTGTCGGTATCGGACAGATTGGTTTTCCAGTCTGCATTCATCAGTAATTCCATTCCTAAAGTAGGAAAGGCATTGTTATCCAGATTTTTGAAGCTGAAGGTATAATTAGCTCCTGCGAACTGCTGGCTTTTGAAAACTTCAGGCCTCACGTCAGGTGACTGATCTACAAAACGGTCTCCGTTCCTCTGTACCTTATTATCTTCAAACGTCAGCTGGAACTGGTGCTGAAGATTCATCCAGCTCTTTTTAGAGATCGAAGGGGCGAAATTGAATTTAGAAATTCTGGCCCTGTTGTATTCCCTTTCCGTATTTTCCTTGTCGTATTTACTTTCATTGGACAGTCCGAAGAAGTTTTCAGAAAACCGGGGCGTCGTATAAGACGCATCAAGGTTGAAATCCCATCCGGATATTGCTTTTTTGAAAATCCCCTTATAAACCGCGTTAAAACCTCCGGTTGCTGTATAAAAATTTAGTTTAAGGCTATGTTTTTGGGTGTAAGGGGCACGGATGAAATTATTTACTGTATAATTGGCGAGAACCCCTAAGATCACACCGTCATCCGGATTGTAATCTGCATTCGGATAGCCTGCATAGAAGTTGTATTTCGGATGCTTATAATTGTAGGTGTTGATGTCGTAATCATCAGAAATATTTTTCGTTCCGGAGCCGTTGTATGTGTTTTTCTGACTTTTAAAGTCATAAATTTTTACACTTTTTCCGTCCGCAATATTATAGACATCGTGGTTGTAACCGCCAATCAGCCTTATATTTGTCTTAGGTCTTCCTTCACCGGACACTTCATACATATCATCATCTTCAAGACCGTAGATCCAGAGCTCCTTTGTTTTGGAATCTTCGTATGTTTTTTCAAAAACCAATTCAGGATTCTCCTTGTTTTTATCTAATTTATACTGCTTTACATTAATGGAATGGGCCGTTTTTGTAATGACGAACTTATCAGGATTCACCGTCCCGGCAAGAGGAACCTTTTCCTGCAGTACATCATAATACCGGGCAGCATAATCCTGCAGCTTTGTTTTTCTGATTTTTAATTTACGCTGGATATCGGCAATGGTCTCGTCTTTTACTTCTTTAGGAAGATTAACGAATGCTTCATCAATGTCCGCATCAGTAAGATGCTCCTGGATATACTTTGCCTGCGCAGTCCATTCTTCCTGTGAAGCACCCTTTAAAAAGATGAGATCCAGCGGATATGGCTCCATATTCATCCACTTTACATTTTTGATTTCCTCCTTAAAGGTCTTCATGTGACGGATAGCCGGAACATTCATAATAAGCTTGAAAGCAGCGCCGTCATAGCGGCTGAAGGCCTGATCCCGGTCTTTCGGAATCGGTTTGTAAACAACATTGTCACCATTCTGATATTCTGCCCATTTCCACTGATCCGAATGCCTGTCCCAGTCGCCGATCAGCATATCAAAGATTCTTGCTCTTATGTACGATTCGCGGTCTACGGAATATTTATAATTTTTGGTGAAGTTTTTCAGAACATCATCTGTAGAAACAATGTCTTTAGCATTGTCCAGCGAGGCCAGGGTTTTAGGATCAGAAGAAAAACGCTCCTCGATCATGTACATTTCATCACCATAGTTTTTATTATATTCTCCTAAAGTATATTGCTTCGGAATGTAATATAATTTAGGATTGCTATGGAAAATACCGACTTTATCAGCCATATTTCCTACTGAAAAAGGAGTAAACGGATGATTGGTCGTATAAAAGTCAAGCAGGAACTTTTCAGGAAACGTATTGTTCAGCTCGTTTCCGAAAGTACTCTTTTTGAAGGCCATATTATTCAGAAAACGGACTGCACTTTTTTTCACGCCCCGCATCACAAATTCCTGCCCGTCTGCTGCCTTCAGTCTTAAGCTGTTCGACTGGTTTCCTCCGCCTTCTCTGAAAGGGGTAAAGCCACCATTCAGGAACGCAAGATCAGCCGTAGGTGCCTCAATTGGAATTCCGTAATATTTCCTGTAATGCTCGCCCCATAACCAGCGGTAAACAGGCCCTTTTTGGGTAAGCTTCACAGGATAAATACTTGAAGTAGCTGTGGCCGGAAAATCTTTTGGGTAATTATTCACAAAAACATCCGGTTTGGAGATCACCGAAATATGGGCAAGCTTTTTAATGCTCTTATCTTTTGTTGAAAAGTATTCTACATCTGTACTCTGGTCTTTTCTGATATTCAGAACGGCAAATCCACTGCCTCCGTAAGAGAAGTCAGTTTTTTCAGCAATGGTGGCAGGATCTGTTTTGGAGCCCGCACCGCTGATGATCTGCCTGATATTCCTTTCCTCGTGATACTGCAGATTATGATCATGTCCGGAAACGAAAATAATATTTTCCTTATCCTGAACGATGCTTTTTAACCGGTTGGCCAGATCTGCATAGTGCTGATTATTAATATCCTCCGGATTTGCTCCTGAAGAACTTCTTAGTATATTGATGAAACTTGCTGCAATAGGAAAAGGAACCTTGCTTTTCAGCGGATAAAGATGTGCCTTTGCAGAATTGAATCCTGCATGTGTTCCGCTGCTGATCACAGGATGATGCAGGGCAACGATGATTCTTTTATCCTGGTTTTTGGTAACAAGATCTTTAAACTCTGTGAAGAAATCCTCACGTGTTTTAATCGTACAGTTTTTATTGATCCCAGGATATTGATCCCAGTTTGCAAGTGCCCATTCGGAATCAATGACGATAAGTTTGATATCTTTCGATAAGTTGATATCATCAATTCCGCAGGAATTTTTAGGAAGAAAAGCTTTTTTGTCATTAAAATAGGCTTTCACAAGATCTTCCTGTGCTTTTAATCCGTCCAGACCACTGTTCCAGTCATGGTTTCCCGGAATAATCAGAGTTTTCCCTTTGAAATTTTTGGTAATGGCAAGCTGGTTTTCCATTTTTTGTTTTGCCAGTGCATACTCTTTATCAGATTCTTTCGGCAATCCGTTGGGGTAGATATTATCACCCAGGAAAATCAGCATGGAATTACTGTCTGCTGAATCCAGTTTGCTTTTGAGTAAATTTAATGTGTTTTGTGCCTGAGGTTCATCCGAATTTCCGGCATCCCCAATCAGGAAAACTTTAAAATCATTCTCAGATTTTACATCAGAATTTTTAACTTCAAATAAGTTTTTACCCTTTTTTACGTTATATGTTGCGCAAGAATAGAGAACTCCTGCAGATAATACGGTCCGAAAGGCAATAGAAGTTTTTTTTAAATGAGTTTTAAAGGATAAATTCATAAATTTACATTAACAAAAATTCAGGATGAATATTTTACACAAAGCTAAAGATTATGTAGAAATCTTATTCAAAGATAAGTTATCTTCTGTATACTTTTATCATAATTTTATTCACACGACCTATACGGTAAATAAGGCCGAAGAGATCATGCGGAATACACCTGTTTCCAAAGAAGATCAGGAAAAGGTGCTTCTGGCACTGTGGTTTCATGATACAGGCTATGTAGAATGTGCACAGAATCATGAAGAAAAAGGAGTGGCCATCCTTACCGATTTCCTGAAGCAGGAAAATTATCCTGAAAGCTTTATTGAAGATGTCTCTCAATTGATTCTTGCCACAAAAATCACCTATGAACCGCGGAATCTTCTGGAAAAGATTGTAAAAGATGCGGACTGCAGTCATTTTGCCAGCCACGATTATAATGATATTTCCGATGCGCTCAGAAAAGAATGGGAGCTGACCAACGTAAGATGTTTTTCCAATGACGAATGGAACGCCGGAAATCTTGAAATGCTTAAAGACAAGCATCATTATTATACAGACTATGCCAGGGAGAACTGGGAACCGCTGAAAAAGAAAAATATAAAGAAAATAGAAAAAAAGCTTGAAAAAGAAGAGGATAAAAAAGAAAACGCAGATAATAAAAAAGAGTCCAAAGAGCCAAAATCTGACCGCAGCGTAGATACCCTGTTCAGAGTAACGTTGAATAACCACACCAGGCTTAGTGATATTGCTGACAGTAAGGCGAATATTCTTCTTTCCGTTAATGCTATCATTATTTCAGTCTGTCTTTCTGTACTGGTTCCTAAATTGGATACCCCAAAGAATGCACACCTGATCATTCCTAGCTTTGTATTGCTTACATCTAGTGTTCTGACCATTATATTTGCGATTCTGTCCACCAAACCGAATGTGACGAAGACCAATTTTACGGCTCAGGATATTGCAGACAGAAAAGTAAACCTGCTGTTTTTTGGAAACTTTCATCAGATGCTGTTCAATGACTATCATGATGCCATGAAAGATTTGATTAAAGACAGAGATTATATTTATGACTCTATGGTGAAAGATCTTTATTTCCTGGGAAAAGTTCTCGACAGAAAATACAAGCTTTTATCTGTAACCTATAAGATATTTATGGCAGGAATTATTATTTCTGTACTTTCTTTTGCCTATGCTTTTCTTTCCCTTTAATAAAAACAGAGACCAATGATTGTAAGACAGCGGACCAACTGGCTGAAAATGTTGTTTATATGGAGAGGTTCCGTATTGAAGAAGATTGTTGTACAGCTGGGTGTTATTCTAATATTTTCACTGCTGATCTATTTTTTTAAAGGAAAGATCTTTGATTATAAAGTACATCTTAATCCTACTATTTTTACACTCATAGGCCTGGCACTGGCTATTTTCATGGGGTTCTGCAATTCTGCAAGCTACGACCGTTTCTGGGAAGGACGCAAGCTGTGGGGATCTTTGGTGATAGAAACAAGATCTTTTACAAGACAGATCCTTTCATTGGTGAATGATTCTTCACCTGAAGCTAAGGCAGAAAAAGAGAAAATCATCAAAATGGTTTCGGCATTCTGCTGGTCGCTGAATGATCAGCTGAGAGACAAATCCGGAACAGAACATTTAACGAGACTTCTTTCTCCAGAACATACAGAACAACTGAAAGGTAAAAAATTTATCCCCAGCATTATTCTCGGTTTTATTGCCGACTGGCTGAATGAACTGCAGCAGAAAGGAAATATAGATACAATCGTGATGACTTCTATGGATCACCAGCTGAACCAGTTTTCCAATATTTCAGGAGGATGTGAGAGAATTTACAATACACCTCTGCCTTTTGCTTACAGTGTTCTGCTTCACCGGACGGTTTATCTGTACTGTTTCTGGCTGCCGTTCGGGTTGGTAGACAGCCTTGGCTGGATGATGCCTTTGATCGTTCTGCTGATCAGCTATACATTTATTGCGCTGGATGCCATTATCCAGGAAATAGGGGAGCCGTTTGGAGAGGAGGAAAACGACCTTGCCCTGAACAGCATATGCAGAACGATTGAATATTCTATTTTCGAGCAGGCTGGAATGCCACAGGGTGAGCTGAAAAAGCCGGATTCTTATTTTATAGATTAATCTTGAGCCAAAGAAATCCTCAATGCCAGCAATCCCGTAATTCCCTGAAGGTCTTCCACTTTTAAAAATTCTATATCATTCTGCAGAATTCCTTTTTTCTGAAGCTTATTGATGTATTCCAGGTATTCTTTCTGGTTTTCCATACCGAAATAAACGATGGTAATTTTTCCGGGGCAGGTAATTCTTTCCGAAGAATCTTTGACATGGGCTTTATCCAGGCGTTTTTTTACAATTTCATAATACGAATTGTAGGCACCGTCTACATCGAAACGCTTTTCATCCATTCTGAAGCGGATGTCTATCTTTTCATTATATACAAAAAGCAGTGAGGCAATATCGAGCTGTATCGGCAGGCTTTTCTTAAAGGTCTGGAATTCACGTTCCATGCTGCAGATTGTCTTGAGCTGCCAGTATCTTAATTTGTGGACCACTTTGGATGTATAGCTGAGATCCGGAGCAATATTATGTCCGATATACAGATTGTGCTCTACACCATCGGATTTAAACCTCTCATAATAGTGCGGAAAGATCTGCTGGGCTTTGACCTGGCCTTCATCCAGCATATCGGCCAGTTTTCTGTTGACCAGCGTTATAGAATCATCTAAATTTTTTCTGTTGGCATAAAATAAATCGGTCTGGGTAAAAACCTGCACAAAATAATCTTTGATTTTATTTTTTATTTCCCTGTCGGTTTTCAGTTCGAGTTTCCCTTGCAGATAAGGATGTATTTCTTCCCTCAAAAGGCGCTGAAGGCGCTGTTCCGTATCAGCTTTGATCTCGTTGTTCAGTTCGTTTTCAAAAACATCAAGAGCCAGAAGGTATTTTTCTGAATCGGAATTGATGAGTGTGAAAATATCATGAAGGCTTTCAAGCTGCTGGTTGAGGTCTTCAAGCATCAGATTAAAACGCTTGTCTGAAGAGGAGCGGATATCCGAGAACCCAAACAGGGGTGTCAGGTTTTTGAAGGAGATCTGTTTCAGCGTGTACATTTTTTTTCCCAGCGAGGCATTGAAATATTTTTCGGCTTCATTTCTGAATTTCCAGACCACACTGTCGTGGATGGAGGTATATTCGCGTTGGATAATGGCTTCTATCTGGTAGTTTTTTTCAAAGCTGAATCTGTTGAGGGAAAAGAGAATCATATCGGTGAAAAATTCCATTTTTTTCAGCTTTAATCCGTTGAAACTGTTAGCTTGCGGAGATGTAAATTCCATAATGGCCAAAAGCTCGTTATCTTTCATGATCGGGATTACCATGAAGCTGTTGATATTGTTGTCCCTTAAAATACTGAAAGAGGGAAGATCTTTGATGTTGTCATCCAGATTGTCCACATTCGAGATGACGATTGGCTTGGAATTGTGATTTAAATTGGTAAAAGTACTTTTTCGGGTTTCCTCGTCAAATGCATTGATCCAGAAATCCAGAACATGATGGGTGAAAACATTTTCGTAGATCGGAAGTCTGCCGAGCTTCTGATCTTTCTTATCGAAAAGCATCAGCCCGAAATTAAGTTCCGGGACCTCAAAATAAGATTTAAAAATTTCAACAAGATTTTCATCCGGGCTCAAATCTTCCGGATCAATTTCTATCATGCTCGATTTAAGATCGGACAGGGCCACCTCAGAAGTACAGTCTACCAGGGAAACAATAGTGAAGCCTTTTAAAACCCATGATTTTGAAGGGAAATATTTTTTCCAGAGTTTAAAATCATCGAGGTTTTCCAACAGCATATCCAGTACATCATCAGACGGTATTTTTGCCTCTTCAGTAGGATATATATCTGTAAAATCTGAATTGACCGTGATCTTATAATGTTTCATGATTCCCAGTCTGTTCGGGATATCATAATAAAGAGGCATGGTAATTTTGATATCTCTTTTGAAATAACTCTGAAGGATAAGACAGCAGCAGAATACATAAAATTCATCGTCCCCGATATTCCTCAGCTCTATTTCAAAGTCTTTTCCGGCATCTTTAAGTATCCCTTTAAATCTTTCGGTATAGTTGAAAGTGGTTTTGGAAAGCGGAATACTGGCGGCTTTAATTTCATTGTGTGTAAGGCCGGTAGGGAAGAGGTCTGCAAGCAGCTGCCTGATGAGGTCTTCATGTTTTTTGAGAAGGGCTTCATCCAGGAATCCGTCTCTGAGCTCAGGAAATTTCTTTGTGCTCTCAATTAAAGACTCAGCATAATTGACACGGTATTCCAGGCGGTCATTATAACGGATATGTTCCAGAACATCCAAATATTTTTTGAATGATATGAGAACCTGAAATGGAGCGTCTTTTTTGTAAAGGTTGGCCAAGGGCTGAAATTTAAAGTAAAGTTATGAAAAAAAGATCACTTCCGACTGTATTACAAATTGATGAAAGCCATCTTTATAAGAGCTTTGCCTATTCTTCTTAAACAAAATTCGAATATTAATAAAGAGTTATTTGCTAATTATTTTCTTTTTAAAAAATTCTGCAGTTTTGTCAAAAAATTAGGATAAAATTCTAAGGTTCCAATTTTAATTCTCTGATTACAGGGAACAGCAATTTCATAAGCGGAACAGTAAATATGAAGGGCGAAAGCTGCGAGTATATTTTTTAACGCAAAGTTTTATTTTGATACTTTATATTTTAGGTTGCAAAGAAGAAATCAATCTTTGATTGATTTGATGAAGCACATGTTTTATCCTGCAGCTTAATCAGCGGATTGTTGAGCCTCTTGCTTTCCTTAAATTGAGCGGTATTTAAAATAGAACTTTGCATTAAAAATCTATTAAACTTTAATATCCGTTATAGCCACAAAAAAAGCACAACCGAAAAAGTTATGCTTCTGTATATTTTATATTGGGATTTTATAATCCGAACTGTCTTGCAAAGAGATCAGGGAAAACGCCCAACAGAATTATTGATGCAATGACAAATACCGCTACGATATTGTAAGTAAGGGTTACTTTTTCTGAAGATTTGAATGTAGAATCTTTGAAGAAGAACATTGAAATAATCAGTCTTAAATAGTACGCAATAGATACTGCGGAACCTAATACGGCTACCAATACTAAGAAAACTCCATGCGTTGAATTCATCGCCTGAGAGAATAAAGCAAATTTCCCCATGAAACCGGCTGTTAGCGGAACTCCTGCCATTGAAAGCATAGAGATAGCAGCAACTGTGGCCAATAGAGGTTCAGATTTTGCCAACCCTTTGAAAGCTCCGAAAGAAGTTTCTCTTTTTAATTTTTCTACATAAATCAGGCACATGAAAACGCCTACCGTTGATAAAGCATAAGCAAATAAATAGAATGCCAAATTATAAGTGGAAAGGCTCGTCATTCCGAAGAAAACCAATCCGATATATCCTGCGTGGGAAACCGAAGAGTAAGCCAGCATTCTTTTTGCATTGGTCTGGGCAAGACCCATAACGTTAGCTAAAAGCAGTGTGATGATCAGAAATACGCCAAACACATTGATCCATTCTTCAGTAACACCTCCGAATCCGATGGTCATTAATCTGAATAAAGCAAAGAATCCTGAAATCTTTACCACACTCGCCATAAATGCCGTGATGAGTGAAGGGGCCCCATAATATACATCAGGGCTCCACATATGGAAAGGTGCCAGGGCTACTTTGAATGCCAGTGCGCAAAGAATAAGAAGAACTCCTAAAATGAACATGACATCTTTAGGGTTTTTAACTCCAAAGTCCTGGATTTTATATAAATCAAAGCTTCCGGTGCTTCCGTAGATAAATGCAATTCCGAACAGTAAGAAACCTGTCGCAAATGCACCCATCAGGAAATACTTGATCGACGCTTCATTTGATCTTAAATCTGTTTTGTTGGCACCCGCCATTACATACAACGGAATGGAAAGGATTTCTACCCCTAAGAATAGAGTAACCATATTCTGGAATCCAAAAAGAATAATTCCTCCGCATAATGCAAAAAGCATCAGTGCATATAATTCCGACTGGTGGCTTCTGTGATTGCTGAACGCAAAACCTCCCAGGAAGAATAACAATAAGGTTGTTACAATAGATATCTTGGTGAATAACGCTGTATTTGCAGTATATTCATACATGTGTCTGTACTTTTCAAAGAAAGCACATTCAGGTAAGAAGCTTACATATAAAGCGGCAATCAATCCTAAAATCCCAATGTATCTTGCGAATTTTCCCTGTTCAAAAACTCCTGAAAATAACGCAATAACTGCCGTTAGGAAAACAATAATTAAAACACTCATAATATAGATTTGAGATGTGAGATTTTAAGTTGAGATTAAGTTTAAGGTTCAGAGTTTAAAGTTCAGTGGAATAATCTCCAGTCTCTAATCTCCTTGTCTCCTTTCTTTTACTCTTCTCTGATCTCTTAATTTTTTAATTTTTAAATCTTTTAATTTTTTAGCTGGCCATCGCTGTATAGATAAACGTCAGCGAACTATTCACCATATCGATTATCGGTTGCGGGAAGATACCAAATACAATCACAAAAACCGCTATACTTGCCAATACAGAAAACTCTACTGCAGATAAGTCTTTTACGGAATTCAATACTGCATCATTTCCCTGTCCGAACATTGCTTTTCCGTAGAATCTCAATAAATATACAGCCGCAAGAATTACCGTAAGACCAGCAATTACTGCTGCCAAACCGTTAAAATCATAAACCGATTTCAACAGGATAAATTCTCCGATGAATCCATTGGTTAATGGAACTCCCATTGAACCTAATATAATGATCAGGAACAACACCGCAAATTTAGGGGCCACTTTCGCCAGACCTCCCATTTGTCTGATGTCTCTTGATTTAAATCTCTTGTATAAAATATCACAGCAGTAGAACAATCCAACTACGTTGATACCGTGGGCAAAAGTCTGTACCAATGCTCCTTCAGCTCCTTCAATATTAAATGTTCCTCTTAAAGTGATCACAGCAGAAGAGAAAATCCCTGCCACCATTAATCCAACGTGGGAGAAAGAAGAGTATGCGATGATTCTCTTCATATCTGACTGGATGATTGCGATAAGCGCCCCGTGAACAATTCCTATGATAGCCAAAATAATGACGATCTGCCCCGAAATTCCGGCAATTGGAAGCGGAGTGATAGGAAGAAGATAACGGATAACTCCATATATCGCCATCTTCAGCATGATCCCTGATAAGAGCATGGATCCCTGAGTAGGAGAGTAGGTATACGTATCCGGCTGCCACGTGTGGAAAGGGAATACCGGTAACTTCACTGCAAATGCAAAGAAAATAAACCAGAATACCACTGTTTGCTGTACTTCATTAAGCTGAGCATTATAAAGATCTGTTAAGGCAAATGATGCAGAGTGATTGTACACATAGATCAATCCTGCCAACATAAATAATGACCCAACGAATGTATACACGAAGAATTTCGTAGTGAATTCAAATCTTTTGTTTTCCTGGCCCCAAAGTCCGGCAATAAACCAGATCGGAATCAGGGTTACTTCCCAGAAAATGTAGAACAATAGTCCGTCTAAAGAAGTGAACACCCCAACAAGACCGAACTGCATCAGCAGGATCAGACCGTAGAATGTATTTCTGTAGCTTACATTTTCGTTGAAAGATGATAAAATAATGATTGGCGTCAAAATATTGGTCAGCAATAATAGAAGCAGACTCATTCCGTCTATTCCGAAATGAAGTGAGCTTTTAATGAATTGCGACCAAGGATAATTGATCTCATGCTGCAGTACACTGTCTACCGTTGGATTAAAATCAAAATCCGCTGTGATGTAGAAAGTAATAAGCATCTGGACCAATGCAATTCCTAGCGCCAAATATTTGCTGGATTTATTTTTCCATGCAAAAACTAATCCCGAACCTACTAGAGGTAATAGTAATAATGTTAATAATAAACCAGACATTATTGTAATATAAAGTTAACAATCAGTATAATTCCCACTGCTAAAGACATGATAAGAATATAAGTCTCCACATTTCCGTTCTGGATACGCTTCATCGCTTTTCCGCTGTCTTCAGCGCCTTCGCCCACGAAGTCTACAAAACGGTCTAAGATCCCTTTATCAAACATCTTTCCTCCGCGTCCTAATCCTTCAACAGTTTTTACAATCAATGCATTGTAAAGTTCGTCTATATATAATTTCTTAGCAGAAAGTTTCTCCCATCCGGTGTAGCTTTCTTCTGCCAGAGCCATCTTTTTCTTTTTCACGTAGGTATTTTTTACGATAAACCATACGGAGAAGAACATCAGTACTGTAGCGCCTAATAAGATCATTTCAGTTCCAAACGGAACTCCCGAAAGGGTAGCTTCCATCTGTTTGTAGCTCTGCTCGGTAAGAACGGGCTTCAGCCATTCCATTAATTTTGCATAATGACCGTGCCCGATGAAGTGAGGAAGGTTAATAAAACCTCCCAGCACAGAAAGGATAGCCAGAACGATCAACGGAAGGGTCATATTGGAAGGGCTTTCGTGTAAGTGATGCTTCTGATCTTCTGTTCCTCTGAACTCCCCGTGGAATGTCAGGTAATACAGTCTGAACATATAGGTGGCAGTCATTGCCGCTAAAACAAATAAGATCACCCAGTAAACAGGATTTTTAGCGAATGCTGCTACTAAAATTTCGTCTTTTGAGATCATCCCCGATAATAAAGGGAAACCTGAGATTGCCAATGTTCCGATAAGGAAAGTAGCGTGGGTAATAGGAATGTATTTTTTAAGACCTCCCATGAAACGCATATCCTGCTCGTTGCTCATCGCGTGGATTACAGAACCTGCTCCCAGGAACAATAGTGCTTTGAAGAATGCGTGCGTCATTACGTGGAACATCGCTGTAGTATACGCTCCCAATCCTAAAGCAATGAACATAAATCCAAGCTGTGAAACGGTAGAGTAAGCCAATACTTTTTTGATGTCGTTCTGACGGAGTGCATAGAATCCGGCCAGAGCAGCTGTCAGGAATCCGATGAATAAAATCCCCCCCTGAACCGTTGGTGCCAGAGTAAATAAGAAGTTTGATCTTACCACTAAGTAGATACCTGCCGTTACCATCGTTGCCGCGTGGATCAACGCTGATACAGGAGTAGGACCGGCCATCGCATCCGGTAACCATGTATATAAAGGAACCTGAGCCGATTTACCGGTAGCTCCGATAAATAAACTGGCTGTAATAAATATAATTACTGTTCCGTCTAATTCAAATTTTGAAGAATTCTGTGCTACTGTAAGGAAATCCACTGCATTGGTCTGAGCAGCGATCATGAAGATCCCGATCAGTAAAGCAAGGTCACCAATTCTGTTCATGATGAAAGCTTTTCTTGCTGCTTTACCATATTCTTCATTGGTATACCAGAATCCGATTAGTAAATAAGAACACAATCCTACACCTTCCCATCCGATGAACAGGATCAGGTAGTTGCTTCCCATTACTAAAAGTAACATAGAGAAGATGAAAAGATTCAGATAAGTGAAAAACTTATAGAAACCTTTGTCGTGGCTCATATATCCGATAGAATATAAATGGATCAGGGAACCGATACCTGTGATGATCATCACCATCATTAAAGAAAGCTGATCGATCTGGAATCCGAAATTGATCTGAACCCCGTTGACTGTAAACCACTCAAATGCTTTTACGATGATCGGCTGGCTTTCAGAATCAAATTTCATGAAAAGACTTACCGCGATACAGAACGACCCGAAAACCATTGCTGTAGCCAGAGAGCCTACAAATATTTTTGGAAGATTTTTTCCGAATAAACCGTTAATAAGAAACCCTAAAAGTGGTAAAAGTACTATTGCATACACTAAATTTTCCATTCCTTATCCTCTTAATTTATTAAATATACTAACATCTACAGAACGGGTATTTCTATACAGCATAGCAATAATTGCCAGACCTACCGCAACTTCAGCGGCGGCTACCACCATAATGAAGAAAACTAAAAGCTGTCCGTCTCCGTTTCCTTTATAGGCTGAAAAAGCAGCCAGTAAAAGGTTTACAGAATTCAGCATAAGCTCTACACAGCCCAAAATAACAATAGCGTTTTTTCTCAACAATACACCCAATACTCCCAAAGAAAACAATACCGAGGAAAGAATGATGAAATAATTAAGAGGGACGCTTTGTATAAATGTATTTACTTCTCCCATAATTTATAAATCTTTTTTACCGATTAATACCGCACCTACAATACCTGCCAAAATCAGGATAGAAGCAAGCTCAAACGGTAAAACATATTGATTAAACAAAAGTCTGCCCAGATTTTTAGTAAGACCTACACCCTTGTCTACATTTTCAACAACAATGTGATTGTCCTGAACACCTCTGAATACGCCTAAAATTCCAATTAATAAAAGACCGGCTGTAAAAACTCCAACAAATTTTAAAGTATTGTTCTTCTTACTTTCGTCTTGTTTATTAAGGTTAAGCATCATCAGGATATAAAGGAATAATACCATGATGGCTCCTGCGTACACTATGATCTGAATGATTGCAAGGAACTGGGCATTCAGAAGAATGTACATTCCCGCAATGGAAAACATCGTAACAATTAATGACAGAATAGCATAGAGAGGATTTCTTGCAAATACAAAATATACTGCACTAGCTACTGCTAAAAACGCCACCAAGAAAAATAAAAACTGATCCATTATTTTACCGCATTTTTTTGTTTCTCGGACTGTCTTGTCGTAATATCAATCCTTTCATTTATTTTTTCAACCAATTTATCTTTTCCATAGATGAAAGAACCTCTGTTGGTTTCTACATCCACCAATCTGTCTGTAAGATAAATGGCAGATTTCGGACAGGCTTCTTCACACATTCCGCAAAAAATACATCTCAGCATATTGATTTCATATACAGAAGCATATTTTTCTTCTCTGTAAAGACCCTTTTCCTCTTTTGTTCTTTCTGCAGCCGTCATGGTAATGGCTTCTGCAGGACAGGCTACAGCACAAAGTCCGCAAGCCGTACATCTTTCCCGGCCTTCTTCGTCTCTTTTCAGAACGTGCTGACCTCTCCAGATGGTAGTTCTCGGTTTCTGTACTTCCGGATATGAATATACTGCGGGAGCACCTTTTATCACGGTTCTTACAGCATGCTTAAATGTAATCCCCATCCCTGTAAAAATAGCAGGAAGGTAGATTTTTTCAGCAAGGGTCATTTCTTTGTTGGAAACAACTTTTGATCTGTTTGTAAGTTTCATTTAATTATAGATGTTAGATGTTAGACGTTAGATGTTAGAAGATGGAAGTGGGTATGTATTCCGCATCACCATATTATCACATCATCACATCATCTCATTTTCAAATTATTCTAGTTCGCAAATGCTAAAATTACAGCACCTGTAATCAATAGGTTTACTAATGCCATCGGGATCAGAGTTTTCCATCCCAAGTGCATCAATTGGTCATATCTAAATCTTGGAAGCGTCCATCTGATCCACATAAAGATCAGAATTCCGATTACCGTTTTTGTTAAAAATGCTACGATACTCAGGATTCCTGCAGCGTTCTCACCCCAGTTCTGAGTTACCCATTCAATTCCCGGATAGTTGTATCCACCGAAGAAAAGAACAACCATAAAAGCATTGGAGATAAACATGTTCACATATTCACCGAACATATATAATCCCAGCTTCATGGAAGAGTATTCCGTAGAATATCCTGTTACCAATTCGGATTCACACTCAGGTAAATCGAAAGGGTGTCTGTTGGTTTCTGCCAAAGCAGCTACAAAGAATACAAGGAAAGCAATCGGCTGGTAGAAAATATTCCAGTTCATCCCGGAAACCCAAGGAATAACTCCCCATAATTTTCCGCCTGTCTGGCTTTCTGTAATTTCCTTTAAATCTAAACTTCCTGTCATCATGATGATAGAAAGTAATGCCAATCCCATTGCCAGCTCGTAAGAAATCATCTGCGAAGAAGCACGGATAGCACCTAATAATGAATATTTGTTATTCGAAGCCCAACCTCCGATCATGATTCCGTATACACCGATGGAAGCCATTCCGATGATGAAAAGTACACCAACATCAATATTTGCTACTTGTAAATCGTAAGAAACTCCACCAAAATTCAAGGTTTTACCCCAGGGAATAACAGCTCCCGTGATCAATGAAATAAACATGACCAAAGCCGGCCCTAATACGAAAAGAAACTTTTCAGCATTGGCAGGGGTAAAATCTTCCTTAAAGAAAAACTTTCCACCGTCTGCAAGAGGCTGCAGCAATCCGAAAGGTCCTGCTCTGTTGGGACCAATTCTGTCCTGCATGATAGAGGCTACTTTTCTTTCTGCCCAGGTAGAGTAGGCTGCTATTGTAAGAGACAACAGGAAAAGCGCCAGTACAAGTATAATTTTAAATGTTAGTAAATCCATTCTGAATTTTAGATTTTAGATTTTAAGTTTTAAATTTTAAATGAATTCAAAATCTAAAACTTAAAATTTATAATTTATTATAAATTTTCGTCTTTTTCACTGATTTCTTTTGCCATAGGATTGTCCAATACTCTTAGTTCATCCTTAGGTTTTTCGTAGTGGTTCAATGAAATTACCGAGTGTCTGTCGATATGTCTAGGACCTTCAATATTCCAGTCAGACAGTTCCTTTCTTTCGAAACGACAGGTATCGCAGATAAATTCCTCCACTTCTCCCCACTGGTCTTTTCTGGCAGTAACTCTTACAATTTCATCACCCTTCATCCAAACTACGGCTTTTCCTGAACATTTACCGCATTTACAAGAAGCATTCATTGGTTTTGTGAACCAAACTCTGCTTGCAAAACGGGAAGTTCTGTCTGTTAAGGCTCCTACCGGGCAAACATCAATAATGTTTCCGATGAAGTCGTTATCCAAAGCTTTATTTAAATAAGTGGAAATTTCAGCGTGATCTCCTCTGAAAAGAATTCCGTGTTCTCTTTCACCTGTTAACTGGTTTGCTGCCAATACGCATCTTGCACAAAGAATACAACGGTTCATATTCAGCTTGATATTCGGACCAAGATCGTCGGCTTCGTAAGTATTTCTTTCGAATTCGGTTCTGGTCTCAAGGTTTCCGTGCTCATACCCAAGATCCTGAAGGTGGCATTCACCGGCCTGGTCACAAACCGGGCAGTCCAGAGGGTGGTTCACCAATAGGAATTCGGTAACAGCTTTTCTGCCTTCCTGAGCTTTTTCGGAAGAAAGATTCTTCACTTCCATGCCGTCCATCACGTTAGTTCTGCAACTCGCGACTAATTTTGGCATAGGGCGCGGATCTGCTTCGGATCCTTTTGAAACTTCAACCAAGCAAGTTCTACATCTCCCTCCACTGGTTTCCAATTTGCTGTAATAGCACATTGCAGGAGGTACAGATTTTCCACCGATTTGTCTGGCAGCTTCCAAAATAGAAGTTCCAGGCAAAACTTCAGTAGTCTGTCCGTCTATAGTTATTTTGAATTTTTTAACCTCTTCGCTCATATTCTATGCTTTTCGCTTATGCTTTTAAGGCGTTAAGCTATATTTTAATTATACTTCTTCGTGTTAAATGTATAGCCGACTCCTGCAAGGACCTGTCCGAAAACAAAATCCTGACGGGCTTTATCCGGCTTATTATTTAATGTAGTTTTAATATCCCACATATTGATATATCCCGCTTTTGCTTCTGCTCTGATCATCCAGTTTTTCCAGAAAACCAGGTTAAGGCTGGATCTAAGATCGGTTCCCATTCCTGCAACATGAAAACGGTCACTTCTTTCATTTCCAAAAAGCCTTACATTACTTTTAGGAAACATTACCCCGATTCCCGCTCCATAAGACCATACCAAATCTATATTTTTCTTATGAATAAGATTTTTATATTTCTCAAGACCTAAATTTTCATAATTAAGTCCGTCTGTATGCTCGAAAGTAAGGAACTCTGTATCTGCCAGATTTACCTGTCCGTTCTGTACCATCGCTGCATATTTAGGATCTGAAATTGTTCCTGAAAAACCAACGGTCTGGTCCTGCTTCATCACATATTTCATATGATCAATTCCTAAAACAAGGGCCAGGTTATCTTTTATAAAATATCCTATTCTGAAATTGTACTGCGTTACGGTAAACCAGCTTGGATCAATATAAACGATTCCGAACTTGGTAGGTTTATCCCTTGCCTGTACATTATTCAACTGAAAATCATAACCGTTCCCGGTAAAATGAATATCAGAATTGCTGAAAGCGCCTCTGTTCCATCCGAAAAAAACGAAGACCTGACCTTTTTTACTTAACGGATTCGGTTTCTGTTTCTTTTCAGTTTTATCTTTATAAGGAGTTACCTCCAGTTTATATTCTTTGTTTAATGTATCTTTTTTTATTTGCCCAAAAGCAATAACCCCCGACATCATTAAGCCGACAACCAATAACTTCTTCATTAATTTTTTTACTACGCATTTTTCTCAACAGCCGGAATTGGTTCTGCATAATTTGCCAATCCATAATTTTGTGTTTGTGACAGTTCCGGGTTTTTAATGTGCCATTCAAATTCATCTCTGAAATGGCGGATCGCTGCTGCAACCGGCCAAGCTGCGGCATCACCCAACGGACAAATAGTATTTCCTTCTATTTTCCTCTGTATATCCCAAAGAAGGTCAATGTCTTCCATTTTTCCTTCTCCTTTTTCAATTTTTTTCAAGATTTTGTACATCCATCCTGTTCCTTCACGGCAAGGTGTACATTGCCCACAACTTTCGTGATTGTAGAATCTCGCTAAAGTCATGGTGTGTTCTACAATACACTGATCTTCATCTAAAACGATGAACCCCCCTGAACCCATCATCGTTCCGGTAGCGAAACCACCGTCAGCTAATGATTCATAGTTCATGTATCTTGGCTCTCCGTTTACGGTTCTTAACAGTAAGTTGGCAGGAACAATTGGCACAGAGCTACCTCCAGGGATACATGCTTTCAGCTTTTTCCCGTTGGCAATACCACCACAATATTCATCAGAATAAATAAATTCTTCAACTGTAATGGTCATATCAATTTCGTAAACTCCCGGTTTGTTGATGTTTCCACAGGCTGAAATTAATTTTGTACCTGTAGATCTTCCTACTCCGATTTTCGCATATTCAGCTCCTGTGATATCAATAATCGGTACGATGGCTGCGATAGATTCCACGTTGTTTACCACCGTTGGTCTTTCCCAAAGTCCTTTTACAGCCGGGAATGGCGGTTTTAATCTTGGGTTTCCTCTTTTACCTTCAAGGGATTCAAGCAATGCAGTTTCTTCACCACAGATATAGGCTCCACCTCCTCTCTGAACATAAATTTCACAGTCGAAACCGGTTCCCATGATGTTTTTACCTAAAAATCCTGCTGCTTTGGCTTCTTCAATCGCTTCTTCTAAAATATCAGGAATCCATGAGTATTCTCCACGGATGTAGATATAAGAAACATTTGAACCTAAACAGTAAGAAGATATCAGCATTCCTTCGATCAGTAAATGAGGAAGAAATTCCATCAGATATCTGTCTTTGAAAGTTCCCGGTTCAGATTCATCAGCATTCACGACCAGGTGTCTTGGTACGCCTTCCGGTTTTGCCAGAAAACTCCATTTCATTCCTGTTGGAAATCCTGCTCCACCGCGTCCACGAAGTCCTGAAGCTTTTACTTCTTCAAGAATTTCATCAGGGGTCATTTTCAAGGCTTTTTCTGCTGCAGTGTAACCTCCCTGTTTGCGGTAAGTTTCAAAGTAGCGAATACCTTCTATATGTGCATCTTTAAGTAAAAGTTTTTTACTCATCGTATATTTTAATTAATCTAAAGCAACCTGTCCCTGTCTGCAAAGATCAAGGATTTCGTCTACTTTTTCTATCGTTAAATTTTCATGAAAGAATTTTCCAAGCTGAAGCATTGGTGCGTATCCGCAGGCTCCAAGACATTCAGCAGGCTTCAGGGTAAACATACCGTCTTCGGTAGTTTCTCCGTCTTTAATATTCAGTTTGGTTCTGATATGATCAAGGATTTTTTCGCTTCCGCAAACCATACAAGGGCCCGTTCTGCATACTTCCAAAACATATTTACCAACCGGTTTCATATTGAACATGGTATAAAAAGTAGCTACTTCATATACTTCAATTGGCTTAATACTTAATAATTCAGCAACATAATCCATTACAGGAACGTCTAACCATCCTCCGAATTCTTTCTGTGCTAAGTGAAGGACAGGAAGAAGAGCAGATTTTTGCCTTCCCTCAGGATATCTTGCGATAATTTTGTGTACCTGTTCTAAACTTTCCGGTTTAAAAGCTATTGTTTCGCTCATTTTTTATCTGAGATTAAAGAGTAAAGAACAAAGAAAAAAGATTCTAAAGTCCGTTATTCTAAATTCGTATTTATATTGGGTTGAAGAAAGTCTTTTATCTTTCTTCTTTTATCTTTTTGTCTAATGTATTATGCGTCTAATTCCCCCGCAATAATATTCATACTACACATTGTAACGATCGCATCCGAAATTACAGAACCTGTGATCATCTCAGGATATGCCTGGTAATAGATGAAGCACGGTCTTCTGAAGTGCAGTCTGTAAGGGCTTCTTCCTCCATCACTCACTAAATAGAAACCTAATTCTCCGTTTCCACCTTCTACAGCGTGATAAACTTCACCTTTAGGCACATCAGTTTCTCCCATTACAATTTTGAAATGGTAGATCAAAGCTTCCATTTTCTGATAAACATCTGCCTTTTCAGGAAGATAGAAATCAGGAACATCCGCATGGAATGGCCCTTCAGGAAGGTTGTCGTATGCCTGATTGATAATTTTAAGGGATTCCCAGATTTCCTGCTGACGAACCATGAAACGGTCGTAAGTGTCACCTGCAGTTCCTACCGGAATAATGAAATCGAAATCTTCGTAAGAAGAATAAGGCTGTGCTACTCTTACATCATAATCTACTCCTGATGCACGTAGATTCGGACCTGTAAAACCATAGCTTAATGCTCTTTCTGCTGAAATAGCTCCTGCTCCGATGGTTCTGTCCATAAAAATCCTGTTTCTTTCCAGTAAAGTACCGAATTCTTTAAATCTGGCAGGAAAGGTTTTCAGGAAGTCTTTTAATAACTCATGGAACTTTGGAGTGAAATCTCTTTCAAAACCTCCGATTCTTCCCATATTTGTCGTCATTCTCGCGCCACAAATCTGCTCGTACATATCATAAATACGTTCTCTTTCGATGAACATATAAGTAAGACCTGTAATAGCTCCTGCATCCATTCCGGTTACCCCGTTGCAGATCAGGTGATCACCGATTCTGGCTAATTCCATTAAAATAACACGCATATAATCTACACGCTTAGGAACTTGTACGCCGATCAGCTTTTCTACTGTCATGTGCCAGCCAAGGTTATTGATAGGTGCTGAACAGTAATTCATACGGTCGGTAAGGGTAGTGATCTGAGAATAGTTTCTTCTTTCGGAAATTTTTTCAAATGCTCTGTGGATATAGCCTACTGTTTGCTCCGCATGAAGGATTCTTTCTCCGTCCATCGTTAAGATATTCTGGAAGATCCCGTGGGTTGCAGGGTGGGTAGGTCCTAAATTGAGGGTATAAAGCTGCCCGTCAATCTGCTCCTTACTTTCGTATTGGTTAAGTATATTAGATAATGAGTTATCTTTCATAATATATAATTGATAATCGATAAGCGATAATTGATCATGAACCAATCATCATTAATCATTTATATTTTTTATCTTCCGAACATGTTATCATCCTTATCTGTTCTGGTACCATCTTCAAGACGGTATTCCTTCAGCATCGGGTGGTATCCGAGATCTTCCATATTCAGGATAGGTCTCAGGTCAGGATGTCCTTTAAATTTAATTCCGTAAAAATCAAACGTTTCTCTTTCCATCCAGTTGGCTCCGGCAAATAAATCCACAAGCGAATCCACTTCGATATTTTCTCTGGACATAAAGATCTTCAGACGTAATCTGACATTAGCCATCATATTGTGCAGGTGGTACACGACACCGATTTCCTTCTCGGGAAACTCAGGGTAATGGATACCGCAGATATCAGTAAGGAAATTGAATTCCAACGTTGAATCTTTCAGATAATGAATTATCTTTTTGATGTCATCCTTTTTTACTTCAATAGTCAACATTTCATAAGGCTCTGAGCTAGAGATTACAGACTCCGGAAATTCTCTTGTGATTGCTTCTAATACAAATTCGTTCGTCATTTCCGTTTTAGTTGCTAATGTTGTAAGAATCTAACAATTTTTGGTATTCAGGCATATCTCTTCTTCTGATGCTTTCGCTTTCTGCCAAAGCCTGAACCTGCATTACGCCTTCAATAATCTGCTCCGGTCTTGGAGGGCATCCCGGAACATAAACGTCTACCGGAATAATTTTATCAATTCCCTGTAAAACAGAGTAGGTGTCAAAAATACCACCGCTGGAAGCACAGGCTCCAACAGCAACCACCCATTTTGGCTCAGCCATCTGAGTGTACACTTCTTTTAGGACAGGTCCTAATTTTTTAGATATAGTTCCGCAAACCATCAGCATATCTGCCTGTCTTGGTGAGAAAGAGTTTCTTTCCATACCAAATCTGGAAGCATCATATGTTGGGTTCAGGGTAGCCATAAACTCGATACCACAACAAGAGGTTGCAAATGGTAACGGCCAAAGAGAGAATTTTCTGGCCATCCCGATTACACTGCTCAGTTTCGTTGCGAAAAACCCTTCTCCTTCAAATCCTTCGGGAGCAGGTGCATCTGTTCTTATTACTGGTTTGTTATCTGACATTTGATTGATTTAAGATTTTAATTTAGATTCTAAATTGGTGTTAATGTTAACTTAACTCTAATTTTCTTGATCTAAAACTGTCATTTAAAATTTCTATTCTTTATTTATCCCAATCTAATGCGCCACGCTTCCATACATAGAAAAATGCCATAAAGAAAATTGCCACGAATGTAAGTACAGCAAGGAAGCCTTCCATTCCGAATTCTCTGAAGTTTACAGCATATGGGTAAAAAAATACGATTTCAATATCGAAAAGCACGAATAATACCGCCGTCAGGAAATATTTGATGGAAAACGGTGTTCTCGCATTTCCTTCTACAGGAACTCCACATTCCCAGCTTTGGTTTTTTACAGAATTTCCTTTTTTCTGTTTTGGTCCCAGAAAATGGGCTCCAAGCAAAGAAACGGCTACGAATGCGATAGCTACACCTGCTTGAATAAGGATTGGAATATAACTTTCAGGTAAATTCATTTTTGCATTATTATCTCAATTTGCAAATTTAGCGAATAAACAAGAAAGCATGAAATTAATAAGCTTAAAAGTGGGATTAAAATGGGGAAAAGTGGTAATTTAGAATCAATAAAAATAGTACTTATTTCTTCATTTTTTTGAGGAGAGAATAGGCCATGAACGATATATATCCAAAAAGAATGCTGGCAAGTGTTATATTAACTACAGTATTCATCCGGTCGTCTTCGATCTGAAAAAAGAAGTTATAGGCGATAAATGCTGCAATCAGAACAGCAAAAACAATGAGGTGTGGTTTCATAGGTCAAATTTACAAAAAGAATTCAGGCTTTCATGCCTGTTTTTTTGAGGTACAAAATATGAGTTATCAGCTCCTGATTTAAAATAAGTCACTAATAACTCATCATTTACTATTGCTGGTCATTAATCATTAATGAATAGGTTCTTCTTCTTTTGTGATTTACAGGGTTGTAATCCTGCCAAAGCACCTGAACGCTTTTATTTTCTTCCAGTTCGGGGTTTGTTTCAGCAAAATCAATTCCCATACTGGTAAAACGTACAAAAATTTCTTTGAAAATAATGGCTGTAACACCTCTTCTCTGGTATTCGGGGTGAATTCCGATCAGATAAAAGTTGGCCCGGTCATTTTTTTTTCCAGCCTGTAGAAAATGCCACCATCCGAAAGGAAACAGTTTACCTTTCGATTTTTGCAAAGCTTTTGAATAAGAAGGCATTGTGATGGCAAATGACACCAGCTCGTTATGTTCATCTACTACGCAGATCACATAGTTTTTGTCTATAAATGGGAAATATTTTTCCCTGTAAGTCTGTATCTGTTCATCCGATATGGGAGTGTAGGTGGAAAGGTGCTTGTATGTTTCGTCAAGCAGTTTAAACATAGGTTCTACAAACGGCAGGATTTCCTGTTTTGATTTGAAATTGAGAACTTTAAGTTTGTATTTCTGTGCGATCAGTCCACTGAATTTTTCCACCTTTTCCGGTAGAATCTTCGGGAAATTCATTTCATATTCCACCCATTCCTTTTCTTTGGTCAGTCCAAGTTTTTCCAGGTGTTTCGGATAATATTCGTGATTGTAGATTCCAATCATGGTGGCCAGCTTATCAAAGCCCATGGTAAGCATACCCGCTTTATCAAGGTTGGTAAAGCCCATTGGCCCTTCAATCTTGTCGATGCTGTTTTCTCTGGCGTAATCTATAGCTTTTTGAATCAGAGCCTGAGAGACTTCTTGATCATCAATAAAATCAATCCATCCAAAACGTACTTTTCTGATGCCTAATTCCTTTTCTTCCTTGTGGTTGATGATCACGGCTATTCTTCCAACTACTTTATCGTCTTTCAGGGCAAGAAACTGTTTGGATTTTGAATAATTTAAAGCTGGATTTTCTTTTGCATCCCAAATTTTAAATTCGTCTTTGATAAAGGAAGGAACATAATAAGGGTTGTTTTTATAAAGATCCATTGGAAACCTTACGAATTTTTTTAAATCGCTTTGGTTTTTCACTTCAATAACTGAAACTTTAGACATAGATAAAAGGATAATTAGAGAACAAATATAGATAATAAAATGTAATACTTTGGCACAGTTTTTACATCATTATGCTTAAAATTTAAACACAAAAATCTATATAAAATGATGGGTTATTATATTATTATCGGTGTTTCAATGCTGATAAGCTGGTGGGTTTCGTCCAGATTAAAATCGAAATTTGAATACTATTCCAATGTACATCTTAGAAATGGGCTTTCAGGGAAAGAAATTGCAGAAAAAATGCTTAGAGATAACGGGATCACTGATGTACAGGTAATTTCTGTTCCCGGCCAGCTGACGGACCATTATAATCCAGCAGATAAAACAGTTAACCTTTCAGAAGGAGTCTATATGCAGAGGAATGCAGCAGCTGCTGCAGTAGCGGCACACGAATGCGGACATGCAGTACAACATGCTGTAGGGTATTCGATGCTGAACCTGCGTTCAAAACTGGTTCCTGTTGTTAATATAAGTTCCAATCTGATGCAGTTCGTCCTTCTTGCGGGGATCGGGATCATGGCGGCAACAAGATCTATTGATGATCCCAATGGTAATACAACCGTTCTGGCGATAGGAGTGGCCATGTTTGCGATGACTACGCTTTTTGCTTTTGTAACTCTTCCGGTGGAATATGATGCGAGTAACAGGGCAATGAAATGGATTAGAGAGACAGGAACGGTTACCCAGGAAGAATTTGTCGGGGTACAGGACAGTTTGAAATGGGCGGCAAGAACCTATGTTGTAGCAGCTCTTGGATCGCTGGCCCAGCTTCTTTATTGGGGCTCTTTGCTGCTTGGCGGAAGAAGAAATTAATCTATAAATTCAAATGAAACATACTGCATCTCAGATAATTTATCTGAGATGCTTTCTTTTTGGGCTAATTTTAAAGAAGCGGTGAGAATGCAGTTTTCATTGGCGTCAAAATTTAAAACCTTAGCATCAAATTTGGAAAGCAAAGTGAAGATGGTATTCTGCTGATTGAAGTTGAACTGGATTTCAATTTCTGTTTCAAGCTCTCTTGTAATAATATTGGCTTCTTCCAATGTGATCTTTGCACATTCTTTATAAGCTTTTACAAGTCCTGAAACTCCGAGCTTTGTTCCTCCATAATAACGGACTGAAATTACCAAAACATTGGTGACTTCATGCGCTAAAAGCTGATTGTAGATCGGAAGACCTGCACTTCCTGAGGGCTCTCCATCATCATTTGCACGGTAGTTTTCACCTTCCAAACCCATTCTGAAAGCATAACAGTGATGGGTAGCCTTAGGATGCTCTGTCCTGATTTTTTCCAATGCATCTTTCAGCTCCCTTTCGTTATTGACAGGAAAGGCAAATCCGATGAACTTGCTTCCTTTTTCTTTTAGTAAAATGTTTTCTATGGGTTTTTCTATGGTTTTATATTCGAACGTCATTACAGCCGGCTTTATAAATGCAAAAGTATAAAATGCTTTATAAGTTACACAATCATAAATAAAGAAGCCGTCAAAATATTGACGGCTTTCTGTATCTTTTTAACGGAATACGTTGAATCTTCTAAGATCCACAATAGTCTAATGGAAGTAAGCACATATAGCTTGTCGATCCGCAAAAATCCTGAGGACACTTGTCTCTGCATCTTGTAGATTCCCCGGTAGGTAAAGCACAGTCTACAAATACAATTGTACCACCGCTAATATTTTTTAAACCGATTCTTGAAATTTTCTTTAGATTTTTCATTTTAATTTAGTTTTATCAGTTATACACAAATAACGTCTCCACCGCCACCGCCCGGGTTTCTCCAATAACATGTTCTTGTGTTTGGAGGGCATCCGTAGAGTACAACGCAATTTTCCAGTTTAACTAATCCTCCTTTTACTTGTTTTAGATTTTCTCTGGAAATTTTCTTTAGATTTTTCATTTGATTACTATTTGGTTTATATTTTAATTCACCATAAAGTTAATTATTTATTTTAAATTAAAAATGGGGTTTTGCAACAAATTTGTTATGTTAAATTGATGTATGATGATATTAAACATTAAATAGTAAAAAAGGGTTATTTTGAAGCTATAAATAAGCTAGCCTATACGTTTGGGCGGTAAAATTGAATGATATTATCTCTAATCGGTCTAATCTCGTAAGGCGTTAAATGATCTAGCTTCGGTGCTTTAGTCCCATTCTGCAGTTTCAGGTCTTCGTTTTTGATTACAATAGCTTCATCCCAAAGCCCTTCATTAATAAACTGTTGTAGGGTATATCTGCCGCCTTCAATAATAACAGACTGTATCTGCTCCTTGTAAAGAGCATTCATTAGGTTCTGCAGGAAGAAGTTTTCTTTTCCGGTTTTTATAAATTTAATGTTGCCTTCAGTGCCTTCTTTTTTGCTGTTGAATACCAAAGTCGGTGCTTCATTATTATAGATTTTGAAATTTCCGGGTACTTTCAGATCAAAATCAATGAGAATCCTTACTGGATTGATTCCTTCAGTATTTCTTACGGTGAGGCCCGGATTGTCATTTAAAGCAGTCTGTGTTCCCACTAATATAGCATGTTCGTCGGCTCTCAGCTGATGCACAAACTGGCTGGCCAAAGAATTTGAAACGGCTGTTGGTTTAAAATCTTTATCTAGAAATCCGTCTCCTGATTCTGCCCACTTCAGAATGATGTAAGGTCTTTTCTTTTCATGGTAGGTGAAAAATCTTTTATTCAGTTCAGTACATTCCTTTTCCAGTATTCCTGAAACAGCTTCAATACCCGCATCCTGAATGATTTTTTTTCCTTTTCCATTCACTTTATCATGAGAATCCATGGCGCCGATAACTACTTTCCTGAAACCAAGTTCTTTAATTTTTAAAGCACACGGCGGCGTTTTTCCGTAATGGGCACACGGCTCCAGTGAAACATAGATCGTAGATTCTGGTATAAGATCTTTGTTTTCTACAGAATTGATGGCATTGATCTCAGCGTGGTTTTCTCCGGCTTTATGATGGTATCCTTCCCCGATAATTTTTCCGTTATGGACGATCACGCTGCCTACAAGAGGGTTGGGGTAGGTTTTGCCCAAGGCTTTTTGAGCGAGCTCAATGCATCTTTTTATATATAATTCGTCGTTGTTCATAAGGTAAAAAGAAAAAGCGAAGACAAATTTCTTTGCTCCGCCTTTTTTATATTGTTTATAGATTAATCTCCGGTAATGATATTGTGAAGATTCTGTCTTAAAGTTTCCAGATGAGCCTTCTTCTCGTCGATTGTATTGAACGTATCCCTAAGGAGAGGATTTTCTCTTGACGGTTTGTTGAAGAATGCCAGGTTGTTTTCCAGTTTTACAATTTCGCCTTCAAGATCAGAAATCTGGCTCTTGATTTTTCTGGCTTTATCTGTAAGCTGGTTTTCCGTTAAACCTTCTTCTTTCAGCTCAAGTTCGTTAATCTTATTCAGCTTCAGCTTCTCTCTTAACGTTCTGTTGAATTCGGTATTGATTGAGATTTTGTCTCTCGGTACTTTTCCGATATTGTTCCAGGCAGTTTTTATGGCTTCTATTCTTTCAATACTGCCTTCGTCATTGGAAACGGTTTTCAGGTCTTCAAGAATTTCTTTTTTCTGCTTATAGTTCTCTTTCCAGTTATCGTTGGATGCATTGTTTTTCTCTCTGTAATTGTTGAAGAACGTGTTACAGGCATCGCGGAATTCGTCCCAGATTTTATTGGTCATGCTCTTTGGAACGTGCCCGATTTTTTTCCAGTCTTCCTGAAGTTTTTTGAACAGAGGAACGGCGATATCCCATTCTTCACTGTTCATATTGTCCTGAGCTGTCTGGATGAGTTTTAATTTTTCCTCCAGATTGGTTTGCTGAGAACCTTTGAGAGATTTATAGTAATTATTTTTTGTTGTATTGAAAGCTCTGAGTGTCGTTTTGAAATCATTCCAGTTTTGGTTGGACAATTTTCGGGGAACACTTCCTGTTTTTAAGAATTCGGTACGAAGGTCTTCAACTCTTTTGATTGAATTCTGCCAGTAGCTGTGGTTAGGAGTTTCGGAGGGCTCAGATAATTTTTTGATTTCTGCGATGATCTGGTTTTTCTTTTCCAGATTATTATTCTGTTCGCCTTCAATAGCTGCAGAAAGTTCAGATTTCCTTTCGTGAATCTTATTGGATATTTCCTTAAACTCTTCCCATGTTTTTTCACGGAATTCTTCTGCTACAGGCTCAGCTTCTTCTTTCCAAAGTTTGTGAAGATATTGAAGCTCGTTGAGGGCTTTCTGAATTACAGGCTCACTTTCCAGTTCTTTAGCACGCGCAATGATATGCTGTCTTTTCTCTAAATTATGACTGAATTCCTGCTCCAGAAATTCTTTGTTCAGGTCCAGCATCTGATAAAACTGATTCAGATGGTGAAAGTAGTTATTATTAAGGATTTTGAATTCAGATTTTGCAACCTGACCGGCTTTTGACCATTCTTCTTTGATCTCACGGATGGATTTGAAAAGATTGGTTCCCGGTTCAGAATTGGTATAAAGATTTTTAAGCCTTTCTATAATATTCTGGCGGTGATCAAGGTTTTTTTTCTGCTCTTCATCCTGAGATTTCTGGTAGCTGTCATGTTTTTCCCTGAAAATATTAACCAAAGCAGAGAATTTGGACTGTAAAGGATGTTCGTAGCTGAAGTTTTCGGGAGCATTCCCTCCTTCTATATACTCATGCTTTTTGTCTTCCACTTCATCATGAATGTAATGACTTGCTTTTTCTTTTAACTGACTGAATCTTTTGAAATTTTCACCGGCATTGGCCGAATTGATAATGGTTTCCATTTCTTTCAAAGCATCAGCCAGGGAAATATCCTCAGTATGTTCCTCTTCCAGATGTTCCGCATCGTCATCCTGAGCATTTTCGCCCTGAGATGCGGAGGTTTTTGGGGTTTCCTCTTGAGATACTTCGTTAGAATTTTTATTTTCTTCGTTTTCAGAAAGATTGTTTTCTGTAATCATAGCAAATCTTTTATGTGAGTGGCGTTAATATCCTTTTGTATATAGCAGTAAAGCCAATTAAGGTACTAATTTAGGTTATTTTTTTTGAAAATTCCAAATTTCCCAAGCTTTTTCTGCTTGCTGTTCAAGCATATAATAACCATTGACTGTTTTGGCTCCTTTTTCGGAGGCTTTAATGATGAATTGGGTGTAATTGGGGTTGTAGATGAGATCAATAATCAGGTGTTCCGGGGTGATTCCTTCGAAAGGAAATTCCAGGCAGTCTTCCACGTTGGGGAATGTGCCTACCGGAGTACACTGAATAATGATCTTATGGTCGCGGACCGTCTCGCTGTCCAGGTTCTTAAAATTAATTTCGGTGTTTCTGGAAATGGTAATCGATGGAATTCCATGTTTATCCATGATATATTTCACGGCTTTTGCAGCACCTCCGTTCCCCAGAATCAACGCTTTGTCCTGATGGGCTTTTTTGTGAAGCAGAAGTGTTTTTTCAAAACCGAAAGCATCGGTATTATAGCCTGTTTTTTTACCGTTTCTGATAAGAACACAATTGACGGCGCCAATTTTTTCTGCTTCGTCGCTGAGCTCGTCAAGATAGTCAACAATCTTTTCTTTGTAAGGAATAGTAACATTGAATCCCAAAAGCTCAGGATCATCCAGGAGGATTTCTACTTTATCAATTTCATTCAGATCAAAAATATCATAGGTGAAGTTTTTCAGCATCAGCTTCTGAAACTTGTCTTCAAAGAATTTTTTAGAAAAGGAATAGGAAATATTCTTTCCTATCAGTCCTAATTTTTTATTGGAATCCATGTATCAAAAATAAAAAAAAGACCGAATAAAATCGGTCTTTGTTATCAAATATTTTTTACAGTTTAGTCTACGATGAATTTTGTAGAGAAATGGTCTGTTTTTAAGATATAATTTCCTTTAGCCAGTCCTTTAAGATTAATCTTATTGGAATTTTTGAAAGGATTTGCAATTGTTTCAATCAGTTTTCCTGAAAGGTCATAGATCTCAGCTTTTGATATTTTGCTTAAATTTTCACCTTTTACAGATAATTCATTGTTTTTTACCGGGTTAGGGTAGATAGTGAATTCAGATTTGTCCTTATTCAGATCTGAAGTTCCTAATGAACCGAAGCATGTCCATGTAAGGTCATCTATGGCAACTCTATTCGAACCTGGATTAATGACCTTAATAATTGCATTTCCACTGATATTTGCGTTAATTGTTGTCGTGGTTACTGTTGTGCTGTATGGAACCGTTCCTATTACAGTTCCATTAACTTCAATATTTAAATTACCATTTGACCCATTAGTGAATTTTCGTTGAGTGGTTATTGTTATACTTTGTACTCCTCCTGAAATTGTAGAACTTGTTAAATCTCCACCTTGAAGAGTAATTGCTCTTCCGTTAATGGTCTGGTCTGTTCTTGCAAAGTTAGCTGTCCATGTAATATTATTGTTTGTCCATGTTCTTATTAAATAACCTGAGTCTGATGCCGGAATATTTTCAAAGTTTTCTGTTCCACAGCTGGTATTTCCAGGCTGTCCTGCCAGCGTAGTTCCAATTGCGCTGTTACTTGGTGGAGAAGAGTTTCCTGAAGCGTCTTTAGCAATTACATAGAAAGTATAGGTAGTTGACGGAGATAACCCCTGAACTGTTGCTGTAGTTCCTGCAACTGTAGTTTTCAGCATTCCATTAGCATAAACATCATAAGCTGTAACACCGATATTATCTGTAGCAGCTGTCCAGCTTAAAGAAATAGTATTGGAGGTTGGATTCTGAGTAATAAGATTGGTGGCAGCGGTTGGAGCCTGGGTATCTATAACCGGTGTTCCCCAGATCTGTTCAGCGTAAGAAGGGTTGTCTATAAATGGATTTCTGTTTCCCTGATAAGTATAAGATGCGTTGTTTCTGGAAATCTCTTCAGGAGAAACGGGATCCATTGCATGCCATACCAAAAGCTGGTTCAGCTCCCATGCCTGAAGTCCCGGATAGGTAGATCCACCCAGCATATTTCCGGTACTGAAATTTGAAAGTCCAGCTTCATATCTCGTCACAAAATAGAAGATCATTCTGGCTACATCACCTTTAAAAGCATCAATGGGCTCAAATACAGTCCCTCCATATCCAGGTGATACTGAATTTCCAAGTTTAGATCCGTTTTCTGATGTAAAAGAGGCAATTTGTACTTTACCGAACGGGTAGTTTGATCTCTTATTATTCACCTCTCCATCGGTTGCACGGATGAAATGAATATCTGATACCATTGGACTGGCTTGATTAAATAGGCTTTGAGGAACAATATGTTCTCTGTTGTAGCAGTCTCCTTCACCGTTGTACCCACTACTGCCACACTGGTTTGTACCTAGAGTGTATGTGTAAGGGTCCGAACTGTTTGGTCTTTCAGAATAAATATCCAGAATCGTTCCGTCATTTTCGTAAAAAAAATCACGGTCAGTCGTTGCGTAGGCTGTCCATAAGCCGCCGTAACCATGATCCTGATGACCTTGTTCAATGATGCCTTTAAGTGCAGTTTTAAGTGGAGCCCCCGTAAGCCCGGCAGCTGCATTATAATAACCGGCAGGAGCCTGTGCTGAAGCAAAAATAAATGTAATGCTTAACAGGAAAAAAGATAAAATTCGTTTCATTTAAAAAAAATTGGGCCGTAAAGGTACAAAAAATTGAAAATGGACTGATTTTATTTCAAATGGTGTATATTAACTTTTAGTAATATAGTCTTTGCTGATTTTGGAAAAGAACCAGGAAATGATGATCCCGAATAGGGAAGCGGTAAACGCTACGATAAGATAATTTTTTCCAACGATCTTTACAGGGAAAGGAAGTATCTCATTAGCTCTGAAGAATTCTGTGTAAAGTTGGAAATAGCAGAGTAGGGTTCCTGCAATTAACCCGGAGATCACTCCGGAAATCACGATAAGAAGTCCGGTATAGAAATAGGTCATTCTCAAATGACTAATCGGAAAGCCAAGTGAAATAAGAGATCTTGACTGTTCTCTTTTGTCAAGCTGAAGAATGATAATTGCTCCGGCCAGATTGAAGGTCGTAATGAAGATCACCAGTGCAAAGATAAGATAGATGAACAGTTTTTCTGTATTGATCATCTTCCAGAACGCCGCATTTTCTTCTTCTTTGGTTTTTATTTCAATATTTTTCCCCAATGAAGTAAGAAGGCCCTGCTTTACGGCATCAGCATTTTCCGGATTTTTTAATTTGATTACAATCTGGTACGCTGATTTTTTTGGAAGGCTGAGTAACTCCTCGGTAAGTTCTATGGGCGCAATGATATAACTGTCCAGCTGCTCTTTTCCCGGAAAAACTCCTGTCACAAGAAAATCTCTTTTATTATAGATATCCTCTTCCTTGTTAATGATGCCGGTTCCCGGCTTGGGCATAAAGATTGTGGCATAATTGCTTGTAGAATCTATAGGAATAGAAAGCCTGTTGTGCAGGTTCGTTTCCATCAATACTTCATTAGAGTACTCGAAACTTGGGTAAGTTCCATAAAATACATCTTTATCAATGGGATTGACACTTATATAAGCGGAATCAACTCCTCTTAAGTAAGCAATATCGCCTTTGCCTTTATAATTAACATATACTTTTTCCTCAATGACGCGGGAAAAACTGCTGATTGCTTTATTGTTTTTTAAAACTGTAGTGACCTTATCCAGATCTTTCACTGTTTTTCCTGAAGTGCTTTTCAGGGTGAGATCTGCGTGAAGATTGGAGATCAGGTCTTTGTTCAGGGTTTCGAGGCCTGAGAATACTGAAATAATCACAAACATTGCAGTGACAGCAACCGTCATGGCACCTACCGAAAGCCACGTTATGAACGTCACGGCGGTGCTCCCTTTTTTAGCCAAAAGGTATCTGGATGCTATGTAAAATGCAATATTTTTCAAGATTTATAAAACCGGATTGTCGCCTTCACCTCTTAGTTCTCTTTCCAATTTTTCAACATCATCAAGAGCGGTGTCCAGATAAAAGTTAAGCTGCGGAATTATACGTACCTGTTTTGCCATTTTCTGGCCGATAAAATTTCTGTACTGAGGTTTGTTTTCTTCAATTTCTTTCATCACCGCAGACCGGAATTCCTGCGGGAAAATGCTTAAATAAATTTTAGCAATACCCAGATCTGCCGATATTTTTACATCTGAAACGGATACCAATATACTCTGCTTGCTTTCTGAAGCCTGTTTGCGGAAAAGCTCTGCGAAGTCTTCCTGGATGATCTGTGCTACTTTTCTTTGTCTGTTACTTTCCATAAGTTATGCAAATTTAGTACTTTTGTTTGAATTGATACCTTTGAAATTCAGCTCCGGTATCAAATTTACGATTTAATTATATTTTATTAGTACTTATGAAGCTAGAACATATCGGTATTGCCGTAAAATCTTTAGGAGTCTCAGATGACCTTTTTGCCAAACTGTTAGGAAAAGAATCTTATAAAAAAGAAAGTGTGGAAAGGGAAGGGGTAGTGACTTCTTTTTACGGAACCGGGGAAAGCAAAATTGAGCTGTTAGAAGCCAGCAATCCGGAAAGTCCGATCTCAAAGTTTATTGATAAAAAAGGTGAAGGTATCCATCATTTAGCATTTGGTGTGGAAAATATTCTTGAAGAGATCGAAAGATTAAAAAAAGAAGGTTTCCAGTTTATCTCCGAAGAACCTAAAGAAGGCGCTGATAACAAATTAGTTGTCTTCCTGCACCCAAAATCCACGAATGGGGTATTGGTAGAACTTTGTCAAGAAAAGCAATAAAAAGTTTTGTGGTGAAGGAAATTTTACTATTTTTGCAATCACAAAATTTAACCAAGTTTTGAGGTCCTATAGCTCAGTTGGTTAGAGCACCTGACTCATAATCAGGTGGTCCCTGGTTCGAGCCCAGGTGGGACCACTTTTTAAATCAAGCACTTACAGAAATGTAGGTGCTTTTTTGTTTTGTTGGGTAACACATAGGTAACACTTTTTGTGGTTGCCTTTTTTCTGTTTTTTCTTTACTTTTGAAATATGAAGAATCCTTTATACTATTTTGAAAACTTGCTTAGTGCAGATCTATCCGAAGAGAAAAAAAATATTTTCTTTTCTGATAATGAACAAAATTGGAATTATAATATTACAAAAGTAGATAGAGAAAATGGCATTATAGAACAAGAATTGAAATTTTATGATAAGTATGAAGATATTTGGCATTTGGATACAGGAATTTCTAGTTTTAAAGATTCTTTCAAGAATGAAATAGATAGAGAGTACAAAGAGGCTATTAAACTACTTTCTCAACAAATATTAGAAATATCCTCAAAATCTATTAGTCCTGAGATGTTCATTACTCAAATAAAAAATAAAACACTAAACTTTAAGAGAAAATCAGAACAGTATTATTCTGCATATCCTTTTGTGAAAGAAGCACTTATTAAAATCGATGAATATCTAACAGAATACTCAATAGATACTGAAATTATAAAATCAGCAAACATTACTATTCCCAACATTTCAATAGAAGATAGGGAACAAGTTAATTATGCCACACCGGCTATCACAAATTATTCTTCCCTCTCCTTTAAATGGGATTTAATAAATCCTAATGATGTTGAAAGTGAACTTTCGAGGCTATATGGACTCCTTACTGCAAATCCTCCTTTAATACAGTGTGACAGACAAGATTTCATTAATGGGTTTTCCCAAAGAGAAGTTGTAGCAGGTATCAATTGGAAGGTTATGGCAAAAAGCAAGACCTGTTCAAAAGGCTCACTAATCTACTTATTATTACAACTCATTGAAAAATGTGATTTAATGGATGAACCAGATGATTTTAATAAAAAAGTAGAATATGTATTCAGAGATCATCTAGGGGAAAGGTTGAGTAATATAAAACAATCTAAAAGCCAAATGTCTGATAACCCTGCACAAAAAGAAAGAATTGATGAAATCATAGAATCATTCCTCCAAGCATAAATTATTCTTCAAAATATTAACTAACCACTCTTATTCTTTAAGGGTGGTTTTTTGTTGGTTTTATTTTAGAATTTAGAGATACACTATACCTAGACCCAAGATAGCTTTACCCTGTGGTAAAGGTAAAGTAAATATAGGTAAGGGTTTGATGTTCGGAACTTTGCAGTAGAGAATTACAGAAAATCTGTAATCAGAAATTAAAAATTTCAAAAATATGAACAACACAATTTCAATTGCAAAAGTTTCACTGGAAGAAACTGAACCACAGACTCAGGGTTATCTTGCCAAAGAGGTCTTAACCTTCAAGGAAGCATCTGCTCTACTGGGAGTATCCTCCAGTATGCTGTACAAGCTGACCCACAAAAGAGCAATCACTTTCTACAAGCCCAATGGGAAGCTGATTTATTTCAAAAGGGCAGATTTACTCAACTGGATGCTCAGCAATAAAGAAGAAGCAATTGAGGAAACAAACACCAATTTTTTAAACCAATTAATAGAAAGAAAACATGCAGGAAGAAACTAAAAACTAAGACCAAAACCAAGTAATGACAAATCAAGCTCAACAACTTTCAGGCACAGCACAAGAGGTACAAAAAGTACCTCTTGACAACCCTGAAAGTTTTGATATCAATTTAACCACTGAAAGCACACAAGACTGGAATTTTTACACCATAAGAACTACAGACAGTGGAAACTTCATAGATATGAAGATTGCCAATATTCTGAAATTCTTTGAAATCAAGGGATTCAGAAGACTTAAAATGCCTAATGGGGGTTACGAGCTAGTGAAGATTCACAAAAACAGTATTCTAATATTCTCTGATACTGCTGATATGATGGAAACTGTAAGAAAACAGCTTATTGAGATTGACAGACAGCCGGAAGTTTGGGAAGCTTTTATGGAAAGAAATTATCTTACTTCGCAAGTGGATAATGCAATGGAAAGGATAAAAGAAGTAAAGCTCAATCAGGCAACCAAGACCCATTCCTACTTTTTCTTTGAGAATGGTGTAGTAGAAGTAACCAAAGATAAAACCAAAATGATCCCTTATGAAAACTATCATGGATATATCTTTGAAGACCAGATGATTAAACATCCATTTGAAATTCAACACTTTGTAAACAATGACAATGCTATGTTTGATGCATTTTTACAGAATGTTACCAATAATGATTCTAAAAGATATGATTATTTAACCTCTTCTTTAGGCTACTTAATGCACACCTACAAAGATAAAACCCTTACCAGGGCTGTAATTCTGGTGGATGAGGAAATAGATTTTGAAGGAGGAGCAGAAGGAGGAACAGGAAAAACCTTAATCACTGAAGCTGTATCTTATCTGGTTAAAAGTGCTGTAAAAGACGGTAGAGCCTTAGTTACAGGCGGAAACAGATTCTTTTATCAGGATATTGACCTTTCCCACAGATTGATGATTATAGATGACATCAGCTCAGATACCCATTTTGAAAAATTCTTTTCAGTAGTAACAGGAGGAATGACTGTAGAGAAAAAAGGAAAACAATCTTTTTCAATTCCTTTTGACCTTTCCCCTAAGCTTCTTATCACTTCCAATTATATGGTCAATGGAGCAGGAGGAAACTCTGAGGAAAGAAGGAAAATTGAAATTGAAATTTCACCTTACTACAGAAGTAGATCTATTAAAGAGGAATTTGGATGTTCTTTCTTTGGAGATTGGGATGCAAAAGAATGGAACTTATTTTACAACAAAATGATTACTTACTGTCAGAAATTTTTGAAACACAGCATTATGTATTCTGAACCTATTAATCTGGTAGAAAATAAGTTGATCTCTGAAACTGATTTTTCATTTGTGGAGTTTATGGATTCTAATGTAAGTTTAGATGAAGAAAAGACTGAGCTCAAGGCTGAAAAAGCTGAGTTTTTCAAGGCATACAAGGAAAAGCACCCTTTAGAATCCAAACAGCTTACCATTAATATGTTCAAAAAATGGTGTGGTAAGTATGCAATTGTAAGAAATTATGATATAGAGCATCAGAAAAGCAACTCCAAAAGCTATCTGAAAATCTCTGTAAAACTAAAGCCAGAAAAGGAAACTTAAAAAAAAAACAACGCCACTCCTGTAGAAGTGCCAAAGTGCTAAAAATATTGAAAACTAACTTTATGCTTCCCTGTTCAGTGCAGGGAAGCTTTTAAACAAAATAAAAAATATGTATTGAAATCATACAAGAAAAAAAATTAAATTAAATATAAAGGCTCAATTAAGAGCCTTTATTTAGTTTTTAGCTACGAACCTTTTTCATCAGTACAGGCTAGAAACTGGATCACTCTGCCAAAATTTCTTAGTAGTGGCATCTATAATAGTAAGTTTTCCTCCAAAACCCGCTCCTGTATCTAGATTCCAAATGTTATATTTGTTCATAGGTTCTGTTTCATCCCAATTAAGTGTAGGAGTATGGCCTATGTATATTTCTTTATGGGCTTCAAATATTCTCATTTCCTCAGGAAGCTTTTTATTTTCATCACTTAGGAGAGCTAGTTCCCAAAGACTTCTATCCCAATAGTATATTTCAGAATTGTCATTTTCTAAACCTTCAGGAGATGTGAAACCTGCATGAACATATCCTCTGTTCTTAGTATCAATGTAGAAATCAAACATTTCATTAAAGAAGTTTAAATGCTCTTCACTATCCAAATATCCTGTTCTGATGTAAGAATCAATAGTTTCTGTACCACCATTTATTAACCATTCCATACTGATTTCTCCTGATTTAAGCCATTTATGACAGTAGTCATCATGGTTTCCTCTGATAAACAAAGGCTTATAAAGACACTCTTCTGAAAGGTCTATATAAAACTGAACTAATTCAGCACTTTCTGTACCTCTATCAATCACATCTCCTAAGTTTATTAATAAGTCTTCATTTGGATTGAAATTGCATCTTTCTAAAGCTTGTTTTACAGCTATTAAATTTCCATGATTGTCAGTCGTAATAAGTATTCTTCCCATCTTAATGTTTGTTCTTAGATTAATATTATATTGTGATTTTCAATGCTCTTTTATTCCAGTAGAGTTTTAGTATAAGGAAAGGCATTAGAAAAGTAAATCAGCCTGATTTCTTTATTCATAGGAAAATAGATATTCCAATAAGTTGCCTTCCTAGTTACAAACTTTTGGATAATCATCCCATCAGAAAGAATTTCAAGGCTTCCCCTTACTATCCTTTCTGATAAAGCTTTACTCATTCTGTTATAGTAGTATTCAGACTTCCTATCAAACTCCAGTATTACAACCTCCAATATATCCCATAGAATATTAGTTCTGTTCTGTGAGGTGTAAAGTTTAGAAACTTCTTAATCTCACTTCCCACCCACAGATAGCTACAGTAAGAGTTATCAGAAATACTGTCTACTATGCTCATTAGGTTTAACTCCCAGTTGCCATATTGGTAGCCTATACGAAATGGTATTTTAGGTTTCATATTAGTTTTAAGATTAAAAAACCACTCTTTGAATAGAGTGGTTTAAATAGAATTACTTTTTCTTTTTTATAAGCCTAACAATCACAATTGCAATCATGGCTAAGACTATTCCTTGTACCATATTATTATTTTAATTGTTTGAAAACTGATATTATTCCATTTGTATTATCTGCACCTATACGCATTGTGCTATTTTCATAATACTTTGTACTTTTATAGCTGTATGCATATTGAAAATCTGATGTAAGAATCTTATTTCTTAAAATTTCATACGTAGTATACTCTGGCCTATAAGTAATCATGAATAGCTCTGTATTTTTCCCTACTTCAATTTTTTCTATTCCTCTTGAAGTTTTCTTTGCAAATTGATATATGGGATAACCTTCTGAATTATCAACTCTGGTTTGAAAACCAAGTTGCTTTAATTCTTTTGTTATTGTTTCACTATTCTGAATATTAATATAATCAAGCAATTTTGAAGCACTAATAGATTGTGATGTATATAATAATGGAAGGAATAGAAGCAGATACAGATGTAAGTATTTTTTCATGTAAAAAAATTAGTTATTATTTGAATCTCTTAGAATATAAGCTTTGTTAATCAACATATTTCACTTTAGGTTGTGGGAACTTTTTAATGTACTCTTTTGCTTTGTCAGGCTCAATAATATCAAATGAAGCTTTTCCTGTTGTTAGACCATAAGCTGGACTAAGTCTTATGTAGTATGTCTTTCCTTCTTTTGCATTTACTGTGAAGAAATCTTTATTCTCAGTCTGATCCCTTCTGATCTTATTACCCTCAAAAGCTCCTTCTAAATTATATTTACCAGCATCTACATCCCAACACAGATAGTTCTTATAGTCAAGCCTCCCAATCATGCTTCCATTAGATGATAGAGTTATATAATAGTGGCTTAATTTTCCTGTTGGTCTTATAACATAGATTCTGGCTTTATTAACAGGTACCTCAGAGTTTACATCTGGAAACTCTACATATTGAGAGGTCTGAGAGTATAGGTAAGTTGAACATACTAAGATGAATAATAGTAAAGTCTTTTTCATTGTTTTTAAGTTTATTTAATTAGCAAATTATATATAAATAGTTTCTGTTCCTTACGGGAGTCCGTAAAATTACAAAACTTTTATTGTCATATATGGCATTACAATACGCAAACTTAACCATTTCCTTTGATGTTGCCAAATATGTCAATAATGGATAAGATAGAACTTCAAAAGTTAGTAGGTAGAAAAATTAAAGAACTTAGGGAGCAAGAGGATTTGACTCAATTACAATTGACTGTAAAGATTGTTGAGTTGGGAGGAAAAATGGATGCTACCAATATTTCTCGCATAGAGTCTGGAAGAACGAATATTAGCCTCCATCAACTTTATAGAATTGGTCAGGCATTAGAAATTCCAATGAAAAACTTTTTAGATATAGATGATTTGGCTATTTATGATTTATAGCCTTTAAAATAATAGTTCCTTATCCTATTCGTTACCATTTTCACTAGGAACTAATCAGTATCTAATTCTGTTTACTCTCCAACTTACTAGTAGCCCAAGATATTACAATTTCGCTATAATATATATGTAATAGGATTTTGGCTATTAGCCTAAATCTAGTTGGTTTGGGGTAATGTTCTGCTCCTATGCGTGAGTGTACATGATTTAAAAAAAACAATTACTTACCATTTTACTAACATAGTAGAGATATATTAGTGACAAAGTGCTGAAATATTTGAAAATTCATTTAATATTATTCCTGTTCCTCTAGTAAAGTGGTAACCTTTTGATATTGTTTAGTTTATGTTTTTAGACTAGCTCCAAAGCTGAACTTAGAATAAAATGGCACTTTGGCACTGTGAATATATCTACATTAATCTGTAATACTAGAAACAAGGAAAGTCAAATGTCAATTATAATAACCCATCATCTGCAAAGCTAAAATAGCTTTCCTTTGATATAATTAAATGATCTAAAAGGTTTATTCCCATAACATTACATGCTGACTTTAATTTCTTTGTAATATCTAAATCTGCTTTACTAGGTTTAAGATTACCAGTAGGATGATTATGAACTAAAATAATTCCTGTTGCTATAGCCTTTAAAGCTACTGATAAGACCAACCTAATATCAACTATACTAGATGAAATTCCTCCTTTTGATAAAGAGTAAAATCCTAGCACCATAAGAGCATCATTGAGAAGTATTACTTTTACTTCTTCCTGTATTTGAATGGTATTGAGGTTCCAGAGATTTATAACAATATCATAGCTGTCTGCACTGTTACTTATTTTTTGTTCAGAACTTATATTGTTGGAATAAGAAACAAGTAATTCTGCGACTTTTGTATTTGTTTTCATATAAAGACTTAGGGTTGTTAGTGAATGAATAATATAAAAAGTATGAGTTTCTGTATTTACTATATATACTTCTGCAAAAACTCATACTTTTTACTAGTAGATAAAGATTAGAAATGTCCATTTTATGCAGGAATATATAGTATTACCACACAGAATGGACATTTTCTTGTTATTTAAGAGAAATTAAATACGTCCAAAATTCTTAAAACCTATATATGGATTCAGGAAAAAAGGACGTATTGATTTTATGCAAAGGCTTCTTCAAGTTGTTTTGCCATTTTCTCTTCAGAACTTTCTACACCTTCAGGAAGATAGATGTATTTATGGTTTAAAGTAACTTCCTCCCCAGATTCTTTGATTGTGTACTGATAAGGTTCAGTAGTAATTTTGGAGATTTTACCTGGCATTTGAGAACCTAGTAAGCCTTTACAGGTTTCTTCATCAAATGTAGTTGATACAGTAGCTTTCTTAGTTGTTGCATAGTATTGACCTGTAGCCTTGCTTAATACCATTTCAATACCTCCCTGTACCTCTAGAAGATAAAAGTTTGTTCCATCTTCTTTTTGTCTTTGTTTGTAGCCTAAAATTCTTACCATTGTTTTTGATTTTTGAGTTAAAAATTAATGATAGAGCCTTCTTGTTACAGACTCTAAGAATAAGTGGAGGTGTTTCGTGAGGGGTGCAGTGTAAAAAGTAACAGGTATTATCTTATTTTTTCTCTACATTCCTAAGTTCATGTAAAGTAGAAGGCTAGCAAACTAAGCAGGAACATTTTAATGGTAGGTAAAAAAAATAGAGATAAAGTCTCTAGAGAGTAAATAAAATAGATTTAGATCTGTAGCAGAATAGAAACTTACACTATAGTTCCAAGAATAATATTTACCTCCAATAAAAAGGCTTTATTCAGGTTTGGGTAGGGGTATTGGGGAAGAACAAATGGATAGGGGTATGCTTTGCAAGGACATTCACGTGAGAATAAGCACTATAAAAATTTTGTTTTTTATAAATTTTTCCAGAGTATTAAATGCTAGGTTCTCTAAATTACCATTACAGTTCGCATAGTAATATCATTTTTATACATTTGTCAACAAAATGCTTTTTATGAAGATTAATATTATTTTGCTTATTCTGTTTGGAAATCTACTAATAGCACAAACTTTACAAGATAAGGAGTTACTAATTCCTTATAGGGAACATAATTTATGGGGATTTTGTGACTCTCTTGGAAACATAAAAGTTAAGCCCTTTGCCTCTGAAATAAGAGATGTAAAGTATGATGTTTTTACTCCCAAATCAAGATTTATAGTAAAAGAAGAAAGTACGGACTATTATGTTATGGATAATCTTCAGAAAGTTTTGATTCCTAGAAATAATAAATATGATTCTTTACAAATAAGACAGTATGATTTGGATGAAGTTTATGTTTATAAAAATGGAAAAGTAGGGCTTTACAAAGACAGTAAAGAGGTTATACCATGTTTATATGATAATATTTCCACAGAGTCCAATAAAAGCTTTATTGTAAAGAAAGAAGGATATTATGGACTTATTAACTCTTCAGGAAAACAAATAATCCCTTTAGAGTATAAGTACATAACTTTTTCAGATAAAAACAGTAACAGTACTTCAAACTTTATATGGAAAGCTTCAAAGGAGGGGATGTGTATGAACTGTAAAATGGATGAGTTTTATGATACAAAAGTAAAAGCCAGTAAGGAAAGCTCTCTTAAGGAAATGGGAGGAATACAAAATTCATCAGAAAGAAGACGTGTTTCTAATGAAACAATAAGTAAGATAGAGCAGCATCTTACAGGTAAATATGATTCCTTTAAAATAGATAAAAATAATAATTTGATTTTTGTTGAAAAGGGAGGCTTTAAGGGTATTATCAGTTTATTGGATGGAGCAAAAATTGTTAAATTAGACTTTGATGAAGTTGACTTGTTTGTTGCAAATGGAAAAAATTCAATATTTAAAGTAAGCAAGGCTGGTAAATATGGTCTTGTGTGCCTAAACAAGGTTGTTGCTCCTGTAAAATATGAAAAAATAGATAGAACTTTTGAAGAGTTAAACATATTGATTAACAGTAATAAACAAGGCTTTTTTGATGATGATAGTCTGAAGTATGTAGATGCTAAATATAAAAAAATATTAAAAAAAACTAGGGTTAATATTGACTTTAATAAAAGCTTTAATCTATATAAAATCCTTCTTGACAGTGGAAAGGAAGCTTATGTTGGAGAAAATGGTGTTGAATATTTCAAATAGTTGAATTAGCCAATATTTATCCTTACAGCTATAAATAAAACCACTCCTAATCAGGGAATGGTTTTGTTATTTGTGTAGGAGACTTTAAATTCTATTTTAATATTTTATATGAAGTGTAGTCCTTAATTGTTTTCAATTCATAAAATTCTTGTTTATCAGCATCTATAATCCTAATATCATCTAAAGGAACATTTTGACAATGGATAAAATTAATGAATTTCCAACTATTAAATTTGCCTTTCACAATGATGTCAAATCCTTTTTCTACTTCTATTGAGCTGTACCATTCCCAATCTCTAAGTCTTTGATAATCATCAATACTTGAATTAATACTATACAAAAATTCATCATACTTTTTATCATCATCATCTAACTGATTAATTTTAGATACAATTCCTTGTGGTAAAAGTTTTTCCCATTTAGGATCTTCATCACTTAAATTTTTATTTTTCAAAATTGTTAGAACGGCTTCCTTAAAATTGGTCAATACCTCTTTAGCGTTGTTTATATTTCTTATTCTCACAATTTGATAACCTTTTAAAGGCTTTTCACCTTTTACATTAAGTTTTATGTTTCCTTGTTCTGTCATCACTTTATTTTTTAATAATTACGGCTTTTTTGTTAAATATTTTTTCAAAAGCTTCTATTGACATGGAATATGAGGAGCCTTGATTCATAGGTAATGGGTCTCGTAAAAATACTTTTCCATTTTCTACTTTTTCCAGTACTACTGCGTGTCCTTTAAACTCTGCTGTACCAATACTTACAACTGCTTTATCTCCGTCCTCTAATTTTTCTAATAACTTTGATAACTTGATGTCTTTTTCAGCAATAGCTGTTACTTCATCTTCCAATCTTTTAAAATATAGAGCATCAGGGATATCTAAAATTGAAGCCCCATAAGTATCAGTTTTTAAAGCTCTTGCCAATTCATCTTCTAATAATAAAATACCTTTGTCATGTAATGTCATTCTCAAAGAAGTAGCAGCACAAGTATAATCTGTAGATTGTCCAAAGACTTTAGCTTCACTTATCCATCTTTCTATTTTAATTCCTGCATTCTCAGCAAAGGATTTGGTTGCATCACCGCCTCCTTTCTGAAGTTTCCTGCCTTTGATTATTACTTCCTCTAAATCATGAACTTCATCAGCTAGTTCCTCTGCTTTAGCACCATTCTTAGCTCCTTGCAATAATTCTTCAATGAATCTGGTAAAGCCAGCAAACCCTTTAGCACAAGCTTTTCCAAATCTAACAATAAATCTTGAAAGGAAAGCCAATAAATCTGTAATTCCTAGTGTTGCTACAGAGACAGTTTCCCTTGCCAGAACCTTTAGCAAACTTGCTGCTTTCTGTACATAAGTAGCTCCCTTTACAACATTCCCTGCACCCTCTGTAAAGATTAAAAGCAGAATATTAATTAGTAACTCAAAGGCAAAAATACCAATATAAAAAGCTACAGTATAGCGAGAAATATCTCCAAAGTATTCTTTCATCTTATCCAGTATTCCTTCCATATCAGACTTTGAAATACTTCCACTGGCTTTGAATAGGTCTTTAACTCCTTGTAAGAATTTAGGTACATTCTCTGTTACCCAGTCTATTACATCTTCTGCCTTTTCCATTAAATCTCTTCTTTCAAGATACTGCTGATAAGAAAAAGTAGTTGTAGGCTGTAAAAGGAATTCTAAAATGTAAAGTAAGCATTGGATAAGACTGATAAGTCCCCTGTTAACACCGCAATAGAAGGCATTAGCTAATTTAAGAACCTCTACCCCCTGTTTTACCAATTCACTAAGATCATCTGTTACATTGGTAAGAAAGGATCTAATATCATTAATAACTCCGGTAATTTTATTGATCAGCTTTTTAAATGCATCAGGAAGATGGTCTACAGAAGCATCTTTAACCTTACTTGCTGCCTGTTTCACCATAGACCATACCTGTGAAAAAGCAACCTCTGCCCCCTGAACAAAAGGATTGTCACCTAAGTTTTCAAAAAACTGTGCAGCTTTATTCATATTAACAGGAACTGCAACACCTCCTATAATAGGAATTAATGGAGAGTAATCTTTAGCTTCAGGATTGTAATTTTTCTCTGTAGGCTTAAAAGCTTCTAACTTTTCAGCACACCATCCAATGGCATCAGCAGGAATAGATGAGATATTCCCTATAATCTCTTCAAATCTTCTGTCTCCCGTATAAAACTGATACTCCCTCATCAAAGCCTGATGAACAAGAGTAGCATCTATTTTATCCTTCTCAAAAGCATAAGCTAATTGAGCTAGATAAGCAGCTTCATCTTCCATAGAAGTAATATTCCTAAAGAATTGACCATTTATACTGGAAGACAATGGCTCTGGAAATTTTTTGAACAATTGCACAAAATAATCACCCATTTTAGCAATATAGAAGTCACCAGAGAAGTTTGATTTATTTGGATTAGGTTTCTCATAGAACAGAAATAAAGCCTGTTTCTTTCTTGCATTAGCCTGATAGCTCCCATATACCTGAGAACCAGTATCACAAGGAAGAACTTCTGCATAATACTCATATCCCTTTTCTCCTTTTTCATCCAATCCTGTAGAGGAAAAAATTGAAGATACAGGATTATCAGTAAGATAAGAGTAGCCTAAAGGAGTATTTCTGTAGTCATGGAATGGACTTCTGTAATCAGGAGAATTATCTTTATTAATGATAGTATCACCCAAAGCGCTCTTATCTCCTACAAATCCCTTGTTTAAGTCTTCTATGGAAATGACTTTGAACTCTGATAAATCATCACTCCATTCATCATCAAATAGTTTTTTCATAAGCTGTGTTTTAGCAATTAATATTTTGTTTAATGTTTCTAAAACAAAGCTACATCAGGGATACGCCAAAACTTGACGCATTATATTTTGATTTTTATAGAATTACCTACAAATAAAGTATGGAATCTAACCAAATTTTACTTTCAATTAAAGCTTCATCTCTATTCTAATAGTGTGAGGTAGTGTAGAGAGGAAGTAAAACCATCTATTGAGGTGGCGACGCAACTTGCGGAAGCTCTCGGAGTTTCTTTGGATTATCTCGTAGGTTCTACAGATGTCCTTTTGGAAAAAAGTATTGTTGCTAAAATCCTAGACATCCAAAAACTAAAAGAGAACGACAGACAACACGTCTTCGCTCTCCTTGATGCTTTTCTTAAGCAAACTAAATTGCAAAGCATTATGTAAAACAACAAAGCCAACTCACTTGAGTTGGCTTTTCTTTGTTAAGCTTACACACCTTATCAGGCTTTTATTTTTATAATTCTTTTCCAAGGGATAATAGATAAAATAAAAATTATAACCGTAAGCAACAATCTATTTCTATCTCTTTTTAATCCATCCGGCTTATAAAAATAATCAAATTGTTTATTATAGCTAAGTCTTATTTCAGTTCCTACGGGATATTTTAAACATTCTTCATTTGCTAATCTTATATAATATACCTTGTTATTGTATTTAATGTGAACTGAAGAACTACCCTTAGAATTTCTACATCCTTGCTCAATAATTGTATATGATTTTAGCATATTAGGATTTTCTAACCTTGAGTCTTGATAATAGAAAAACAAAGTATATAAAAAACCTAATATGGCACAAATTGTTAAAATATATTGATTTTTATACATAGTTATTCTCTTATTATTCCTCCTGTTACTTCTCCAACTGTAATGGTTGGTTTTTTAGTTTCTTCTGGTGTCTTTTTGAATAAGTCAATATTCTGTAAAGCTTCAGCTCCTCCTGCTTTATATGCATCATTTACAACTTTAACACCAGCATAGGCTGCTGTGTAACTTTCGTAAGCTTTTTTGTTTTCAGCATATTTTCTATTATTTCTCGCTCTTGTACTGCGACTTCTATTAGCATCATTCTGCATTCTATTTTTATAACGAGTCATCTTCTCTGCACTAATATTCATCTTTCGAGCAAGTTTACTCTCTAGTTTATCTACGTATTTTAATGGTATAAATTTACCAATACCCGCCTCAAGTAATCCACCAGTAAATGATTTCCAAATATCAAATTCACCTGTTTCCAATTGATTAGTAACCGCACTTTCAACAGTACCTACTAAAACATCTACACCAAAATCTATGGTTTTTACTAAGGCTTGTTTTCCTATACCACTTGTAGCTGCTTTGGTTAATGCGCTTATTCCTCCTGTTGCAAAGCCTGAAACACCAGAAACAGCTAGTGACCAACCGCTAATATCTGTTAAAGAGGTTCTAAAATCTTTTCCATCTAAAAAATAGTTAACACCAACCTGCATTATATAATCAGAGAAAATACCTATTATAGCGCCTACAGGACCAGGCATTTCGCCATCATTATCAACAAATCCAATTGGGTCATTAACAACGTAAGCATAAGGTGTAATATCTGGAAAGTATTCTGCGGCTGGGTCTATCACGCCCCATCTTGCAATATCCGACATCATCATCCTAGCTCCATAATCATACATTCCGGTCTCCTGTAGCTCCTTGCCGTTGTACTTGTACTGATAACTGTAATTCCCAGGTAAACTGTTATAACTTTTATGTTTTAATCCAAATGGGTAGTAATTGTTCTCTTCAACCACTTCAAGCATGGCTCCATTATTAAAATAGCTCAATCTTACATTTCCTAAATGATCAATATAATTATAAATATACTTATTTTTTTCAAAATCAAAATAACCTTCTGATGTCGGTGCAAACTTTAATGTCGGAACTGTAGGAACAGTAGATCCTAACGATTCCAGATTGTTGTATTGAAATCCATCTAGGTAATCAGTTTTCTGTTCGGCACCCATTTGTATATACTTTTTCGATACTTTCGTTCCGTCAGCTCTATAGGTATAATAAGTGTTATTGGTAGAGTTAACAAATACTGTTTCTGTAATGCTGCTCGGTAGATTTAGGAAATTATATGTGATAAGCATTTTGTTTTTATCGGGATTACTGGTCATATTCCCATTAGCATCGTACTGCATTGTATTTCCTTTATATCCACCAATAGATGACACTAAATCCATAACAGAGGTAAGCCTATTCCCTTGATACGTATAGTTAAGATTATTAATGAAATTGGCAGCTGTATTTCCTACTATCAATTCAGAAGATCTTTTTAAATTGGTAATATTACCATTCAAGTCATATTCCATTTTTTCAAAATATTCTTTCGCAGAAGGATTGCTGTCTTTCTGATAAAAACCTGCTGAAAGCCTATTTAAGTTATCGTAAACATAGCCGTATCTTCTCAGGTGGTCATTAGCTGCGGTAGAAGTTCGCCAGTCTACCTCTGCAATATTCCCATTATACCTCGGTATTACTTTCAAGTCAGGAAAATCAGTATTGGGCGTTTCCAATCCTTCAACCTGATTGTATTTGATTTTATATCCAAAAAGGTCATTTCCCAAATTGACTGGATCATTGATATTGGTCATCCATCCACGAATGTTATACTTATAATCGATGGTCTGTAAAGGGGACGCTAATGATATTCCTCCTACTTTTTTATTTTCAAGCTGTGAGAGCTCATTATACTTATTCTGAGCCAGATATTCAACCGGATTGCTGCCTACCTGATGGGTATGCGTCAGAAGCCTGTTCTGGAAATCATAAGTGAATTTTTCTACAAAGCCCTTTTCAGGATCCGTGATCAGTCTTCTGTGATAGGTATTGCTCTGAAGGACCATTCCCGCAAAATCAAGCTTATGATTAACAACAGTATATCCTCCCAAATGATTGTTACTTCTTGAGCCTATATTTCTTCCTTTGGTATCATACCAAATAAAGTTCCTTGTCCATTTATCATCTTCTATATTTTTGATATAGGAAGCGGTAAGCATTCCTTTGGTGGTTCGTGAATTGGCCGGGTTATCAGTCAAAAGATCCTGTGCAAATACATTAGTGACTGTTGGGGAGCCTGTGGGATAGGTATCGTAATAGTTGACACTTAACAGCTTAGTGACAGAACTTGGATAACTGAGCGAACCATTATCATAATAGACATCCAGTCCACTGTTGGTGAAGCCTGCAGCAGAAGCCCTGGTTACATTGTTACTGCCCTTGGCATCTGCCAAGGCCTGTTCTGCCGCTCTTCCTGCTACACCATACGCCTGGGTACTGGTATATATTCCTGTGTAAGCTACTCTTCCAAACTGGTCATATTTAGTAAACAGCCACTGTTTTTGAGCTCCCATTACAGCATCCTGGGTCATGATCAGCCTGTCCTGTTTATCATAGACCATATATTCCCAGCCTTTTCCCGGAAGCTTTTTAAGCACCAGCCGGTTTCTCCCGTCATACCGGTACATATAACATAGGCTCCCCAGTACCGTGGTGAGATCTGCAACAGCAGCTGCCTTAGGTGGAATTACAAAAGCCAGTTGGTTGTATTCATTGTATACATAGTAAGTGTCTGCATTTTCTGTGCTGCTTATCACTTTCCTGACTAATAATACCTGTCCCTGTCCGTTTTTAAATTCTATGGTTTTATTGCCGTCTTCATCGGTTATGGTATTTTTATACAGCTGGCTGGCTCCGTAGGTTCCTGATAATGTTATAGCGGAAGAAGTGGCCCCGGAGGAAGTTGCAATATATTTCTTTACCTCACCATCTATATTGGCATCATACTCAAACTTTACGGGCTTTCCCGTCCAGTCATTTCCTACCTGGATCTGCTGCTGGATTCTGTCCAGCGGGGAGTTTTCCAGTATTTTTTCTGCATAGATCTTTTCTGAACCATAAATCCCGGGCTGGGTAGCATTGGCCAGAGGGGTAGGAACAATGGCTCCATTTAAAGTTTGAGATTGTGGAACGGGTAAGTAATCTTTTACCTGTCTTCCGAACTGATCATATTCGATATGGAGTTGCTAACTTTGTTAGGACACGATTCTTATACTCTTTAACTTTAAGAGTATGAAAAAGATCAGAAAAAATTACAGTCTAGAGTTTAAGATCCAAGCAGTATCTTTAAGTGAGCAGCGAGGCA
>NZ_JAGEKK010000015.1:0-113041 GCF_049887855.1 Chryseobacterium sp. NFX27 | reverse complement strand
ATATTCGGAGACAACTTGTCTTTTGAACGCCTCACTGTATTCTTGTACAGGGAGGAATCTTTTTTTTAAATTCATAAGGATGACTGTTTTTATGGTTTTATAGTCAACCTTTTTCAGGACGAGACAAACCATAAAAAAACCGCTGTTCGATACAGCGGTCTTATATTCTTGATCATTTTAATAATCTGTTTATTTAAAATCTTCAATAGCTTTATTGAGGGCATCAATCTGTTTATTGATGCTTGCAGCATTCTGAGGATTTTGTCTCAGCAGTTCCATTTTTTTATTTAAACCATCTTTCAGCATCTGGGAAATCATCATTTTTACCTGAGGGTTATCTCCCATTTCACCTTTTGCATGGCTGATTATTTTGGTAATGTTCTCGGTAGCTTTCAGATTATCTGAGCTCATGATCCAGTTATATCCTTCTTCTGCAGATTTACCCAATTCCGGATTCTGAAACTTAATAAACGGATAAAAAGCTACAAGCGGAGTGATATTGGACATCTGTGAAGTCACTTTATTCTTTACAATCACCGGAAGCAACTGACTTAGCAATTCTTCTGAGGCTCCTTCAAGATCAATTTTATCAGCCAGTGTATTAGCTTTTGAAGGATCTATGGTTACAACAGCGCTTAATGAAGTTCCTTTTACAGCATTGGAAACAGCATTTACTCCTTTTTCAAAAAGCGGAAGATATTTCTTATCCTTAGTTTTAGCCAAAGCTCCAATTGCAGCAGCCTGAACCAATGTTTTCGGGTCGTTTGACGCTAATTTCTCAACATCAGCACCCAGAGCTTTCATCTGTTCAGGATTTGAAAGATCCATCAACTGAAGGGCCTTTATTCGTGTTCTGAAATAAGGATCCTTTAATGCAGCCGCCAATAATTTGGTGGCAGCCGGATTTTTTCCTACCTGATCTTTTATGGCCGATAAAGCTTTATATCTGCTCTTAAATTCTTTAGAGTTGGTGAACTGCATCAGGTTTTGCTCCGGAGTTTTGGTTTCTGTGATATCGGCCAGTAAAATTCCGTCTGCGTTGATGTTAACCAGATCAGGAGTTTTGGAAACATCAAAATTGAATGTATTCTTCGCTTCGGCATTTACCCATACATTATATCTTTTTGGCTTTCCGTTGTCATACACATCAATGGCAAGGGGAAATTCGAATGGCTGCTCCTGTGACTGGTTAATCGTTACCGCCACCTGTTTTTTTACCGGCTCGAAAGTAAATGAATAATTGATCTTTGGGTTTCCGCTTCCAAAATACCATTGGTTGAAGAACCAGTTCAGATCTTTACCTGAAACCTTTTCAAAAGAAAGTCTTAACTGGTGTGCCTCTGCGTTCTGATATTCATTGGTTTTCAGATAGTCGTTCATTCCGGCAAAGAAAGCATCATCGCCCAGATAATTTCTCAGCATATGAAGGATTCCTCCTCCTTTCTGATACGTTACGAGATCAAAAACATCTTCACGGGAATCATAATTGAATCTTACTAGGTTTTTCTTGAAATCTCCCGGATTATGGATGTACATATTCACATCGGTCATCTGATGGTAATCTGCCTGGTCTTTTCCGTATTTATATTCATTCCAAAGGTATTCGGAATAGTTGGCAAATGATTCATTTACCGTTAAGTTACTCCAGCTTTCCGCTGTCACCAGGTCTCCGAACCAGTGGTGGAATAGTTCATGGGCAATAGTATCTTCCCATTTGTTTTCATCGATCAGCTGTCCCGGCTTCTGAAGGATATCACTTCCATGAAGGGTGGCCGTTGTATTTTCCATGGCACCGCTTACATAGTCTCTTCCTGAGATCTGTGCATATTTTACCCAAGGATAATCATAGCCCATCTTTTTAGAGAAAAACTCTATCATTTCGGGAGTGTTTCCATAGATCTGTTTTGCATAGGGCTCGTATTCTTTTTCGATATAATAATCTACCGGAATATTTTTCCATTTGTCTTTAACGATGGCATATTCTCCTACGCCCATAAAGAACAGGTAAGTGGCATGTCTTTTATCCATCACCCAATGGTCGGTTCTTAAATTGTTTCCTTCTTTCTGTGAATCCTTTAAAATTCCGTTGGAAAGGGTTACATATTTATCAGGAACGGTCATATAGATTTCCTGGGTAGTTTTTTGATTGGGTTTATCGATGGTTGGAAACCACGCAGAAGAAGACTCCGTTTCTCCCTGTGTCCAGATCTGTGTCGGCATATCAGGATCCTGCCCCTGTGCATTAATGAAATACAGTCCTTTGGCATCATTGATTGCCATACTTCCCTTCTGTTTCACTTCATTAGGTCGTGCGGTATATTTAATATACACCGTATATTCCTGATTTTTCTGATAGGTTTTGTCCAGACTGATTTTCAGGATGTCCTCTTTATATTCATATTTCAGAGGTGATCTTTTCCCGTTGCTGTCAAGAGCTACTTCATGAATCAGCATGCCTTTTGCATCAAGGGTCAACTCATTGGAAGGATAGAAATATGGAGAGGCTGTCAGCCATTCTTCTCCACCCATCTGCTCTTTCTGATAATCGAAATTGACTTTAAGCTTGGTATGTTTAAGTTCTGTTACTTTGGTATGGGTAGCTCTGTATGTTTTTTCTCTTCCTGATGTTTCGGTCTGTGCAGATACGTTTGCGGAAAAGAAAATCCCGAGTATAGCAATAGACAAAATCGCCTTTTTCATGTTTTACTGTTATTTTTTAGAATTATTTTTTGTTATTATTTCAAAAATATCATTAACCAGAGTTTCGTAGTCTCCTTTTTTAAGCTGTTCTTTCGTTTTGGCAAAAGCTTTCTTCAGTTCGCTTTCGGGGTTTTCATCATCAATGATCTCTGCTGAAGCAACGCCTTTAATCTGAAGTAAGATTTCTTTCAGCTTTTCAACATCGGTATCCTTTTCAGGAATAATTTTAAGTGATTTCATAGTAGAAATAAGATAGGTACGGAATTTTCATTAAAAGTTACAAAAAAAGTGAAGACCGGGCTCCACTTTTATATTTCATATGATTAACTAAATTGCTACAGGAGCTTTGATTCCGGGATGCGGATCATAATTTTCCAGGGTAAAGTCTTCAAAATTAAAACTGAAAATATCTTTTACGTCAGGATTCAGCTTCATAACAGGAAGCGGTCTGGGTTCTCTCGACAGTTGTTTATTTACTTGTTCAAAATGATTATTGTAAATATGAACATCTCCAAAACTATGGATATAATCTCCTACTTCCAGGTCGCAAACCTGTGCCACCATCATCAGCAGTAAGGCATAGCTTGCAATATTGAACGGTACTCCCAGAAATACATCAGCGCTTCTCTGATATAGCTGCAGCGACAGCTTTCCATCTGCTACATAGAATTGGAACAGAGCATGACATGGCGCAAGAGCCATATTCGGAATTTCGGCAGCATTCCAAGCTGAAACAATCAGCCTTCTTGAGTCAGGATTTTTTTTGATCTGGTCTATGACTTCAGTAATCTGATCTACTACTTTCCCGTCGGCCCCCTGCCAGCTTCTCCACTGTGCCCCGTAAACAGGTCCCAGGTCACCGTTTTCATCGGCCCATTCGTCCCAAATGCTTACTCCGTTATCGTTGAGATATTTAACATTGGTATCGCCATTCAAAAACCAAAGCAATTCATAGATAATGGATTTCAGGTGTACCTTTTTTGTAGTCACCATTGGAAAACCTTTTGACAGATCGTATCTCAGCTGGTACCCGAAAACACTTCTGGTTCCGGTTCCGGTTCTGTCCGTTTTATCTGTTCCATTGTCTAAAATATGCTGTAAAAGTTCCAGGTAGTTCTGCATTTTGAAAGGGCTTTTTATGGTTCAAATTTAGAAAAATTTAAACGATTTACGATTATCATAGATCATAAAAAAGCATCCATTTCAATGAATGCTCTGTCTATTAGGTTCTTTGATCTTCAATAAAAAGGATGAAAATTTTTAACTTTAAATTCCGATAAAATGTTTCTACCAGATCGTCTGAATGGTCTGAGTCATGTTATTAACAGCAAAAGTCTCCCCTTCTTTTTTTCCTGACATGGCCTTTACAAGAGGTGATTCTGCTGAAACCGTCATCACTTTTTGATTTTCAGATGTAATTTCGCCCAGGGATACTGTAACATAAAAGAGACCTTTATCCGTTTTTACCAACGATCCGTTCTGAACTTTGTCTGAAGGTTCAACTGATATTTTTTGAATCACAGACTGCTGGCTTAAAGTTTCATTAAGCTGCCGCTGAAGGTTATTGATCTCCTGCTGGAGCATTTCGCGGCCAGTTTCATATTTGTCACCCATGGAACTTTTGGTATCATTATTAGAAGCACGGGTTTCTGCAATCAGGTTTTCAAAAGATTGTATTTTTTCTGTGAGCTTTGTTTTTATGATGTTTAATAATTCCTGTTTGTTCATATCATGAAATTGTGTGTAATTTCGGCTAAAGCCTGTTGCCAATATGCATAAAGTAAGCGGGCTAAAGCCCGCCTCTATTGAATATTTTAATTGTTCATCTCTGATTTATTTTTCAAAAACTGCATAATCTGAAACTTTGAATGTAAAGTCTTTTCCGCTGTCAAAATCTCTTTTGGTCTTGTCGAAAACATTCCGGAAGTTTCCTGAAAGGTTTTGGTCTTCAATGGTGAAATTTACAGGCTCTTTTGACATATTCAGGACTACCAGCACTTCGTCTTTTCCGTTCTTTCTAACGTAGGCCAGAATTTTATCATTGGCTGTGGTATTCAAAAGATAGGTGGATACATTCGCGTCTCCGCCTCTTAATGCAGGATTGGAGGCTTTCAGTTCCAGCAAAGTTTTATAAAATTCTGACATCTGATAGGTACTGGTCCATTTGATGACATCCTTTTCAAAAAATTCGAGCCTTTTCATATTGGGAAGCTCCTGGCCGGAATATAGCAGGGGAATACCATTCCATGTTGCGGAAAATACGGCCATAGGTTTTGTGATTACTCCATATTTTTCGTATTCTGTTCCGTTCCAGGAATTTTCGTCATGGTTGGTTGTAAACCAGGCTCTCATGGAAGCATCTCCGATATTGGAATATTTTTGTAATAAATCTTTAAGTTCCTGAAGGGGCTCATTTTTCTTATAATAATCTGCAGACTTATGCATCCATTTCCATGAGTAGCTTGCATCGAATACTTTTCCGTATTCAGGGCTTTCGAGCTCATCAAATTCTCCCAGCCAGAAAAGAGGTTTTATTTTTTCGACTTCCGGACGTGCCTGCTGCCAGAAATCCACTTCCACCCAAGAGGCAAGATCGCATCTGAAACCGTCAATACCAGTTTCTTTTACCCAGAATTTCATAGCATCTATCATGGCCAGCCTCATTTCCTGGTTTTTGTAATCCAATTCAATGATATCATCCATTCCTGAAGCCCTATGGAATTTTCCGTCAGGATCTTTCAGGTAGAATTCCGGATGTGTTTTTGTCCAGATATGATCCCAGCCGGTATGATTTGCTACCCAGTCTATGATTACTTTAAAACCCAATCGGTGGGCTTCGTTCACCATATGCTTAAAGTCATTCATTGTTCCAAATTCCGGACTGATGGATGTGTAGTCTGAGGCTGCATACTGGCTTCCAAGACTTCCTTTTTTATTTTCCTGGGCAATGGGTGTTATGGGCATGAACCAAAGTGTTTTGATTCCCATTTTTTTCAGGCGGGGCATTTCTTTTTCAAATGCTTTAAATGTTCCTTCCTGGGTATATTGTCTTAAGTTGACTTCGTAAATATTGGTGGTATGCTTCCATTCCTTCGGCAGTTCCATAGTATTTTGAGTATTTTGAGTGGTACAGGAAACAATTCCCAGACCAATTATTGCTAATAGAATTAATTTCTTCATTCATCTATTTTTAACAAAAGTAAGGAATGTTTTCTTGTTAAAAGCAAAGAAGGTGAATGGTAAATTGTAAATTTTGCTTCGCAAGATAATTTTTTAAGTTTGAGAAAGTGAATGGGAAATAAGAGGATGTTTAGATTTTAAAATCTCGCAGATTTAGCAGATTGCGCAGATTTTTAAAAAGTTTCAAAATTTACAAGATCGTTTTTAAAAATTCATCGTTCATCTACAATAAAAAAGCCCCGGAAAGAAATCCAGGGCCTTATATTGTTTAGATGTTATCTTTCATCATCGTTATCATCATCTTCTTCGAAAACATCATCGTTGTAGTTTTCTTCTTCATCATCATCGAAACTTTCATCATCTTCATCTTCAAAATTTGTACTTCCTCCAAAGTCATCCTCGAAACTGAAATCATCATCCATCAATGGCATTGCCGATCTTTTTTTAGATCCTCCGTTTCCGCTTTTGCTTGGCGCCTTCAACGGAACGTTTCCGAATCTGTACACCGTAATAGGATAATTAACTCCTTTTGTTTCTTCGATGATTTCTACAAGCTCACAGTACAGCTCCCAAAGATCAAGAAGCCCATATTGGAACTGGGCTTTGTCCCCAACATTTCCAAAAGCTTCATCGATGTACACATCCGACATAATTTCGCCATCACCATCGTCACTCATATCTTCCAGGGGAACACTTTTAACTATTGTTCCGTCGTCTTCCAACATATTAAAAGTGGAAAGTTCATCTCCCTGCAGACTGAACGCACTTTTAATTCCCAAATGTAAGTTCCATAGTGACTGTTTTCCTTTTACTTCAATATCTCGGAAAATATCCTCTTTCGCATCTAATATTACGCGGATCTTGTAAACCATATCAGTTTCTTAAATTACTTTTTTGCCTTAATTATTATGATAAATCTCTGTTGCAAATATATAATAAATGACAGGTGACAAAAAAATATTTCAGGATTTTTTAAAATATTTTTTTTTCATACATTTTACCAGAATTATTTACTTTTTTCGAGCATAAAACTGAATTTAGTCCCTTCAAGATAGACACTTTCCACGGTAATATTTTCGTTATGGGCTTCCAGGATATGCTTTACAATAGCCAGTCCAAGGCCGGAACCTCCTTCTCTCCTGCTTCTGCTGGTCTCGACACGGTAAAATCTTTCAAAGATTCTCGGAAGAGCTTCAGCTTTAATTCCCATTCCGTTATCGATCACTTCAATCAGTACTTTATTTTTAAGAACACTGGTTTTGACGGCTACTTTCGCTTCCTGCCTGTTGGCATAATGGATGGCATTGGAAATCAGATTAATGAAAACCTGTGAAATCTTCTGTTTGTCAGCATCTACAAAGATCTGTGGATGGAGGGTCTGGATCTGTAAGGTTGCATTATGTTTTTCCGCTTCAAATTCAAGAAGGTCGAAAATTTCTTTGATCAGAAGATTAACATCAAATCTTGAAACCGTAATACTGATCTCTCCTGCCTCAAGGCGGTTAATCATATCAAGATCTGTAACGATTGCGATTAATCTTTCTACGGATTTATCTATTCTTTCCAGATACTTGTCACGAATAGTGAGATTATCAACGCCTCCGTCTCTGAGGGTCTCCACATATCCCTGAATGGAAAAAAGAGGTGTTTTAAGCTCATGGGAAACATTTCCGATGTATTCTTTACGGTAGCTTTCCATCTCCTTCATCATATCAATTTCCGTTATCTTCTGCTGGTTAAGATCTGAAAACCTTTCACCCAGTTCTTTAATGGTGATATTCTCGTTATTGTCATGAACAATTTCCTGCGGAAGCATTTGTGAAAGCCCGCGAACCTGCTTCTTTCCGTAATAGTTGAAAAGCAACTCAAGGACCACATAATTGATCAGAAAGATGAGGACGAGGCAGGTAAAGAGGCCGATCTTAAAAAAAGGCGTCTGGTAATAGATATCCTTCAGTGAATCAAAGATGATCACTAAAAGAAACATCACCAGTGTCAGAAGACACGAGGCGACGAGTGTAAGTCTGTAAAATTTCAATTTTACAAGTTTTTATAGGTTGATGTAAAGATAGGAATTTAAGGTATTAAACGATAAGTTTATAACCGATTCCTTTTAATGTTTGGATGGTGTTAATTCCCAGTTTTTCTCTCAGTCTTCTGATATGGACATCAATGGTTCTTTCTCCAACGATCACATCATTGCCCCATACTTTTTCCAGAATTTCTTCTCTCTTGAATACCTTTTCAGTGTTGGAAGCGAGAAGATAAAGCAAGTCGAACTCTTTTTTAGGAAGAAGGAACTGCTGTCCACTTTTGGAAACTCTGAAATTGTCTTTGTCGATCACCAGATCACCGATTTCAATCAGCTTAGCATTATCTGAAACCTGAGAAGTCAGCTGTAATAAGGCATTAACTTTAGAAATCAGAATTTTCGGTTTGATCAGCTTTACAATGTAATCATTAGCTCCGGCCTGAAATCCTGCCAGCTGGGAGAATTCTTCGCTTCGTGCAGAAAGGAAAACAATCAGTGTTTTCTGCAGTTCTTTTACTTTACGGAGTTCCTGACATGTTTCGATCCCGTCTTTTTCCGGCATCATGACATCTAACAAAATAAGATCGGGGATAATCTCTTTGGCTTTATCTATTCCTTCGTTACCGTTTGTGGCTGTATAGATATCATAGCCTTCTTTTTCCAGGTTGTAAGACAGAATCTCTAAAATATCCAGTTCGTCGTCTATTAAGAGTATTTTCTTTTGGTTCATTTTCAATTTTTACAGAGTCAAAGTTAATAAATTTTAAAGCACAGATGAACAAATCTCTTATCGTTCACATAAAGTTAACAATAATGCCCTTTTATTAATGTTTAGTTAAAAAAAAATTAAAATTCGCTAAACCACTTACCCCATTAATCTTTTATTCCTTTGCACCGAAAGAAACTAGTAAATAAAGTAAGTAAGATAATGAAAATTAATAAACTTAGCATTGCGGTCGTATTTTTATCCGGATCAATGTTTTACGCTCAAGAAACGAAGCAGGACACGATCATTAAGGAGAAAAAAATTGATGGCGTAGTAATCCAAGGAAGCAGTAACAAGAAAACTGAAACTGCAGTATTAGGAGAACAAAAAAAAGCGGTTATTCAAAAACAGGCTGTAAGTGCTGAAGAGATTTCCAGAAAAGGGATTTCTAACGTGGAACAGGGACTTACGAAGGTGACGGGAATCACTACGGTAGAAGGAAGAGGGCTTTTTGTAAGAGGACTTGAAGAGCGATACAACTATTTATTAATCAACGGTCTCGGATCACCTTCCAATAACCCGTTCCAGAAGATTATTGCCCTGAAGCAGTTCCCAACGGATGTAGTGGGGAAATTAAATATTTATAAGACCTTCAACTCTAACCTTTACGGAGATTTTGCAGGAGCTACTTTTGATATTGAAACACTTACGATTGATAAAGCATTTTCAAAAATTGAGTTCGGTATTGGAATAAACACTGTAAGCAATTTTAAAGATGGCTTTAAAGTTTCAGAAGGTGCTGACGGATTTACAGGTTATTTAGGTTTAAATTCAAGAGATAAAAAATTGCCTTCAGCCATAAAAGATGCAAGACCAAGCAACTATAGATTTTCAGGAAGTGAGTCTTTATCACAGTTTAAGGATAGTTGGAACGTAGATAATATAAAATCTTTACCTAATACAAGTATTGGTTTCACTACAGTACAAAAAATGAAAGCTGGTGAAAACGGAAGTCTTGGTATTTTATTCTCATTAAATCAAAGTTCTGAATATTCATATAAAGAGGGAGCAAAAAATCAGTTTAAAGACTTTGGAGGAGTAATTAATCTTAATAATGAACTATTAAGAAAACAATATAATTTTGAAATAGAGTCATCAGCACTAATAGGATTAGGGTATAAAAATAAAGGAACAGCCATTAATTTGAACGCAATGTATCTTCAAAATGTAAACAACATTATTGAAGATTACTATGGATATAAAAATAACCAGGTTCAAAATAAAGATATAGGCTTCTTCCGCACAAACCAGCAGGATTTGTCAAGATTCCTTAATCTTCAGTTAACCGCTTCTCAAAAAATTGGAGACAGACATCAGATAAAGGCAGGAGGAAGTTATGTAATTAATAATTATCAACAGCCGGACAGAAAGATATTGGAAGGCAGCCGTTTGGATACTAACGGAAATCTACTCCCTGATAATCAGTTACTTTTAGCATATGGAGGAAGTAATATTATCCGTCAATATTTGGACGTTAATTCAAGATTTTACGGATCCGCTTATGGCGAATATTCTGTATTTTTAGGAGAAAAGGGTGATAAAAAGAATTATCCTATGCAGTTATCAATTGGATATAATGGTTTTGCTGATCTGAGAAAGACATCTTATCGTTTCATTTTTGGAAAACCTAATGGAACTGCTGGGCAAAGTTTCATCATTGATAAAAATTCTCCACAGGATAAATTTAATCAGGATTTAGCTAATAATAGATTTTTCTTCCAGGAAGAAACTGATGCTTCGAACTTCTTTACAAGTATGTATCAGTTTGTTAATGCGGGATATATTAACTTTAACTACAAACCTACCGAAAGTTGGGATATCCTTATTGGTGGAAGGTATGAGAATGACATGACATTAATTCGTTTTTCTGAACAAGGTGCAGAGAAAAAAATTAATCTGAATAAAGAGAGAGATTTATTCCTTCCTTCACTTTCCATTAAAAAGGCTCTTAATACAAAAAATAACTTAAGATTCTCTTTCAGTAAAACTGTGACTCGTCCGGTTTTGATTGAAACTATGGAAATTTCGTATATCAATCCTGATAACGAGACTATCAAAGGAAATCCAGATATCAAACTAAGTGATAACTATAACTTTGATTTGAAATGGGAATATTTCCCTACCAATAAGGAAATGTTTGCTGTAAACTTATTTGCAAAAAGAATTAATAATGCGATTGAAAGATCTTTTGTTTCTTCTGGAGATGCTAATGGTGTAACCGTAACTTTCTATAATGCTAAAAAAGCTGATCTCGCTGGAATAGAACTTGAAGGAATAATGAGCTTAGGAAGAATTTCTGAATCATTAGACAAATTCACTTTAGGAGCTAATGCTACTTTCATGTATACTGATGTTGAAAGAAGCGAAGATCAATTAAAGCTAGAACGACCAAATCCAAGTTTCTACTCTGGAGAATTACGTAAAAGAGGTTTACAAGGAGCCTCCCCATATACTATCAATGCTGATTTAAAATATGAAACAAAAACTAAAAATAACCTCAGCAGAACTTTATCTCTTGTATACAATGTTTCAGGCTCTAAGATTTATGCTGTCGGAACTTCAGGCTCGGATAATTTTTATGAGAAGCCTTTCCACCAGCTAGATTTTGTATATCAGGAACAGATTTCAAAAAATTGGAACGTAAAAGCAGGTATTCAAAATATTTTCAATAACAGATATAAAATTCTACTGGGAGACAAAAGCTACTATAATGTTGAAACCAACGGTGTTAAAACTTATACAGACTATTTCAGAGGAATCAATTTCAATATGACAATTGGCTACACTTTTTAATAACAAATTTTACAAAATAAAAAAATAAATAAAGTATATAAAAATGAAAAGAAGAGTTTTATCATTATTATCGTTAACAGCCGTGTTAACATTAGCCTTAAATTCATGTACTATCGAGGTAAATGATGGCTTAGGAGACGGTACTACAGTTACTACTCCGGGAACGACTGAAAGTGTATTGAGCGGAAGCGGAACATTATCAGGAACTATTTCAAAAGATATCCTTATTAAAAAAGGAAACTATACATTAGACGGAATCGTAAAAATTACGAATAACGCTACCATTACTATTGAAGCAGGAGCAACCTTCAACGTAACAACCTCTAAAACTAGCGGTTTAGTAATTCTTCAGGACGGAAAGATCAATGCTACCGGTACAGCTGCTGAACCTATTATTTTCACTACTGCTACCAAAACTCCCGGAGATTGGGGTGGTATTACGATCTATGGAAGAGCTCCTATCAAAGCGATCAATGGAAATACTCAGGCTCTTTCTGAGGATGGAAACAATGTTTACTACGGAGGAACCGACGCAAATTCAAATTCAGGAACTATGAAGTTTGTAAGAGTGGAATATGCAGGTAAAAAGATCGGTGACGGAACTTCTGAGACCAACTCTATGACGTTTTATGCTGTAGGAGCAGGAACTGTTTTAGAAAATCTTGTAACTTATAAAGGAACTGATGACGGTTATGAATTCTTTGGAGGTACTGTAAGTGCTAAGAATATTGTTTCTTACGGTAACTTCGATGATTCTTTTGACTGGCAGGATGCATGGAGCGGACAGAATAACACCAACTGGTATGCATTCCAAACAGGAGTTGGAAATTTCGGCATGGAAATCGAAGCTTCCAGCAATGTTGATAATGTTGCCCCAAAAATTTCAAATATTACACTTATTAGAGATGCCAATACTAATCCTGAAGTTGCTAACTCTCCTGAAATTTCAGCTATTCAGTTTAAAAAGCAGGGTACAGGGATCTTCTCTAATGTTTATATCAGTGGTTATAAAAACATTGGTACCCAGAAAGGTTATTCAGTACTTATCCAGGACGCAGCTACAGAAACAAGCCAGGTAAATAACGGAAAAATAGTTGTTGCTCCTCTTACTTACTTAAACTCTGACAATGCAGGGGTTTGGGGATATGCATTCACTCCAAACGGCGGAAAAACTTTCACGAACGCTGCTACTGTTACTAAAGTATCTCTTACTCCTGGAGCATGGGCTACAGTAGACGGAGTAAACCTTTTAGCAGGATTACAATAACTAACTAGTTTCTTCATATCAAATTTTAAAAGTCATCAGGAATTTTTTCTGGTGGCTTTTGTTTTTAGTCCCATACGCTGAAAAAGCCATCAGAAGATCCAATGGCTTTATTCACAAAAAACAAGTATTTAAAAAATATATAATTCAATTAAGACATCAGCTGCTCTGCCCTTTCTACAGATGTTTTTAAAAGCCCGGGAATGATTTTCTGTTCATAAGCAATCATATCCTTCACTGCTCTTCGCTTTGATGAAAGTGCCTGCCATGGAAGTCCATACAATGTTTTATCCAGATGAATGTGCATATCTCTGAAAGCAGGAAGCATTAGAAGCCCTTAGCATCCAACGCATCAGAACAGGATCATTTGGATTTATGGTTTTGATCTTTCCACCTTCTATTCAATACTGAAAAGATCAGTTTTTGTCCTGATCACTTCTCCTTCACCATATTCAAATCCCGTTTCGAGACGGACATTTTTGAGTGAATATGTTCCTTTTGCAACGAATTGATATGGAAACTGCATAACTTTATCTTTTAACAGGACAAAGTTACACCACCTTATTTCAGGGCTGATGTATCAATTATGTTTATTTTGTATAAATTATTATTCTTTGAACTGAGAGGGAGTCATTCCCGTCTGCGCTTTGAAAAATTTGGAAAAACTGGCGTGATCATAAAAACCGAGGTCATAAACAATATCTTTTACAGACATTTCTGATACTTTTAAAAGACGTTTCGCCTCCAGCAAAATCCTGTTCTGTATAAGAGAAGAAGCCGAAGTATTAAGGCTTTTTTTACAGATAATATTTAAATAATTAGCAGAAATATTAAGTTTTTCAGCATAAAAAGAAACCGATCTTTCCGTTCTGAAATATTCATCAATAAGATGTAAAAACTTGGAAATAACAGGATTGGAATGATACATTTCAAAATCTTTGAAAGCTCCTTCTACCGATTGACTGATCAGCAATCCTATCAGCTCACTCCGTTTCTGAATAACTTCCCAAAATACATTCTCCTCACTAATTTCTTTCTGGATCGCTCTAAACTCATACAGAAAAGTCTGAAAAGTTTCTTTGGAAAGCTGAATAACAGGATGATTCTGATAATAGGAAGCTGAAAACCTCAGTGAAGGCAGAAAACTCTCAAACCAATCTCTGCTGATCATCAATTGATAACCTACTGTTTCCTTTTCGATCACCCACTGATGTACCTGATCTGGGAAAACAAGATGGATCTGGCTATTTCCGACTTCATATTCCGTGAAATCGATCGTATGGCTGCCTTTCCCATGTTCGAATAAATTAATGATAAAAAAATCATGTTTGTGGGGTTCATCAATGGAACGTTCCCCATGCAGTTCATTAAACAGCAGGTGGCAGCCCTGAAGCTGATTCTCGCTGAACTCCTGAATTCCCAGGATTGGAAAATGACCGGTATGATGACCCACGTGCTCTGATTTTCTCCTAAAATTAGTAAAATTTATGCGAGAAATGTGAATTGGTTGAGATATTTTCATCTTGAGTGACTGTGTTGTTTTTCTCAGCCACAATAGGCCAAAAAGTTTTTAAACACTTAAGCTATTTTAAGTTGAATAGTTTTAGGAAAAAGATCACTTAAGCTTTTTGGAAAATCGATGATTTTATCACAGACAAATTTTTGTCGGATCAAAATTCCCCTCATATGGAGGGGTGGCAAAAATTCTTTGAATTTTTGACGGGGTGGTTAATAAAAACCTGCCTTACATTTAATACACTAAATTTCCCTGATGAACCAATGATTCCACATTGGAAATTCTGGAGACTGCTTCTGCGGAGCAGCTTGCATTCATCAGGACAAAATCCGCCTGATCTCCTGCTTTTGGCCATTGTTGGGACCCTTTATCATCAAGCGGAAGAACATTAGCCGTTGCCAGCTTCAGGCTTCTTGATAACAAAAATTCTGTGGAATAGCCATACAGCTGCGCCATCAGGTTCGCCTTCTGTAATACACTTCCTGTTCCGAAAGTATTCCAGTGATCTACAATACTGTCATTACCCGTTAATACGTTTACATTATGTTTATACAAAGTAGGAATAGGCATCATAAGGCTTCCAAAAGGAATGGTAGAAACAATACCTATCTGTGCTTCTGCCAATTTTTCTGCTGTTTCTTCCTGCTTTATTTTATCTAATTTTGCCAAAATAAAACAGTGGCTCAGGTATGTTTTTCCTTTCAGAGAAGGGTTCTCATTAACTTTTTTAATAAGATATTCCACGGTATTCAACCCGGATTCACCAGTTTCATGAAGGTGAATATCAATTCCTTTTTTATGGTCTAAAGCCAGCTGAACGGTAAAATCAACCGTTTTTTCAATCGCACCGTCAATCGTAAACGGGTCTACTCCTCCGATAAAGTCAATATCCATCTGAGCCGCTTCCTTCAGATAAGGCACCGAATCGGTATAAAATACACCGTGCTGAGGAAAAGCCACCAATTCGGCTCCGAAACCTTTCTTTTGATTTTCTAAAGCCTTCTGAAGATTTTTTAATGAATCTAATTTTGAAGTCGGCTCAATATTGACATGACTTCTCGCAAAAGAAGTTCCTTTTGACTGCAAGAGTTCAATCATTTTCTCTGCTTTAAACGTTGAATTTTTCAGCATTTCGGGAAGCATTTTCTGCTCCAGTGCGATCATTCCTTTTACGCCGCCTGTTCTTTTTCTAACGGCCTGCCACTTGTCACCATAAAACGTTTTATCCAGATGGATATGCATGTCTTTGAATGCAGGAAGCATAAGCATTTCTTTGGCATCAACAGCTTTGGCATTCGGCTGATTTGGAGCAATACTTTTAATTTTCCCATTTTCAATTTCTATATAAAACAGACCGGTCTTAGTGGCAACAACCTCTCCTTCTTCATACTCAAAACCGGTTTCCAAGCGGACATTTTTAAGGCTTAATTTTCCTTTTTCCGAAATATTCTGATTATCAAAAAATGGTGATGCTGCCATAATATTAGGTATTAAAGTAAGCCCGGCGGCGGCCAATGCTGAACTTTTTATAAAGTCTTTGCGGGATATCGAATTGTCGGAGGTCTTCATTACAATCTATTTATAACAAAAATAGAAAGAATGGGAATGATACACGTGTATGGTTTATTACAATATCTGTATGATTTATTGGATGGCTTAATTTCTTTTGTCTTGAAATATTAAACCATTAAGATTCGTTAAGTTTTTAAGAATATTAAGAAGAGCTCAACTTTAAGAGTACAACTAAAAATCAATTGATTTTTCTTGACTGTTCTTATCCCCTTCATTCTTCTTAATATTTCAAAAAAAATATCTAACTAAATTCGGGATAAGAAAAATTAAACGCAATGATAAACAAAGCTTTAAAAAGCATTCATTTTATTTTTAAGATAAACAAGGACGTTTCACTTATTGGTAAGTAATACAGGGAAATACATGGTCTTATTTGCTGAATAAAATGCCCTTGGTTCTCTTATTACATGCCAGAAAAACTACTCTGTTTGCTTTTATATTTTCAGGTATTTTTTACCCTTAATCAGGTTAATTATTAAATCTACGCAATTGTTGCAATCTGCGAGAGATAAAAAAAAGACTGGATTCTAAAACCCAGTCTTGTTATAATTTATTTTTAACTTTTAAGAATAATATTCAAATTTTCTTACCGCTTCAAGCGTCATGTCAATTTCCGTGTCTTTGATGGCATCACTGATGAAATACGTTTCATAACCACTTGGTGGAAGATATATTCCATTCTTCAGCATCTGGTGAAAGAAGTTATTGAATAAAGAATGGTTGGAATCCGCTGCTTCATCAAAATTGGAAACCCTGTTCGTATGGAAAAATACAGACATCATGGATCCTTTTCTGTTGATCTTGTGGGCAATTCCTTTTTCATTTAAAATTTTCCCGATCCCGAAATCTAATGTTTCTGCAGTTGTATTGATTCTGTTAAAGAATTCCGGATCATTTTTGATAAGCTGTAAAGTTTTCAGTCCGGCTCTCATCGCCAATGGGTTTCCGCTTAAGGTTCCTGCCTGATAAACAGCTCCTTTTGGGGCCAGGTGATCCATAATTTCGTTTCTTCCGGCAAAAGCTCCTACCGGAAGCCCTCCACCGATCACTTTTCCGTAAGTAACCAGGTCAGCTTTCACATTATACAGTTCCTGTGCTCCTCCGAAAGCCAGTCTGAAACCGGTCATCACCTCATCAAAAATCAATAAAGCTCCGTTTTCATCACAGATCTTTCTTAAGTTCTGAAGAAAATTATTTTCAGGAAGTACACAGCCCATATTTCCGGCAACCGGCTCAATGATAACTGCAGCAATTTGTCCCTGATTATGGCGGAACAGATCTTCTACCTGTTCAAAATCGTTGTAACGGGCCAGCAAAGTATCTTTAGCCGTTCCTTCTGTTACTCCCGGTGAATTAGGATTTCCAAAAGTAGCCGCCCCACTTCCTGCTTTGATCAGAAATGAATCTGAATGGCCATGATAACACCCTTCAAATTTAACGATTTTATCTCTTTTTGTAAAACCTCTTGCCAGTCTTACGGCGCTCATACAGGCTTCTGTACCCGAAGATACCATTCTGATCTGGTCTATATTGGGAACGTTTTCTACGATGAATTTGGCAATTTCTGTTTCCAGTTCTGTAGGTGCTCCGAAAGAAAAGCCTTTCTCAGCCTGTTTTTTCAGTTCTTCAAGCACCTCAGGATGGGTATGTCCTAAAATGGCAGGGCCCCATGAATTGATGTAGTCAATATATGTATTGTCGTCAGCATCGGTAAGGTAGGCCCCTTTTGCTGATTTCATAAATACAGGAACACCTCCTACTGATTTGAATGCACGTACCGGAGAATTTACTCCTCCCGGAATGTATTGGTAGGCCTCATCAAATAAAGCCGAACTTCTTTGGTATTTCATATTTTAGTTGAATGTTGAAGGTTTATAATCGACAGTCAGATATTAACTGACAACAGAACCGGCAACAAAAAATTAGTTTCTGGGTTTTTTATCAATCAAATAAATCAGCTGGCCTGCAGACGGTTTCTGACCTTCATCCATCCTGTTTTTGGCATATAATTTATTTAATTTGATTCCGAATTTCTGGGCAATATCATGCATATCTTCTCCGGATTCGGCTTTATAAACAGCCGTATTTCCTGCAGAATTTTTAGATTCAAGGAAAACAATGTCATTTTTCTTCAAAACATTGCTGTTAAGTTCATTCCATTTAGCCAGCCTGCTTTCGCTTACTTTGAATTTATCTGCAATGAATTTAACGGTAGTATCTTCAGGAATGACAATATACCTTAAGCCTTCGTTCGGATGGCTTTTGATAAGAATTGAATTTAAAATTTCAGCTTTTGTTTTGATCTTTTCCACTCTTTTCTGCTGCTGGGCATAAGAGGTCTGCTTGTAAGGAACTTCTACTGTAACAGGGTCCTTAGCTTTCTTTGCCATCATTTTTGAAGGTTCAAGCTGTGCCATGAAAGTCCTGTCATCTTTCAGACCCGGATACATTTTAAGAACGGCGTACAGTACTTCCTTCGAGTTGGTATCGTCGTACTCATACAATCTGTATTTTTCAATTTTCCCGATCAGGATCGAAGCGTAGCGGGGATTGGTTGCATATCCTGCTTTTTTAAGTCCATGTGCCCACGCTTTGTAATCTTTCATACTCAGGTTGAAAAGGTTTGCATAATATTTTCTTGTGGATAAAAATATAGAATGGTCTTCGTAGGACTGTCTCGGATCGTCATAGACACGGAAACATTCATTGGGAGCATCGTCCGTATGTTTCATGGTTTTTCCGGTCCAGTCTTCCTTACATTTTATTCCGAAATGATTTTTACCTTCCTGAGCCAGTCTGCTCTGCCCTCCCCCGGTCTCTAAAAGTCCTTGGGCCAATGTAATAGAAGCTGGAATTCTGTATTTTTCCATTTCCTCTACCGCATATTTAGCGAATTTTTGAATGTACTGGTCTTCAGTCGCCCAAGTCTGGGCTGAGAATGTTGATAAAACTAAAAGGCTTATGATTGAGAAAAGTCTTTTCATGTTTTTCAATTTTTGCTTATATAATTAAATTTCTATTTTGTTTTTCCAAAAGCAGGTTGGCCCCCTCAATACCCTGCAGTCCGCCGGTATGAAAGCACAAGATTCTGCTGTTCTCAGGGAAATATCCTTCATCAATCAGTTCGAAAACTTTCTGCATCATTTTTCCTGTATACACCGGCTCCAAAGGAATACCGTACCTCTCTTTAAAATCATTGATAAAACGGATGTTTTCATCTTTTATTTTACCATAACCTCCAAAACACGAATCTATTAGATTAAAATTCTGTCTTGAGGTTAATTCTAAAATTTTATTCCCCAGTGAAGCATCGTCAACGACCATAAATCCTATAACTTTCTGATCTTCTTCACAAAACTTTGCCATTCCGGCAACTGTACCTCCGGTTCCTACTGCGGTGCAAAGATAATCAAAATCTTTTGTTTGGTCATTGAGCATCATTTTAACGCCTTCTACGGCCTCTTTGTTGGTGCCGCCTTCCGGAACAATCAGGGCGTCGGGAAATTCTTTATGCAGAAATTCCGTTAATTTTTCTTTATGCCTGTATTCTTCCCGGGTTACAAATTTCAGGTTCATCCCGTTTCTTTTTGCTAAAAGAAGTGTAGGGTTGTCGCGCCATTTGTCTTGCAGTTCCTCCCCTCTTATAATTCCCAGTGTAGGAATCCCAGATAGATTTCCTACAGCCGAAACGGCAGCAATATGATTGGAAAATGCTCCTCCGAACGTGATGATATAAGGATTTTCCGGCTTCTTTTCAAGGTAGCTGTTGATATTGTAAAAAAGCTTCCAGTATTTGTTTCCTGAGATCTGGGGATGAATAAGGTCTTCTCTTTTGATAAAGAGCTTTATATTCTTATGAATAGATATTTCCTGAATGGGAATGAGTTCTGCCGGAGCTTTTAATAGCATTTTTGTTGTTTAACTATTATCTGCAAAATTAGTAAAAGATTTGGATTGGGTCATTGTAAATTGTATCAATAATTTTGTGACAATTGGATTTCAATGTTAGGTTTTGGCTAAAGCCGGATGAAATGTAGATTATTTTTTCACAGGCGGGCTAAAGCCCACCCCTATTGAATTTAAGATAACCATTTACATTATACATTATACATTATACATTATACATTATACATTATACATTATACATTATACATTATTACAAATATTCTCTGAAACCCCAGAATTTCCTTTTCTTCAGATAGCTCAGGTCCTTTTCATTTGTATACGCTTCCCTTTCAAATGAAATTCTTTTATAGGCGAGAAAGCCATCTTTAAGCTTAAAAAACCAGTAATAATATTCGATGACATAGAAAATATAAAAGAAAACGACAAACATTTCCAGCTGTTGTCTTAAATGGATTTTCTCGTGGTTGATAAGTACTTTATTTTCCTTATCTTCGGGTTTCCTAATGAAGATAAAGGGAAAGAGAGCAATGCCGTTAATTTTTAATTTTTTTAATGGCTTTTGGCATATAATTATCATACTAACAAATATAAAGTTTTTTGACTTAGAGATTTAACTTATGGCCCAATATGACATCAAAGAAGGTGAAGACTTTTACTATAATGAACAGGGATACAAAGTTTTTACAGAAAAATTTCATCTGAAAAGAGGACATTGCTGTAAAAGCGGATGCAGACACTGTCCTTACGGGTACGATAAAAAGACTGATACATTTATTAAAAACGATAAAAAAAATAAATAAAATGAAAAAATATATTTTTATTTTGTTAGCATCGGCTGCATTAGGCCTTACATCGTGCAGTCCATTCCAGGTACGTTCAGATTATGCTGAAACGGCTAATTTTACGGCTTATAAAACATATAAAATCAGAATAGACGATCTGAAACTGAATGACATTGATAAAGACAGGGTTTTAAATGAATTATCGAGACAGCTTCAGAGCAAAGGAATGCAGTCCGGAGAAAATCCTGATCTGATCGTTAATGTAAAAGCGAATCATAAAAAAATCACGGACATCAACAACAGTTCACCCTATGGAATGTGGGGCTGGGGCGGTCCTTTCGGTTGGGGTGTTGGCATGAGCAGAACATGGACAAGCAACTATAATGAAGGTGCTCTGATTGTTGACCTCATCGATTCTAAAACAAACAAACTGGTTTGGCAGGGTATCGGAAGCGGTATTTCCGTAGATTCTCCAAAATCTAAACAGAGACAGATTCCTGAGATCATGGCTGAGATCATGAAAAATTACCCTCCTCAGAGAAAATAAGATTATTTAAATCAATTATCATATCATATACCAATCCGGCACATAAAACTGTGCCGGATTTTTTTATTCAAAAGAATGTAGATTGGAAAACAATCCTGTTTTCTACAAAAAACTGCATGCTCTACATGATAAAATTAACAGTAATGTAATTTTTTATTCGTAAAAATATAGTATTCTTACAGAAATTTTATTAGTATGAAAAAAATTATCTTATTTACTGTAATAGCAGGGCTTGCCAATGCCCAGGCTCCTGCAGGATACTACAGCTCAGCGAACGGACTGAGCGGTGCAGCATTGAAAACGGCATTAAGTTCTATCATTACAAACGGACATCAGGACAAAGGATACAGCGGACTCTGGACTGCCTACAAAACGACAGACATTGACAAAAATTATGAGAACGACGGCTCGATCATGGATATCTATTCGGAAAAACCATCAGGAGTCGATCCTTACAAATATACTCCGGGTACAAATCAGTGCGGTACGTATTCTGTAGAAGGAAACTGCTACAACAGAGAGCATATTGTTCCTCAGAGTTTGTTCAACCAGTCCGCTCCAATGGTTTCTGATGTTCATTTCATCAGGGCTACCGATGGAAAGGTGAATGGTATGAGAAGTAATTATCCGTTCGGAAAGGTAGGTACGGCAACATTTACTTCTCAAAACGGCTCAAAATTGGGCAGTTCTTCCTCTTCAGGATATGCAGGAACTGTTTTTGAACCGATTGACGAGTTTAAAGGTGATGTGGCAAGGATGATCTTTTACTTTGTGACACGTTATCAGAGCAAGCTTTCTTCTTTTTCTTCGGGTAATATGCTGGGCAGTTCTACATTTCCAGGATTACAGACCTGGGAACTGAATGTTCTTCTGGCATGGCACAGCCAGGACCCTGTTTCACAAGCGGAGATCAATAGAAATAATGCTTCTTACACTTTTCAGGGGAATAGAAATCCATTTATAGACAATCCTAATTATGTAGGCCAGATCTGGGGCTCCAGTCCTGGGACCACAGATCCCGGAACTCCTACTCCTGGAACAGGATGTATCAATGAAACATTCGCAACAGTTCCTACTGCGAGCAGTTCTTCTTATCTGACAAGAACCTGGACGGGCAGCGGTATTTCTTGGACTGCTACAGACGCAAGAACTGACCAGACCATCAACAGCCAGGCTATTACGGTAAGAAACGGTTCTTTAACTTCGGGAAGTTCAGCGAACGGTATCGGATCACTTACGGTAACGACGCAGCTTAAGTTTTCGGGAACCAGCGGAACTTTTGATGTAAAAGTAAACGGTACATCGGTAGGAACGGTACCTTACAGTGCTACTGCTGCAACTACAACAATCAATAATATCAATATCACCGGAAATGTTACGGTAAGCCTTGTTAACAGCTCAACGAGCAACAGAGTGGCTATTGACGACCTTAAGTGGACATGTTATTCAGGAACTGCCAGACAGGCTCTAAGCATATCGGCAGAGGAAAATACGGTTCAGGAGCTTCAGGTTTACCCTAACCCGATTTCTGGACAGGAGATCTTTGTAAAAGGTAATACCAAAAACATTAAAAAGGCAGAGATTTATAATCTTCAGGGAAAAACACTTGAGACGATTGACGGTCCTTTTAAAAACGGAAACTCTATTAAGATCAAAAATCTTGAGCAGGGAGTTTATATTTTAAAGCTTGACCAGTCTGCTTTGAAGTTTATTGTGAAGTAAACAGCTTCAATGAAAATATATAGCCGGCTCAATGTTCTTGAGCCGGCTTTTTTATGTATGGTATTGGTTTAAGAAAGATAAAATGACTTATCTGCGGGCGTTGTCTTTTTCTTTAATTATTTTAGACCAATCGGTAAACATCTTGGTGATGGTATTGGCATTAATCAGGCTGAAAAAGAACATTCCTGCGAGTACCGTAAGCCAGCAATAGGCTAGTCTAACTCCATTTTTATCGGTAATAAAAAAAAGGATAAGCATGGCAAGAGACCCCAGTACAAATGTAAACATAAGCGTATACAACAATACATGGATGATGTACATATTGAATTTAAGCTTTCTGAAGATCCATCCTATCAATGCAATTGGAACAAACAGAAGCAGTGGCAGAAACATAGCCCCGAAAATGGTTACCTCCGGGTAATCAGCTATTTTGTCTTCTAATCCGAAAAAGGTATTAAAACTGAACCCCATCATAATGTTTCTCAGCATTTGTTACCTCCAGTAAAGTTTTGTCTTTATATCCTAACATTTTCGCCAATATAACATTGGGAAATTCATGAATCCCTATATTATAAAGATTCACACTGTCATTAAAAAATTCTCTTCTGTCTGCTATTTTATTCTCCAGTTCGGAAACCCTTTTCTGCAGTTCAAGGAAATTGGTATTGGATTTCAGTTCAGGATAATTTTCTGAAACAGCAAAGAATGAAGAAAGTGCTTTTGAAGTCTCATTAGCAAGCTCGGTTCTTTTATCTGCATCAGTACTGTTATTATAAAATGTCCTGAGTTCTGTAAGGCGGGCAAGAATTTTTTCTTCATATTCCATAAAATGTTTGGCAACAGTGACCAGATTGGGAATTTCATCTGCGCGCTGCTTCAGTACTACATCAATATTGCCATAGGCTTTATCAACATTAAATCTGAGCATAACCAGCTTATTATAAAGATTGATCAAAAAGCTGATGAGAACTACTCCCAGCAAAATAAGTACTATGATAGCGACCGTCTGATTCATTATTGTGTAAGAATATAAATAATTATTAAAAGGATGATGGAGCAGGTAAATATAAACGACCTCAGCAATGGCTGATATTTGTTCCAAACATTGATTCCTGATGCTGACGTAATTCCGAGGACTTTATAATGTTCATCTTTTCTAATGAAAGGTACTCCGTTTTTAGAATCGACATAGCCTACCAACAGTATTTTCTGCCCATTTTTTAAAAGGGTTTCTGTATATCTTTTGCTGTTGGTGCTGCTCACATTGGTTTCTCCTAACAAAACAAATTCAATTTTATCCGGCTCTACTTCTATCGTTCCGGTATCATCTGTAACCTGGAAGGCATTGCATTGCGTTTCTCTGTGAACGGTTGTGTATGAAAGCCTGCCATCGGAATCTTTGCTGATATTTTCTATGGTATAGTAATATCCGATACATACTTCATGACCCACCGGAGAGGTCAGCGGCTCTTTCATGATCAGAGTTCCTTCAATCTCTGCCAGACCTTTTGCCACGGAATGGATCTTAGAGGTGGGCAGTGATGATTGCAGCCGTAAAAAACGTTTGGCAGCCGTGGGTTTCATGAAGGTAAAAAAAATGAGCACAAAAATCAGTAAAGGAATAAGAATGACAGCCTTTGCTGCGTAGGCATCATAATTATTGGCAATTTCAAAAGCATATTCATGCAGTGGCATTTTATCTTTGAAGATGAGCCACAAAATAAAATAAATAAAGCATGTGGCTATTATTCCTAAAATGATATATACAATGTATGGTCTTCCTTTTTTAACTCCCATATATTTTGCTCTAAACACCCAGTAAAATCTCTGAATATTATTCCGGCATTTCTTTCTTTTTTCTAAATGATTTCAAATTCTTCTTTTCCCTGTGGGATATGAAACATCAGTTCCAGCATCAGCTCTTCACCGGTTTGTTGATTATAAAGGAAAAATGCAGGTTCCCCATTTAATTTTTTATAGGTGGCCAGTTTTCCGTTACCATAGATTTTTAAAACTCTATCTTCCTGCAGCGGCATCATTTTAAAGCCATTATTAAAATCTTCTAATAAGCTGTTCAGTCTTGCTTTTGCATCTGCATCGCTTAAATACATGGATAAAGCCATATTTTTTTCACGATTCTTTATCATTTCAAAGTAAGGCTCATATTGTTTTGAGCTGATAAGACTGCTTATTTTTTTGTATGCCGAATCCAGTTTGGCAGCAAGGTAAGAATTATCTTTTGAAATTGACAGCAGATCACGGCTTTGCTCCCATTTCATCATTTCATAAGGAATTTCAGCCTGAAAGGATGATTTGTGATGTAATGAAGGCAGCTTCTTTGCAGTTTCTTTTTCTGAAAACTGAAAATTACCGCAATCTTTTTCATGGACAAACTTATCATTAAAAACGTCAAATAACTTAACGGTGTATTGAAAGGCTGTCCTTGAATCTATATACAGTTCTCCTGCGATTGGCAGAAGCTTAATTTCAATTTTTTGCTCACCGGAACTGCTTATTCCAAAATTAACAGGAACATTGGGAGACATCTGTCCTTCAGTTTCCAGGGCAATAACGGGAATGTCATTCACCAGAATTTCAAATTTGCAGTAAACAGCAGTAAAATCAATGGTATAATAAGGTTCTTTAGCCATTATTGTTATTATTTATTATAAAACATATCGAGACTTCGGTAAGAAATCCATTCTTTATATTTCGGGCTGGTTTTATCTAAAGCAAAGATCTTCAATGTATTTTCATTAGGTTTCTTAGAAAGATTAACGGTGTGGATGGTGAAGAAAGTTGTTTTGGCTTCTTTATCCTCCCAAACCTGTATTGTTTCTTCTATGTGATCTGTTTTGAATTCTCCGTTTTCATCCAGGAAGATCGGTCTTTCTTTGGTGTTTACCTTCTTCTCTGAAAAGTCTGCCTTATGGCCTGTTTTTTTTTCAATAGCACTCAGAATGGCATCTGTATTCGGATTGTTCTGTAATACCATTTCGTAGCACCATACTTTTTTATCATTCTTTGAATAAAAAACAGAAACATCATCCGTAGCAGACTGCAGTGTATTATTAAATAACGACAGGTTCAGGTTTTTATCTTTTGGAAATTGAAATTCAACATAATTCACTGAGGTATTAAAATCACCTGAAGCATTGTCATTGGCCGTTAAGCCAATTCCTTTGAGGAAATCTTCCCCGTTGGTTCCGAATTTCAGATCTTTAAAATCCATTTTTCCCTGTGTGCTATTTTCTGTTTTATGGGTAACGCTGGTATTGGCTGTCTGGGGAACCAAGTTGCCTGTTCCTTTTTCCTGACAGTTCATGAGAACAAAGCTCAAAACAATTTGGCATATAACGATCTTTTTCATTCAACTTTTATTTAGTTTTCTTCTTTATTGTATATACTATACGGGTAATTTTCTACCTTTTTATTATTTTTTATCCTGAATTTTAAATACTCCGAATATTTTGTAGTCTGAGTAGCAGTAATGATCAGTGTGGTAAAGTTAGTATTTAAACATAATAGATCAGATTCTTTTGTTCTTTCTCCTTGTATTTCGGCATTTCCGTTATTTAGAATATATAACTTTCCGGAAGTTTCCCAGATGATGTTTCTTTCTGTTTCGTTTCCGTTATCAAAAGCGGGTTTCCCCAGTTTTTCAAAAAGGAGTTTTTCCAGCTCTTCACTTTCTTTCGGGGTATACAGATGAATTTTATATCCGTTTATATTTTTTGAATCTCCTAAAAGTTCAAGGTAATTTTTTCCTGCATAGGTTGCAGAATTACTTTTAATTTCGTTTGTGAAAGACTGTCCATACAATATAAAAGCATTCATATCTTTCACCTGATAGGCGGTAAGGCTTTTATCTAATATAGATTTTTTCTCCGTATAGTCGATACCGTTTAAAATATTTTCTTTTTTTACGGGGAAAAGAACATTGGATAGGTCTTCTTTTGCATTACTGCATGATATAAAGAAAGACATGATTAAAAGTATAAACATATTTTTAATTTTTCTTTTTTTCCCAAAGTAATATTTTGTTATCATAACCTACTAATTCTGCCAAATATTTCATAATATTAAATCCATCAAAAAATGTGCGGGTTCTGTTGTAGTTTACCGGAGTCCAGTCTGAGCTTACCTTTTTATAGGTGAATCCAGCTTTTACCATGATTACTACAGTTCCTACACACGGGTCTATGCTTAAGCTCGGAATGTAATAAATCCCGGCCGTAGAATCGTATTTTAATTTATGCCCCGAAGTAATTCCCATAGTTGCTCCTGCACTTAACTTTCCTTCCACATGTCCTTCCAGCTCAGGTTTTTTTGTAGTTCCGATAACAACAAACATTCCTTTTAATTCGAGTCCTGACTTTAATTCAACAGTAATGTTTGAGCTCAGATCAAAATTAACTTCTTTATCACCTTTAACGGTGCTGAACGAGCCATCGATAACACCATCTATTTTTCCTTTCACTTCAAGATCAATGTACATTTTAAAGTTGATGACCACATGTTCTGTTTCGTAACCTTTGCTTGCCCATTCTCTGATCATATTGAAGATTTCGAGAGCAAGCGCATTTCCTGTTCCGGCTGTCGCTACAGCAACTCCTGCCTGAACAATTAAAGCTAAAAGGTCAAAAACTATGGCAAGTTCAATCAAAGGCTTTGCTTCGATAAATAGCATCAGCTTCGTTCCTATGTCAGAATGTGCTTCATTAACATCTGCTTCCCATTCTGCTCCAAAATATAGTGCGGGCGCATTTAGTTTTATTTCAAATGGCAATTTCCTTCCTACTCCTTTGGACACAACACCTTTTGTCTGCGATGTGATTCCCTGCGACATTTTTTTAACGGAAGAAATAATAGAGAAGAGTTTACTGATCTTGTCTTTATATTTCAGAGTAAGTTCCGGTTTACAGTAATAGCTTCCATCTTCTTGTTTATCATAAGAAGCTTTAAGTTCAACTCCGAATTCTACATCTGTATATTTTCCTTTTTCTTCATTGGCAAGGCTCAATGCTTTGCCTCGAAGTTCTTTGTGCTTTTCAGGAGTCATTTTTTGCCATTTTATACTTAAGCTGTTGCTCAGGTTGATAAAAAAGGCGAATCTCCACTTTATATCCGGGTATGCTTTTATTAATACTGTAGTTCTTTTCTCATTGCTGTAATATCTGCAGGTATGTACGTGCATATGAAACTGATTCGGGCTGGAAGATGCAGGCCAGATATATTGCATAACGGTCATGGATTGGGCATCAAATCCAACTCCTCCTCCAAAATTATACCTGCTCAGCGGAGCATAGACTTCATAAGGGAATGTTGGTGTCTGAAAGCTTTTTTTTGTATCTCCTTTATCTATTGTCTGCCCTACATCGACGATATAAATTTCTTTTTTATGTTTGTTTTTGGCATCTCTGAAACAGCTGTTGGTATCAAAACCTGTCACATCAATGATAAGCTTTTTTTTCGTGGCTGAAGTAGGAGCTACTACTGCATAATGGATAGTCTGGGCATCGTGGGCATTGAATACAAAAGAGATGTCTACTCTACGGTTGTTTTCGTAATCTTTCTCATTTTTGTATTTGATATTATCTCTTCCCATTTTATCGTCTGTAGGATCTACTTCTCCTTTTCCTACCGAGATAATTCTTCTGGGATCCAATCCTCCGTCTGCAAAGAATTTTTTCACTACATCAGCTCTTCTTTGGGAAAGTCCTTTATTATAATTTTCTTTTCCTATAACGCAAGCATAGCCACTGAGATTCATGGTGGAATCTTTGTGCTCGAGAAGGAATTTGAGAACATTATTCAGGATGGCAACTCCATCCTTATCAATGACTGTGGAATCAAATTTATAATAGATTGTTCTCTGAATATGTTCCTGAAGAGCAGCAGATTTTATGAGTTTGATACCATCTCCGTTTTTAAAGACTGTAGCTGTTGTATTGTTGGCCTTGCCATCTTTTATTTCAGTTTCCGTTATTTTGATGACTTCAAATTTACATGGCTCGAGTCTTGCGGAATTTACATCCGGCTTATATACTTTTGTCGGGGTCTGGTTTTTGCTGACATTGGCATTAGTGGTAACCACTTTGTTTTTGACATTCAGGTAGATAGCATGAAGATCATCACCCAGATTATCTTTGATGTACTTTTTGGAAGCGGAATCTTTTACTTTGACATAAAACTCTTCTACATTCTGGATATTGTCCACATGGGCCATCCATGAGTAGGTATTTTCTATTTTTAAATTGACCTCACCATCTATCACCTGTACATTATTGTATACATGAACCAGCTTGTCATCTTTTGCAGACTGCTGGTTCCAAAGCTCAATGGTCAGCGTATTTCCGTTGAGACCTTCTGTGGTCAGATTAAGATACACAATATGCCCGTAGGAAATATAATTGACTTTATTCTGGTTTTTGATGCTGGTCTTACTTCCTCTCTGGGTAGTCCATTTACTGGTAACAATTTTTGGCTCGCACCAGCCTTTCACATACAGTCCCACATTATTTTTGGTATCTCTTTTACCGGAAAAACTGGCTTCAATGTAGAACTGATAACTACCGCAGTACTGTTTATCAATACTGAATTTATACCCTGTGGAAGATGGAACCTGATAGATAATAATTTTGCGGTCGTTGGTCTGTCTCATCCAAATCACAGGTTTCTTTTTATCTTCAGCCGTGGTATCCGGCAGCCATTCTTCTACCTGGAAAGTGACATCCTGATTCGGGACAATCGTAATTCTCTGACCCGGCACAGACATTTTTGGATAATAATTGCCTTTTGTAACCTTTATTTTTTTTACTCCTTTTGCCATTTCTTTGTCGTTTAGATTACACCATCCTGCCCACCGTATTCAGGCTGTTCTTTATACATTTCTTCGGGATTGACCAACGGATTGATCTGCTGCTGTACATCCGGATCAGCATTTTTAAAGTTCTGCGGGCTGCCTTCTGTCCGTTGCCCATGATCTATGATCTCAATACATGGTGTTCCGGCAATGGCACAAACGGCCTTGCTGTCTTCTAAAATGATATACCCGTTGTTATTGAGCTGTACTTTATCATAAAAATTCTGCCACTCTGTTACCATAATTTTGCATGGCGGCGGCGGAACTCCCATTTTTGTACAGTTTCCGAAGGTGTTTTTTTCAAATGTAGCTGCTCCTATTTCTTTCGTGGTTACGATAAGCTTTTTGGAGGCATTTTTATCATTAGCGTATTCTTTCTGGTGTGAGAGCACTTTGAGTTTGTCCGGGACCTGTCCGAACTGGCATTTGCACATAGCACCCTGTACTACAATATGTTTTTCTGCCATGGCTAAAATTCTTTATTTGAAATTACTAATCTGCTTAAATATTCATTTCCGAATTCCAGTCGTACAAAGGAGGAATTCATCTTAAAAGTAACAACCGTTAGTGCTTTGGATGAGTTTTCATCGGTATCCACTGTGGTCTGGTAAAGCTGTGCGTTGTACCGTGCAAACTTCTGTTTACATTCGGATGGTGAGCTGTCGTTGAATACCAGGCCATGCGGCAATCCTGAAACCATATCCTGCCCGTAATATTGAATGGCATAATATTCCAGACCGGTGCTCATATTTGCGTAGATCATATTAAAATCATCGAAATCCCAGTTGGAATATGTTCCGCCTTTACAGTCTTTGCATTCCAATTCACTTGGGCTTACCTGCAAGAGCTTTGTAAAAGTATCTGATGCAGCCGGTAATGCAACAAACTGCTTCTTGCCGAACAGGCTCTGAAGTTTTTTTGAAGTTTTTTTCTGCTTCGGATTTTCTGCAACCCTATCATATGTTGTTGTCATCACAGCAGTTGTATAGGTTGCAACAGCCGTACTATCGGCTTCTGACACATCATTATCAGGCTCTGCAGGTTTATAATTTAAAAGAAATTCTTTGATCTCTTGCTCAAGTTTACCGGTGGATTTGGTCAGTTTTGTATCGACTTCTTTTTCAGACCAGCTGTCCGGCACTACTTTTTCAAGAAAAACAGTGACTTTCGTACTCTTTGAAGAGACCTTTTTCATATTGACGTTCCAGACGGCCTGCTGAATAAACTGTTTGGGTTTAGAACCTCTTTTCAATGCCAGATTCAAATAAGGATTTTTGATATCTGCATCGTATTTCAGGTTATAAAGATCGACAGTTGTTGAAAAATCGCTGTCGGAAGCTGCGGCAGCTTTAACTTCATCTTTGGTGAAATCATTCTGGAAATAAAAAACGGAGTTTTGTAAAGTCTCGATGTCCTTCGGGATATTAAACTCTACTTTTTGTCCGAAATATAGGCTGAAGCCCAGTATAAAGACAAGTATGGATATTTTATGATTTAATTTGGTTTTCATTTTGTTTTGTTTTCAATTAGTCTGTCATTTCAGCAATGACTACTGATATTTTCTTTTTTTTCTCAAGTTCTATGCTGCACTCTAAATACATTGACTTTAAAAGTAAGGTTTCCCCGTTCAGATAGGATACTATTCTGAAATTCCCTTCATGGTTTATAACTGGATGATCTTCAATGATCATTGAAAAAGGGGCTTTATTCATGAAATCATATACGGATCTTTCATCGTTTAGCTGGCCTTCTCCTTCTATATTAGCCAGGCCGGTTTTGCCCTTCAGGGGATCTATCTCTAATTTTATTTTGTATTTCGGTTCTACAGGATTACCGACAACAGGGAAACTACTCTCTATCTCGACCTGATAATCCCGTCCGAAACTCTGATAAATCCCGAAGAACAGGGTTCTGATGAAATAATCATCTTTTAAATAAAGATTTATCGCATCCTGTTCGTTGATTACTTTTTCTATCTTTTCGCAATAATTATCTACTGTTTCTCCTTCAAATTCTTTGTAAAGTTCTTCCTTTACGGCCGGCCATCTCTCTTTGAATACTGAAAGATTTTCTACGGCATTGAATTTTCCCTGCTCATCTGCGCTGATCTGTAACGGGTATAAAACCTTAGATGTTTTATAGGCCAGCAGATCGGCTATTTCATTGACTTCTTCTTCGTTCAGATACAGATTGGAGGTTCTGTCTATTTCAAAAAAATGAAGCTTGTTTTCCTTTTTCAGCCAGCGTACTGATGTTTCATATTTCAGTTCATTTTTATGATCATTATTTTCAATGGTCACCGTAGCTCCGTATCTGGTGAATGAGTTCTCAGGCTGAAAGATCAGGCTGTTTGCATGCCCGAACTTTACCAGTCTGTTTTTATCCGTCACGGCTGTTCTGGGAAGAAAAATTTCTTTCTGCCCCGTGAGCTCAATCAGGATCATCTCCTTTACATTGCAGTGGTTATTGTGAAATAACTTTAAAGCATCGGCATCTATGTTGTACAACAGGCTTATGCTTTTTAAGCTCTCCCCTTTCTGAACGGTATGTATATTAAATTTCTGCATAAATGATCCGGCTTCCGTATCTTTTTTTTTATTTTGCCTATTCATGGTAAGCCATTAATGAAGCACTCTTACCCTGTCCGATGTGGGGTCCATTCCTATACCTTCTCTTCTTGCTGATCTGTGCAGATACTTGTTTCTTAGTGTTCTCAAATCATCCTGTTCTTTCATTTCCTTCTGATAGTCTGCATATTTATGTTCCGGTATCGGTATTCCGCCATATGCTCTTTCAAGATCTTTATACCGCTTAAAGATGTACTGCCTTCCATCTCCCATCGCATAAGGTCTTAAGCGGCTTTTTATTCTCACCAACAGGGCATCTGATGAAACGGAGTACTTTTCATCGGTAATCTTCTTTAAGGTCAGGGGAACTGTTTTCTGAACACCATATTCGGCCATAAAATGTAAAGGAATATAGCTGTATGATTTTTTTATAAGTTTACGTTCTCCCCTCAATGACAGATAAAAACCGGGAGTAATCTTCAGTTCTTCTTCTGTATACCAGGATTCCGCGACAAGCTCTCTTTTGAATTCCTCTAATTTTGCACTCGTTGTCCAGGACGTTTCAAGTTCTTCCCAGATTTCCGGTCCGTCTTCATAAGCTCCCCCTACATCACAGTGTACCCCCGGAAATATTTTTTCTATGCCTACATGCACATTCGTGAGGTCAAAATTTTCCCTGTGTTCATTTTCTGCCACAAAATGAATCACGCTCTGTGCTCTGCCAATATCATTCAGGCTAAGCTCTTCCACATCATTATGAAAGTTCGGTGTGGCAGAAAAGTTTTTTGAATAGGAGGAAACAGTATCATAAATACCCAGAAACCTCACTTTCAGCACATCCACTGTAATTCCTGCCTCTTGCAGCTTAAGTCCCAGATGTCCCCATTTCGGAAGCTCTTCACTTTGTATTCCTCCAGTACCGTCGCTGTCGTAACGGGCAGTTACTGTAACACCCTGATGTGAAACAGTACTTGTGGTAGCTTTATATTTGGATTTGCCTATTTCATGGACGAAATTACGGGCGGCAGCTGCCCCTCTGCTGAAACCGAAAACATCAAAAGTAAGGACTGCAATTTTATCTGCTTTTTTTGCATTCTTGATATTTTTTACTTTTTTCACGATCTCTTCGCAACCTTTTCTCACCTTCCCACGGATTCCGGTAGCCCCTGTTCCGAAGGCATAGCCAAGCATAGAATCCTCTTCTTTATCTTCGGTACCGATACCTTCTATGTAGATGCCAAAACTTTTATCGTAATTGTCCCATAAACGCGCCACGTTGCTCCAGTCGTTATTATAACTGTTGTTATCCGTGGGCGAGCCTCCATTTTTTTTGTAGTCGGCTGTTTTGTTTACTCTTTCTGTGGTATTGGTTTTATTATTCAAAGTTCCGTCAAAAAACACCCCAAGAGTAATGTCTAATACTTCCTCTTTGGTTATTTCCGGTGTATAATCTCCAAATTTATTATTGTGCATCGTTCTTATTTTATTTTTGTTGACAGACTGATGTTAATTGTATGAAGGTGTTATTCTATTGCACGTGAAAGTCTGATTTTTGCTTTGGTAACCGGCAGCTCTTCTTTCTCGCTCTTTAATGATAGATTAGCTCCTGTATTATCTGCATTGACTTTAATGATAAGGTCTATATTTTTTTCTTTTCCCAACTTCCTGAATAAGTCAAACATTTCTTTTTCATCAAAAGAATCCACCCATACGCCGTATCTTTTTTTATTCTTATCTCTCCAGTAAAAACCACAGAATTTTGGGACAGCCCGTTTTTTATAGGTATCAGCTGTCAGGCTTTCCCCGAAGAGGTTTTCCTGTTCCCCATTATAATTGGTAAATCCGAAATCGAGCCTCTCACTGCCTTCCGGCAAAATCACTGAGGATTTCCAGTTATATTTTTCTCTGTAGACTTCATAAATATCCGGATCAGGATAGCCTTCTTTTTCTATTTTAGCTCTGATCTCAGGCTTGAATGTTTCATAAGACGGATCTTTCAGCATTCTGTCTGCAAAACCTTCTTTCAGCATGTACTGTGCGTTTTCGTATGCTTTCTCTTTGGTAATGATGGTATCATGAGCCTGGAAAGCACCTACTTCTTTTTGGTTTCCCGGACCGTTGATCCATAAAACCACTTTCCCTTTTGGAGCAAGGCCGACAATGAAATTACTGTAGGTGGTCTTTTTACCATTATCCTGATCTATAAACCCTTTTTCAAAAAGACCTTTTATTTTTTCTTGATCCAAATCCCATTGTCCGGTATAAAATTTATTTTCTACCAGAGAATACCAGGTAAATTCCAGCTTGTGGGGAATATCCATCTGGCTGGTTTCTACACTCATTGTTCCCCCTTCATTTCCCCAGCCTGTATTCTGTGTGCCCCAGATGGCATCGAAGCCGTAGGTAAAATCATCAGCGATAAGGGCTCCTTTGTAAATTTCCATCGGATATTCCTGCGGTGCCGAAAGGGTTCCCAACCAGCTGTATTTTTGTTCCATTTTTTTATTTTGACAATTGATTAATGAGAAACTACTTACAATAAAAAGAATCAGAATTCTTAATTTATTTGTTTCCATGGGACATTATTTTCTTATTGCATGCCAAAACAAGGTTGTTTTTCTGTGCCTCTACATTAATTTTCTGAGCAATTTTTTCAACCTTTTTGCCGACATTCAGATGATAAGAGTCTGTGACTTTTATCTGTATATTCTTAGCAGTTTTAATGATTGCCATATCAGAAAAGTTTTGATTTTTCGGCACTGTTGAATTCTACAATCTTACCGCTCTGCATCGTCATATTTTCAAGCTCGCTGAACATAGATATTTCTCCGGCTATTTCATTGGATGTTTCGGACTGTCTTTTGAATTCTTTTTCCACCATTTCGGTTCTTGTGTCCGACGTTTCACGGATATCACCGGAGGCCGTCTGTACGATATCTTTTCCGGCTGTAGAAATAATACTGTTGTTGGCAGAACTGTTGATTCCTTCTCCCGCACTGATCGAAATTTCTTTTCCGGCAGTAATGTTGATATTATCTCCGGCATTCAGGGTGAAATTTTTAGGAGCTTTCATGCTGATGTTTCCGGCACCATCCATATAGTAGATATTTCCGCTAGGGTCCATGATCTTTACGCTTCCTTCTTCATCATTCATCAGAATTCTGATCCCGCTTCTGGTCTGGATGGATTTCAGATGATTATTAACGCCTCCACCCAAGGCTATTCCTCCATGAAACATACCTCCCATGACGAAAGGTCTGTCCGGATGGCTGTGGACAAAATTCACCATCACCTGGTCTCCCACTTCCGGAATGGCCACATATCCTCTGTTCTGCGTGATCTGATCTGTTCCTCCTGCATCAGGACTCATCATCCTGATAAAATGGGTTGTATCGCTCGTCTGCCAGTCAAACTGTACCTGTATCCTGCCCTGTCCTTCCGGATCTGTATTGGATATAACGACTGCGGTTTGTGGTTCGGCTTTAGGAATCTTATATTCAGGTCTTGGAAGAAATCCTGTATCTGCTGCTATCCCTGTAAAACTTCCTTTATAATGTCCTATCGTGTCGATTTCATGTTCAGCTTCCGTGATCATAATTCTTGTGAAATAGGAGGTTTCATTGGAGTCCTGTTTCCGCATCTGAACATCGGCTATGCATCCCGGATGAAGGAATGGAACCGTTGTATTTCCCGAAATGGAAAAAACGTTCACCGCAGCACTTCCTGAAGCGCTTTTCTGGGAATATTCTACGTCCAGATGGGTTGTTGCCTTGATAGGGGCTATCTGAAGCGCAGGGGTTTTATAAATACTGTTGTTGTGATCATAAGCTGTCTTTGCAATATCACTTACATGCTGAATAGGCGTGGAACCCGAAGTAAGTTTTTCATTTTTATTGCTGTTGTACCCATAAAACTGGGGCTTGGTATGGATTGCTTTCAGTTCAACCTTAATATCATTGGCGCTGCTTCCGTAGGTCAGGATGATAGGTTTGTTCTGAGGCGGCAGCTTCCCGAAATGCAGGACTTCACCATCATAAAAAAACTGCTCACCATAGGCTTCTGCCATTCTTGCCAGATAGTTGTAATGGGTTTCGTCGTACTGGCTGCTGTAGATGATCTGGGAAAAATTATTGGCATCTACCCTGACATCAAAGCGACCTTTATCAATCCCCTGTTTAATAACCTCTTCAGCAATAATTCCTATATTGACCGGCTGACTTCCTCCAAAACTCTGAACATGGGAAGCTCCATCCAAAAGGATAGTCGGGCTGGATCCTGTAAGCACAATATTCCCCAGGCTCATTTTCTCCTGGCTGAATGCCACCCCGGTAATGATTCCCACAAAGGTTCTCTCGGGACTGTTGTCTATACCTTTATATGAAATAACTGCAGTGAGGCGCTTTCCAAGGAACTTATTGGCTTCTTCCAACGAATGGGTCTGGCGGTCTCCCAACGTATCATGGGCCAGCGTAAGCGTAAATTCATGATGACGCTGAGCGCTTTGTTTAAGTTTGAAATGCTTATAAAATTTGATGATTTTTCCTTCTATGACTAAGGAAAGCTTAACCAGACGGTTGATTCCGGTATGATGATTTTCAGATACCCCGTCTGCATTCTGTGCCGGGCGAAAACTCGTTCCCTTTGATTTTTCAGGTGTAGTAGACATATTTTATAAAGTGATTTGCGTTAAAATGTGTATATTATTCATCCAATCGGGAATTTTTAAAAATAAACAAAAATCCCTTGCCAGAAAATAGTGTTCACAACAGGTAAAAAAAGACCGTCTTGAGGGACAGTCTCTTTGTATTTTATACTACTCAGGACCTAGCTTAATGGCCAGAATCCGTCATATAGTGAATTTCCATACGTAATGCTTTCTGCACTTACCACAAAGCTTACCAGCATACTGTTGCTGTCGACAGCATCAAAATCCATCTCATGCTGAATTACATATCCGTTTTCCCACTTCAGGGTAATCAATGTTCCTTCTTCATGCGATTTATTAAATGTAACTTCGCCGCTTGTGGGCTTATATTTACCGTTCAGTAAGCTTTCCAGAATATCAGACTTTTCAGTTGCTTCAATTGTTACTTTGATCAAAGCGTTCGATGGATCAGACGCTACACGTCCTGAAACATCTGTAGATCTTGATACGCTGTAGTTAAGCTTTAACAACTTTTGTCCTTCACCTCCATTGAATTTTAAGATTCCTCTTGAATTTCCTGCCATATTCTTACATTTTAATCATTAATGATTATACTATTCATAAAGTTTGTCTAACAAAGATAGACTTCAAGCTTTAATTTAAAAAGTTTTTAGTCAACATATTTACATTTTGTAGTAATTCTACGACTTTTTTTCTACCAAGATCAATTAAATGTTAAAAAAATACATTTCTTCAGCTTATTTTTATCAATGAGAATGCATGTAAAAATGTTTATAATAATAAGATACGATCATGATAACCAGATTTACAGCAATCATTATCATCAGGATGTTACCGTATTTTCTTTTTCTGTCTATAAAACTCAATCCCAGGGTAAAAAAGAACAGGAGCAGTGTATAAACGGCCGGATACAGATGAAAGGCTTCTGAGAACCGGCCTTCAAATACCAATACAATGGCTCTCTGAGCACCGCACCCCAAACATTCTATTCCCAGAAATTTCTTGCTGGGACAGGTGAGCATAAAGTCTTCAATTTTCATTCCGGATCTTATGATGAAATTTTCGCTCTTGTATATTGGTGCGGGAAAAAGCATTCTTCTTTCATCTCAAATGAACCCTGAACGGCAATATATGGGTTTCTTAAGATTTCTCTTGCCACGAATATGAGGTCTGCATCTCCTTTTTCCAGAATTTCTTCAGCCTGTTCCACCCTTGTAATCAATCCTACCGCTCCGGTTTTTACTCCGGCCTCTTTTCTGATCTGGGATGAAAAAGGAACCTGATAGCCGTCAAATACAGATATTTTTGCACCATGGATATTTCCACCGCTTGAGACATCTACAAGGTCTACAGAATGCTGTTTTAAAATTTCTGCAAGCTTTACACTGTCATTGATATCCCATCCGTTTTCGGCATATTCAGTACCGGAAATTCTTACAAAAAGTGCTGTATCTTCATCCAGCTCTTCGTTGACAGCATCAACAATTTCCAAAAGAAAACGGACTCTGTTTTCAAAGCTTCCACCATATTCATCTGTTCTGATGTTGGAAAGCGGTGATAAAAACTGATGAATCAGATATCCGTGAGCGCCGTGAATTTCAATCACGTCAAAACCGGCCTTTACAGCTCTTTTTGCTGCTTCTTTAAAATTCTGTACCTGTTCTTTGATCTCATCAGCAGTCAGAACATGCGGAACCCTTTCAGTAGGATGATAAGGAATAGGACTTGGTGCAACGGTTTCCCAGCCTTCTTCAACAGGGATCTGCAGGTTATTCCATGTGGAACCTTTTCTTCCGGCGTGGGCAAGCTGGATCCCAATTTTACTTTCTGAACGGGAATGGACAAAATCGACAATTTTTCTAAGTTCTTCTGCCTGCTCATCATTCCAGATTCCCATACAGTGGTTGGTAATTCTTCCGCGTGGCTCTACTCCCGTAGCTTCAACCATGATAAGGCCTGTACCGCCCTGAGATCTGCTTCCGTAATGGACAAAGTGGAAATCATTAGCCAATCCATTCTCGCATGAATACATACACATGGGAGACATTACCCATCTGTTTTTCAATTCTATATTTCTAAATTTTATTGGTGTATATAACATTTTACTTTTTTGATTTTCAATTTAATGATGAATAAAAAAAACATTGTCGAAGTGATGAAAAAGAAGTAAATTTGGCCCCCTTTTTAGTCTTACTAATATATGAAAAAAGACATACAGATCAGTTACGAGCATTTTAAAAACAGCAGTGAACTGAACGATATAGAAAAAACCTTATTTGAAAGAGCAATACAAGCCCGTGAAAATGCTTATGCGCCCTATTCGAATTTCCTTGTAGGATGTGCCGTCTTACTGGAAAACGGTGAAATTTACTCCGGTAACAACCAGGAGAATGCAGCCTATCCATCGGGACTCTGTGCAGAAAGAACGACTCTTTTCTGGGTAGCAGCCAATTTTCCGGATGTTAAGGTGAAGAAAATCTTTGTCGTGGGAGGTCCTAAGGAATTTCATGAGAAAAATCCTCCGATTCCACCTTGTGGAGCCTGCCGGCAAAGCTTAATAGAATATGAAACGAAACAGAACGAAAACATTATCCTTTATTTTTCAAGCATGAATGATGAAGTGGTAAAGGTGCATTCTATTAAAGATCTGTTGCCGTTCTATTTTGATTCATCGTTTTTGTAAAGGTGTAATTTTGTGAATAGTGAATTTTGCTTCGCAAGTGAATGGTGAATTAAAGTTTTAAGAACCAAGAATCAAGATTTCAAATACCAGACTTTTGTCAATGGTCAATTTTATTTACAAGTGAATTGTTAATATTGACCATTCACAATTGACTTTTTGTCTTTTTGTGCAATAAATTTAAAAAGTTATCTTTGCAAAAATTTTGGTTTCCAGCATTTTGGAAATAATAGGGAATTGGGTGTAACTCCCAAACTGTCCCCGCAACTGTAAATCGCAATAAGATTTCTGTAAAAAACCACTGTTCATACGGGAAGGTACAGAAAGCGAAAGTCAGGAGACCTGCCAGAATTATAACTAAAAACGTTATTACTTTCGGAGGAAAAGTAAAATAGTATGGATATAAAAAGATCTTTATTACTGCTTTGTTCGTCTTATGGCAGCTTTCTCTTCGGACAGGAGAAAGCGGTTGACACCATTTATATTTTCGACAGCCAGATGAGCAAGGTGAAACTTTTTCATCCGGTACGCACGCTCACTCCAAAAGATCTCGAAAAAAATTCAGCCAATCTTTCTGAAATTTTACGCTTTCAGTCTTCTATTTATGTGAAAGAAAATGGACGTGGGGCTGTTTCTTCGCCTTCATTCAGGGGAACAACAGCTCAGCAGACTGCTTTTGTATGGAACGGGATCAACATAAATTCCAGCTTTTTAGGCCAGGGAGATGTGAATAATATTCCACTTTTCGGATATGATCAGATTGATATAAAAGCTGGCGGAGGAAGTGTTGTTTATGGCAGTGGAGCTGTTGGAGGAAGTATTCATTTAAATAATATCCTGGATTTCAACAGGGGTTTCAAGGCTTCTGTTTATTCGGAGGCGGGCTCTTTTGATACGTATAATAATTTTCTGCAGGCTTCTTTCAGCAATGATAAATTAAGTGTTAAGGTTTCGGGAAGCTATTTCACAAGCCAAAATGATTATAAGGTCCCTGAATTTATCGTAGGAAGTACTGGATTTCACAATATTAACGGAAAATACTATAACACTTCGGTCAACATCGGAGCTTCTTATAAAATTGCTGATCACCAGACCATTTCATGGCAGAATCAAATGTTTGATGCATCACAGCATTATCCTGTTTTTGAACAAAATGGCACTAAAACAAAATATAATGCACAGACTTTAAGAAGCTTAATTGCATGGGATATCAATAAAAGTACTCTTTCGAACAGCTTAAAAGCAGCTTATACGGAAGATAATTTCCAGTATTTTTCAGGTCTTAACCAACCTAAAGCAAGTGGCGCAGAGGGAAAGAACTACATTTTCAAAAATGATTTCAACTATTTCATCACTCCAAAGATCAACATTAATGCGATTGGGGAATTCCAGGTGAATAAGGGTGAAGGTTATCAATCCGGAATTGGCAGCATCAGCAGAAATGTAGGTTCTTTATCCGGCTTAATCAGGTATTTTGCCACTAAGGAGCTTCGTTTTGAAGCCGGGATCAAGAAGGATTTTGTGGAGGATATTTCTTCTCCCCTTCTGTATTCGTTTTCGGGAAAATGGGATGCTTTACAATGGTATCGTATGGGAGTCAATTTTTCAAGAAATTTCAGATATCCTTCTTTTAATGATCTTTACTGGCAGCCGGGAGGAAATCTGGACCTGCTTCCTGAAACATCCACGAATATTGATATGAACCACGAGTTCAGCCTGGGAGATTTTAAAATAACATTAAGTCCTTATTACATGGACATCAAAAATCTCATCAACTGGCTTCCTACTCCCTATGGATACTGGGCTCCTGTGAATACATACAGGGTTGAATCTTACGGATTGGAATCACAGGTTCAGTGGAATAAGAAATTCGGAAATCATGCTCTGAAGCTGGATGCAGGGTACACTTATTCAAAATCTGTCAACAAGAATACTCAAATGCAGATGATGTATGTTCCGATACATAAAGCTGTCGGAAATATAGAGTATGGCTATTCATTCCTTAAGCTATACGCACAGGGGCTTTTCAATGGTCTTACCTATACGACTACGAACGAGCAAAGGTCTACAGCTATTGATCCTTATTTTATTTTAAATACCGGAATTTCTGCCGCACTTTTCAAGCGATACACTTTAGGATTTAAAGTGAACAATGTCACCAATACGGTTTATCAGACGGTGTCTCTGTATCCGATGCCTAAGAGAAATTACAGTATGTATGCAACTATTAATTTTTAAACTTAAAAATATTATGAAACTGAACAAAATTCTACCTCTTCTTTTTGCTTTTACACTTCTTTTGGGCATCGTGTCCTGTAGCAGTGATAATGATGATGAGCAGGAAACATTCTATGGCAACGGTTTTTTAATCGCTAATGAAGGTACTTTCGGAAAACCTGAAGGTGACGTAACGTTTGTAAGTGCAGACCTGAACCTTAAACAGGATAATGTTTTTTCCCTTAATAACGGAGGAGCAAAATTAGGTGACGTTTTACAGATGGTTGCTTTCAATGGTGAAAATGCTTATCTGCTATTGAATAACTCTAATAAGATCCAGATTGCAAACCGCTATAATTTTAAAGCGAATGGCGAAATTACCGCTGAACTTAATGCTCCGCGATATATGGCTTTTGCCAACAACAATATTTATGTAACGAATGATAAATATTTAGGTGCCAAGTATGTAAGCATCTACAAAGCTTCAGACCGTTCTTTCATCAAAAAAATTACTTTCACCGATGCTGCTGAAAGAATTGTAGAAGCGGGAAACAATATCTTTGTACAGAATGCTTCATTTGGTTTTGGAAATAAGATTACTTACATCAATACTTCTACCAACGATGTTCAGTCTACGATCACGTTGCCGGCAGGAAACATCAATAAGATTATTTCCAGCAACCAAAATGTATATGCTATTGCTGCAGGAACTGCTGATTCTTATATTTACCAGATCTCAAGCACGGGAAGCATTACAAAGACCACTACTTTAACAGGTATTGCCAATGCTACGAACCTTGAAATTGCCAATGGTAAGTTTTATTTCACTTCCGGAAAGGATGTGTACAAGATGGATATGAGTGCTGCAACAGCACCTACATCACCGCTGTTTACTGTAGCCAACAGTGTTGATGCGTATTCTGCTTTATATGGATTCAGTGTAATCAATGACAAAATTTTCACTTCTGATTCCAATGGGTTTACCCAAGCCAGCAAAATTGTAGTTTACAATACTTCAGGCGCTATTATCAGGTCATTTACTACAGGTATAGGCTCAAATTCAGTTTATGCAAACTAAGACATTAATACTTCGGTATTATCTATAAATTTTATTTTTTTTCATCATTTGTGTTTTTTTTCAGGCCGCTTCTCCGAAGCGGCCTGATTTTGTTTTCAATGATTAAAAAGGCTACGGCGGGACAAAGTCCCGCCGAAGCTTTTTATATATTCTAAGTTTAATTATACTTCAATCCCAATTTCTCAGCTTCAGCAATAACAAACTTTTCAGCTTCTTCCTTGTCATTGGGGATCTCGCCTTCAAGGATGGCTTCTTTTACTTTTTCTTTAAGGATTCCGATCTCTTTTCCCGGTTTCAGATCAAACATCTGCATGATTTCTTCTCCTGTGATTGGTGGCTGGAAATTACGCACCTGATCTTTTTCTTCCACTTCTTTGATCTTCACCGCTACATATTCGAAGTTTTTCTTGAATCTGTCCTGCTTTTTAGAATTTTTGGTTGTAATATCCGCTTTACACAGGGTAAACAGATCTTCCAGATCTTCCCCGGCATCAAATAAAAGTCTCCTTAATGCAGAGTCTGAAGCATCATCGGTAATAAGGGCAATAGGACGTGACGAAAGCTTCACCATTTTCTGAACATATTTCATATCACTTCCCAACGGCTGTTTCAATCTATGGAAAAGGGTCTTTACCATTTTTGAGCCTAAAAACTCATGCCCATGGAAAGTCCATCCTGTTCCTTCTACGAATTTTTTGGTTGGCGCTTTACCGACATCATGCAACAATGCGGACCAGCGTAACCAAAGGTTATCCGTATGCTCTGAAATATTGTCTACAACCTCCAGCGTGTGGTAGAAATTATCTTTATGAGTCTGCCCTTCCACTTCTTCCACTCCTTTCAGCTCGATCAGCTCAGGAATGATCAGTTTCAAAAGTCCTGTCTCTTCCATTAATCCCAATCCTACAGATGGTTTTTTGGACATCATGATCTTGTTGAACTCAACCATGATCCTTTCCATAGAAACGATCTTGATCCTTTCTGCCTCTTGTTTTATAGCATTCAGTGATTTTTCTTCAATAATAAAATTTAATGTTGAAGCAAAACGAACGGCTCTCATCATCCTCAACGGATCATCAGAATAGGTTTGAGCAGGTTCCAAAGGGGTTCTTAGAATTCCTTTTTCCAGATCTTCAACGCCATTGAAAGGGTCTATCAGTTCTCCGAAATTAGCTTTATTTAAAGAAATTGCCATAGCGTTGATGGTGAAATCTCTTCTTTTTTGGTCGTCTTCCAGTGTTCCGCCCTCTACTTCCGGCTTCCGGCTGTTCTCAGTATAGCTTTCTTTTCTGGCCCCTACAAATTCCAGCTCAAGATCTTTATATTTAATCATGGCTGTTCCGTACGTTTTGAAGACAGAAACTTTTAATTTGGGATCAATATCATTCGCAACAGTCTGTGCCAGCTCAATACCGCTTTGCTCTGTCACAAAATCGATATCAGTAGATGCTGTCCTTTTCATCAGAAGATCGCGGACATAACCGCCGACAATGTATACCGACTGATTGTTCTTTTCCGCAGCATCAGCAATGATCTTGAACAGTTTTAAATTTTTATTTTGGGTAAGATTAATTTTCATCATTAAATAAGTCGTCTTTTCTAGCTATATATTCTCCATTAATCATGCAGATCAGGAAACTTCTCCGGCATTTTTAATATTGAAGACTGCAAAGATAGAAATTAAAAAAAAGAAATCCTGCCGATATATATTGACAAGATTTAAATTGAAAGAATTATTACATGATTTTATTCACGAAGAACCTTAATCCTGTTATCATTCCATATTTTTATCACTGAAGAACCTGAATATTTCGAAACCTTTTCCCTGTCTTCCTCCACTGCATAATCTACCAGTTTAATGATTTCCGGTGAAATATCCGAAAACTTTAAGGGACTTTTATCACCACTAAAATTGGCAGAAGTGGAAACAAGAGGTTTATTCAGTTTAGTGATCAGCTTTCGGCAGAAATCAGTTTTTATCAGCCTGATTCCTATGCTTCCGTCCTCAGCAAGAAGTTCCTTGGGAAGTCCGCGGGGATTTTCATAAACAATAGTTACCGGCTTTTCACTAAGATCAATAATTTCCCAAGCCATTTCAGGAACATCCACAAGATCCTGAAGTCTCTTTTCAGACTCCACCAAAATGATCATGGATTTGTTTTTTTCCCTTTTTTTGATATCAAAGATTTTATTGACAGCATCTATATTGGTGGCATCACAACCGATTCCCCAGATGGTATCTGTAGGATAAAGAATCGTTCCGCCGGACTTTAATATTTCTATAATGTTTTCCATAATTTAATAAGGCATAAAACCTGTATAAAGGTAAAAAAATGGGAAGGTTCAGCCAAAAAATATGCGATAAATGTTTTGCCGGATGGATTATTGCCGTGAACGGGCTAAAACCCATTCCTATTGAATATGTTGGTCTTCGTTATAAAAAGACATAACAAATACTATTGTAATATCAAGTAATATACAAAGCTTTTGATAAAAAATGTATAAAATTCAATAGGAACGGGCTTTAGCCCGTTTAAAATAAGGTTCCATAATATTTGGCTTTAGCCAAAATCTATAAGAAATTGTTCTTTTCAAGGAATTCCCGATATTCATCTTCAAAACCTTTTTTCCGGTGATGCTTCTCCTGATTCTTAATATATTCTCTTACAGCATCTACATTCGATTCAGAAACCTAAACGGCGAAATATTCATCCTGCCATGAGAATTTTTCCTGAGTAAGTTGATTTTTATTAATCCAAAAAGAAGATTCTCCCTTTAACAATTGTACTATTTTTTCCATATTCTGACCCGATCCCAGCGAAATCAGACAATGGCAGTGATCTGAATAACCGTTAACCATATCTAAATAAATTCCTCTGAGAAGCATTTTCCTTAATATGTTTCCATACTTTAATCCTCAAATCAAATGTATTCAAATGTGGAACTCTGCTTTTTGTAGAAAAAACAAGATGAATATAAATTTTGATAAATGACATTTGTGTTGTTTTAACCAAAAATAATATTTTTATTTATGTTTTGGCTAAAGCCATATTTGGCTGATTATCATTATTAAAAAAACGGGCTAAAGCCCGTTCCTATTGAATTTATATCTTCTTAATTCCTCAATCTTAACCTATTTCAATCCAGGAAGATACCTTTCCTCAATGATATTCAAATGGTGGTAATTGTGTCCTACGATCAGTTTCCCTATGGTTTCTACAGCCAGTTGATTTCCGTTAGCTGTTCCTATATTAGCTAAAACAGACGGCTCAAGAGTTTCCACTAGGATCTGAGAAGATTTTCTGATAAGCGTATATTCTTCCAGTAAAGAGTCCAAAGATCTTTTATCTGCAAAAGAATGGGCAGTATATTCTTCTTCATCAAAGCCTGGTAATTCGGCTTTTTCGCCTCTGGCAAAAGCAAGAATTCTGTATTGGAATATTCTTTCGGTATCTGACAAATGAAGCAGAAGTTCCTTTAATGTCCATTTCCCTTCCGCATAAGCAAAAAGAGACTGTTCTTCTGTAAGATTCGAATATAGTTCTATGGTTTTCTCTCCAGATCTTTTTAATTCTTCAATCCAGTTTTCGGAAGGGATCTGGTCTAAATATCTTTGTACGTATTTTTGGAAATCAGACATATTTTTTAGTTATAAGTGATAAATAATTGTTGAACATTGAGCGATGAGTAAATAATGATATCTCCAGTAATTCACTATTGACCATTCACTATTCACCTTTTTCATATCTCTTTATTCGTCCATTCATAAAAATTCACAGAATCATACAGTTCAAAGCCGCAAGCTGGATACAACTGATTTCCGACATCATTACTTTTTCCAGTTTCCAGTAAAACTCCGCAGGCATTTGATGATCTGCAAAGTTCTTTAGCTTCATCGATCAGTTCTTTGGAATACCCTTTTCCTCTGTGATTATTGTTAACATAGAGATCATTCAACAGCCAGTAGCGCTGCATTCTTGTGGATGAGAATATAGGATACAACTGAACAAATCCTGTCAGTTTGCCATCCTGTTCCGCCACAAAAATCTCGGAATCTTTGTTCTCTATTCTTTCTCTGAGAAAACTTTCAGCAGCAGGAATATCAGATTCTTTGTGATAAAAGATTCTGTATTGATCAAATAATTCTGCTAATTGATTTAAATCTTCAAAAGTAGCTTTTCTGGTATTTTTCATATTGATTATAAATGATGATCGTAGCTCAATACCCTTTTCATCTTCCATTGCTTATCCTCCATGATCCACAAAATAGTAAATTTCGCCCGGCTCCCCTGATTCCATTTCCCGTTGGAGAATTCGAAAAAATCATGTTCTCCTTCTTCTATGAAAGCGTACAGAACATTATTGTTGTACAAAGGATATACTTTCATACTGTTAGGCACCAGGTCCCGCTTTATTTTATTGGGACCACCACAGATATTGTTTTTAATGGAGGCGGTAAAAGCCTTTTCTCCGAAAGTAATTCCTCCTTTATCATGATAAAATTCCAGATCACTGCTGACTATAGTTTTATAATGAGAAAGATCGCATTTATTAAATCCTATATCAAATATCAGACTATCCAGCTTTTTAGCTGTCTTATACAGTTCATCGGTAGTTTTTACCTGTGAATATACCATCTGACTGAAAAAAATTAAGATCAGAAAAAACTGGGTCTTTCTCATTATATTTATTTTAACCGGTTAAGAAAAAGCTTTCTCAAGATCTGCAATAAGATCTTCTGCATCTTCGATACCAACACTCAAACGAACTAAATCGTCTGTAATACCCAATTCCTCACGTTTATCGGCAGGAATTGAAGCGTGTGTCATCAAGGCAGGGTGATTTGCCAAAGATTCTACTCCTCCTAAAGATTCAGCCAAAGTGAAAACTCTTACTTTCTCAAGGAATTTCACAGCATCTTCTTTTTTACCTGATTTGAAAGTAAAGGAAACCATTCCTCCAGATTCCTTCATCTGGGATTTGGCAAGTTCATATTGAGGGTGCGACTCCAATCCAGGGTAAATTACTTTATCCACTGCAGGATGAGTTTCAAGATATTTCGCTACAGCAAGGCCATTGTCTGAATGACGCTGCATTCTTAATGCTAAAGTTTTGATTCCTCTTAAAACAAGGTAAGAATCGTGAGGCCCTAAAATACCGCCACTCGCAAACTGAATAAAGTGAAGTTTTTCTCCCAGTTCAGCATCTTTTGTGATCAATGCTCCGGCAATTACATCTGAATGTCCGCCTAAATATTTTGTAGCCGAGTGCATGACAATATCTGCTCCAAGATCAATGGGTCTCTGGATATATGGTGTAGCAAAAGTATTGTCTACAGCAACCAGAATATCTTTTCCTTTTGCTATTTCAACTACCGCTTTAATGTCTACCAGCTTCATCAGGGGATTCGTAGGTGTTTCTACCCAGATCAGTTTTGTTTTGTCTGTGATAACATCGGCAATTTTGGAAACATCATCAAAATTCACGAACGTAAATTTCAGCTGATATTTTTCAAAAAGCCTTGTGAACATCCTGTAGGTACCTCCGTAAAGATCATCTACTGCTACTACCTCATCACCTGGATTCAGTAATTTCAAAACACAGTCGATGGCTGCCAGTCCTGAACCGAAAGCAAGACCTCTTGCCCCGTTTTCAATGCTCGCCAGAGAGTCTTCCAAAGCCTGTCTTGTAGGGTTGGCAGCTCTTGAATATTCATATCCGGAATGTACTCCCGGGCTTTTCTGTGCAAATGTAGAAGTTAAAAATACAGGAACATTTACAGAACCTGTTGCAGACTCGTGATGCTGCCCTCCGTGAATTACTTTTGTATTAAAATTCATAATATTTTATTTTATAAGCCTCCCATGAAAAAATCAAGGCTTTTTGAAACGTTATCAGATTTTCTTTTCACTTCCAGCTTTCCGTTAAAAGCATACGCCAGAACGTCTATTTCTTCAGGAACTTTATCGGGAACTGTGGTCGTGAAAGAAGCCAGATATTCACTGTTTTCGTATGTATCTTTACCTGTTTCTTTCAGTTCCTCAAATTTTCCGTTGATTTTGAGAATCATTTTTTTCAGGGAATCATCTATATAAGCAATATCCGAGCCGTTTCCTTTAATGAAATCGTCCATGCTGGGAACAAGCTCCATGACAGATTCACCTTCCATATCGTGTGGATGGAGGCTTCCCTTTAACATGTCAGCCGGAATATCTTTTTCCTTGAATAAGGCGATATCCATATTTTCAGAAACATTTTCCGTCCCCGGAACATCTTTATTTTCAGATACAGGAAGTTTTTCAACCGTTACAGCAGAATCCTCTGTTTTGGTTTCTTTGAGTTCGGTTTTTTTATCGCACGCGGCCAACAATACCGCTGTACTGATGAGTAAAAGTGCTTTTTTCATATAATTTTGTGATTGGTGCAGAGTTTTAGTATTACATTCTGATAGCTGATTTTACAGCAAATTCATCTGCAATCTGCTCAAGCCACTGTGCAACATCTTCTTCTCCGGTCGCTCTCTGGTACGTATTTCCTAAAGATACCAAAATCTGGTGAATAAACATCTTCATCTGGTCTACCGGCATTTCTTTTGTCCAAAGATCAATTCTTAAAGCTTCCATCGTTTTATCATCCCAAACAGAGATCATCGTTGCTTTCGTTTCCTCTTTTTCTACACCGCCATCTTCAGCATTCCACATTATACTTTCAGGAATGTGGTTCTCATCCAACTCTACATCTATTGTAATCTGAGTTTTTCTCATATCAATTTAAAATTTTTCGCAAAGTTAATACTTCTTCGGCTTATCTAAAATTTCTATGAAGGTATCTTCATCAGGAAATGACTGTTAAAGTGAAAAAAAATCCCTCACTGACATCATCTTTAAATTAAAAAAATAACCTCCAAATTACTTTGAAGGCTATTATATTTTGACTGTTACGGTGTCTTAGGCTTATAAACTGCTTCATTAAAGATATTGGTAGCGTCAAGCTTTAAAAAATCCACAAGTTTAGTTTCCGGTTTTTGCCTGAAATAGGCTTTACAGATCTGCCATCCGGTAAAAATTCCGATCTGGGGTGAGGATTCATTATCGATTTCCGTATAAAATTTTGAGAATGGGCCCTGAGAAATGAAACGTTCTACCAGCCTTGGATCATCGCCGAAGATCAGGTTACTTTCTACAAAATAATTCCAGATATTGGCCTCATTGGCAACAGCCCAGTCGTATTGTTTTTTGGTATAATTCATTTTCAGATAATCCGGTGTATCCGGAAGGAAAGCATCCTGCAAAATCATGATCTTTCCGTTCAGAATGACTTTGTCTATGAATTTCTGATGATCCGGAGATTCTGTCACAATACTTTCCGCAAAGATTTGTGAAACTTTGGGAACAATATTCTGCGGGTTCATCGACTTCTGAAAATACAATTCAAGTCCTTTGTAATTGGCATTGCCATCACCCATAAATCCAGTAATATCTATGAACAGAAGATTTCCTTTTGAATCATAAAAAATAGGATCCTGAACCATCTGAAGGGCTGATGAAAAAAGGTAAACCTTAGGGCTTTTAAACTGTGGAAAATAGTATTTGATATGGGAAAACAGATCCTGAAGCTCCTTTTGAAGTTTCGTCTGGTCTATTTTAGCAGCGGCCTCTTTATAAATCTTGATTTCTTCTGCATCTGATCTTCTTTTTCCAAAATCCGCATCGGAAACCGTTCCCTGGAACCAGGGGAATTTGGCCTTGAATTGGTCCAAAGGAATATCCTGATTATAGAATTCTTTGGAAATATCCGTCATCTCAACTTTTTCAGCGGGTTCTTTTACTTCTACTTTCCACTGGTTTTTGGGTTCTTTTTTACAGGAATCCAAAGCGAGAACCAAAATAGAAGAAAGGGCAATAATTCTAAAAATCTTCATTATTTTTACATGAAATTTAAGTGTACAAAAATAAGGATTAAAAACACAATCGATAATGAAAATTAAAATATTTGCAACCTTCAGCCTTATTATTTCAGGATTATCTCTTTTCTGTGCGCAAAAACTTAATTTTAAAGATCCGAATTTTGAAAAAGCTGTACTTGAAAATTTTGACCTCAACAGAAACGGTTCACTGGAAAAGCTGGAAGCAGATGTAATCACGAATTTATTTCTGGTTCAGAGGAACATTACATCAGCTGATGATGCAAAGCTTTTTACCAATGCTAAAATGATCGTGCTTGATGACAATATGATTCCGGATATTTCGATTACAGGCCTGCCCTATCTCGAGCTGTTTTCCTGTACGGGATGTAAAGCGTCTTCTTTCAGGGCAGAAGGTCTTAAAAGCCTGGCTTCACTGTACCTGGATAATAATCTTCTGGAGAATATTTCACTCAAAGAAACTCCAAGAATTGACCAATTAACATTATCTTTAAATCAGTTAAAAACAATTGATATCACCACACTCAAAAATTTAAGAAAATTAAACATCGAACACAATAAGATCCTGAAACTTGATATTTCCGGAAATCCAGACCTTCAAACCCTGAATGTGGGTGGAAATCCAATGAAAGAATCAGATATTAAAAAAGGAGTGAAAACTGATGTAACTATTTTCGGAACTGAGCAATAACTACTATCATGAAACTAGAAACGGAAAGACTGATTTTAAGAAAAATTGAGGAAACAGATGTTGAACGGATGTTTCTGCTGGATTCCAACCCGGAAGTAATGAAATACATTGGGGTACCGGTACTCACGGAACAAAGCGAATCATTAGCTGTAATCAGAATGATTCAGAAACAATATAAAGAAAATGGGACAGGAAGGCTTGCTGTCATTGAAAAAGAAACCGGACTGCTGATTGGCTGGAGCGGACTGAAACTCTTGACTGAAGAAACCAACGGTTATAAAAACGTTCTTGATCTCGGTTATCGTTATCTACCTGAATTCTGGGGAAAAGGCTATGCAATGGAAGCCGCCATAGCATCTCTTGAACTTGGTTTTAATGAGATGAACGCAAAAGTGATCTATGCCTATGCTCATGCTGAAAATGACGGTTCCAATTATATTTTAAAGAAATTAGGCTTTGAAAAAACCAGTGAATTCACGGAACCTGATGGAGTCTGTAACTGGTATGAGCTAAGACATGAAAAATATTTACCATAGTATGATTACGAAAAAACCAGTAATTTTGGGATTTCTTTTCCATTTGAAATTCCTGAAGTGAATGGAATGGCTGTGGAACTGATAAAAGACGGATTAAAAAATATAAATGGTGTAGTAAAATACCCTAAAGAATTTGGAATAGACTAAAAAAAATAAATAATGCAGACTCAAAAAGTAATAGATCATATTGTAGCATGGTTAAAGGATTATGCTGTAAAAGCGAATGTAAAAGGATATGTTATAGGTGTTTCCGGAGGAGTGGATTCCGGAGTGGTTTCTACTCTTGCAGCGATGACAGGCTTAAAAACTCTTCTGATTGAAATGCCGATACGTCAGAAGCCAGACCAGGTGAACCGTGCCTGGGAACACATGAATGATCTGAAATCAAAATTTCCCAACGTAGAAGCTATGTCTGTGAACCTGACGCCTGCTTTTGAGGAACTTTATAAAACATTTGATGTAAAGGATGATCTGTACCCTAATGAAAAACTGGCTTTCGCCAATACAAGAGCACGGCTGAGAATGCTTACTCTATATTATTATGGCCAGATCAATGGTCTTCTGGTATGCGGGACGGGAAATAAAGTGGAAGATTTCGGAATCGGTTTTTACACAAAATATGGAGATGGCGGTGTAGATGTTTCTCCTATTGCAGATCTTTATAAAACAGAAGTATATACATTGGCCAGAGCTTTAAATCTGGTTAAAAATATTCAGGAAGCGATCCCTACAGATGGCCTTTGGGATGTAGACAGAACGGATGAGCAGCAGATTGGGGCAACGTATCCCGAGCTGGAAAAGATCCAGAAAGAATACGGAACCAAAACTGCTGATGATTATGAAGGCCGTGATAAAGAGGTCTTTTTAATTTTTGACAGAATGCATAAGGCAGCCAAGCATAAAATAAATCCTATTCCGGTTTGTGATATTCCCGAAGAATGGAAAAATGATTAGTTTGAATAATAAGATTTTTATATGAACGGTAAAATAAGATCAGTCTTTTTTATTTGTCTGGGGCTTCTTTTCGGAATGTCCGTGATGTATATCTACAATAATTTTATTGCAGACAAAAAAGGAAATACAGAGACTGTTAAGACGGAAACTACCAACTACGGAAGTACTTCTGCAGAGTCTCAAAGTACCCGTGGAAATGCTTCCTCACAGTCCATCGATCAGCTCACAGAGGAGAAAACGGTCATTACTTTTGTAAAGCAGAATCACAGACTTCCTGATTATTATATTACCAAAAATGAGGCAAGAAAACAGGGTTGGAACGCTTCAAAAGGAAATCTCTGCGATGTATTGCCAGGCAAGGCTATAGGAGGAGATAAATTCGGGAACAGGGAAAAGAAGCTTCCTCAGGGTGAAAAATATTATGAAGCTGATGTGAATTACAGCTGTGGAAACAGAAATGCAGACCGCATCATCTTTACTGAAAACGGTGATGTCTATCTGACTAAAAACCATTATAAAAGTTTTGAGAAGCAGTAGTTAAAGCGTGTCATTGCGACAGACTGTAGGTCTGCGAACGTAGTTCAGAAGTGACGAAGCAATCTTTAAATCATAAATAAAATTATCCTGTGAAACCAGGCTTTGTTTACATTATGACCAACAAGAACCATACAACTCTTTACACAGGAGTTACTTCAAACCTGCCCAAACGTATCCAACAGCATAAAGACATGTATTACGAACAAAGTTTCACATCAAGATATAAATTATATGTACTCGTCTATTGGGAATCTTTTCAGGAAATAGGAGATGCTATTTTCCGGGAAAAGCAAATCAAAGCAGGCTCAAGACAGAAAAAAATAGATTTAATAAATTCAATAAATCCTGAGTGGAGAGATTTAACAGATGACATCGAAAATATCATGGATGTTTTTTAGATTGCTTCGTCGCTACGCTCCTCGCAATGACCAAAATAAATTATTAAGAAAAAGAAGAATATGAAGACAATATATATCGATTTTACAAACATAGGCGACTATGAAGATTTTTACACCCAATTAAAGGAAAAAGTTAGTCTTCCTGAAGGTTTTGGAGATAATCTTGATGCACTTTCTGATATCATTACCGGAGGATTGGAGCTGCCGCTTCACATTGAATTTGTGAATATGACAGTAGACCAGCTTGAGATCTTTGAAGATCTCCTGACAACTCTTGAAGATGCAGAAGATGAGACAGAAGATTTCAGTTTCACTTATTACCTGGAACAGTATGAGGACGAAGAAGAGAAAGATAATCCTGAAGAGGAAGAATAATTTCAATTCAACAGAAACAAAATTCGCAGAAATTCTGCGAGTTTTTTATGTCAACTTATTTAGTACGGAAAAATGGATAATAAAAAAGCATTCTTTTCAGAATGCTTTTTGTGATTTTATCTTCCAATAACTTCCGTAATCGGATTTCCTATATTTCCGCTCGGGAACTGAATTTTCAGTAATGATGAAACAGTAGGGGCAATATCGGTCATGTTGTAGGCCTTATTACTTTCTCCTTTCTGGATTCCCCATCCCATAAAAATCAATGGTATGTGTGCATCATAAGAATTCCATACACTGTGGGTCGTTCCTGTTTTAGAATATGGAGGAAGCATGGAATCGTGAGAGATCAGCTGGATATCTCCGCTTCTCTGTCTGTTGATCCCGTTGATGATTCTCTGCTTGATCGGCTCGGGAATAGTAGCTTCCTGAACTTCATCCACAGATACCGCGTACAAAACGGTAGGATCTTTCTCTAGCTCTTTGATTGTGAAATTTCTCAGGTCATCCAGCTCAATTTTATGATCCTGCATCAGCTTTCTGTCAAAATAGATCTGATAATTGTCTACTGCATTGATCAGCTTATCGACTCCGAATTTATCCTTCAGCTTCTGATTGATATCTTTTTCCATTTCTTCTCCAAAGAATCCCGTAGTAATTTTATGTTCTTTCAGAAATCCTACAGAATGAGCACCACCGTGGTCAGCAGAAAGAAAAACCGTATACTCGCCTTTTCCTACTTTTGAATCCAGATAGCTGAAAAACTGAGCAAGATCCTGATCCAGCCTTAAATAAACATCTTCCACTTCAATAGAATTCGGACCGAATTTATGCCCTGCATAATCTGTAGAAGCCAGGTTGACCGCTAAAAAGTCGGTAATCTGATCACTTCCTAATTTCTCACCTTCTACAGAAGCTTCCGCCAGTTTCAACGTCAGCGTGTTTCCGAAAGGTGTGTAGCGGATATTATCTTTTTTAGCCTGATAATCCTGTGCTAAATTACTGTAAGGGAAAACAGGAGTCTTTGCACTTCCCAGCAGTCCTTCCCACGAGGAATTGTCAGGAGAGCTTTCTGTATACTGATTGATCGGAAGTAAAGTATTCCAGCCGTTTGCTATTAATTTTTCAGGCAGATTCTGCGAATTGAAAGATTTCACCCACTGAGGGAGATCATTCATATACCAGGTACTTGTAATAAAGTTTCCGGTACTGTCATCAAACCAGAAAGCTCCGTTCGGAGTATGTCCTGCCGGAAGAATGGAAGCACGGTCTTTTAATGAAACCCCGATCACTTTTCCCTGAAAATTGGTAGCCAGTCTCAATTCGTCCGTTACGGTTGTAGACCAAAGGTTTTTTGGAGAGTGACTTCCTATTTTGGTATTGGCTGTTCCTACAGGCTGAACGCTTTCATCTGTTGTACAGTACACATTTTTCCCGGTTTCTTTATCCGTCCAGTCGTTCCCTGCAATACCATGGATCGCAGGTACTGAACCTGTATAGATGCTGGTATGCCCCAAAGCCGTAACAGTAGGTACGTAATTGATATGAACATTGTTTAAAGAGTATCCTGTATTCAGGAGTCTTTTGAAACCATCGTTTCCGTATTTACTGTAAAAACGGTACAGATAATCCCACCTCATCTGGTCTACCACTAATCCTACGACTAATTTGGGTCTTTCTAATTGAGAGTTTTTGTTCTTCTGAGCATTGATTGTAATCACGGACAATAAAGCCGCTGCCGCAATTGAAATTTTCCTAAGCATCTAGTAAATTTTTGTTGACCACAAATTTACGGGTTTTGAAAGTTTTGGAGTGTGAAATTTTCTTTAAATTTGAGAACCTTCATTCAACCCATAAGTGCAGAAATGATTTTAGGAGTATATTGGTATTTTAAATTCCCGGAAAATGTATACAATTTTCAGTTTTTCAAATTTTTCCAAGGATTTGGAGGACATGCTGACAATCCGGCTGAGTTAAAAGCTCAGGTTTCAGTAGATCATCCCGAAAGTCTCATCCAAAAACTGGAGGAATTGCATTTCCGTTTTAAAAGGATGTATTTAGATATGAAGATCAATGAGGACCAATTATTGATCTCAACTGGTGATTATACACTTTTTGATGGGCATTTCCAGTTTGTTTCGCAAATAGAACAGCTGCTGGTTCATCACAATGCAGTTCTGACTGATGTGCCTTTTGAAGTAAAATCAAGCAGAATGTTCAGTCCGGAAAAGAAAGATTTTGAGACTATAGAGCACAGGTTTATGCAGATTACCGGTTCCGATTTTAAGAAAAACAATGCTGAAAACTGTTCTGTCCGCATTGACTGTAATCTGCCTGCAGCCAACAAAAATGATCTTATCAATGATCTTATCCGGATATGTAGTGAAGAAAATATTCAGGTGTTATATTATTATGATTGCCATTTTAAGCAACATACCAATCTGATGTTTTTTTTCTCCAACGGAAGACAGATGGAAAATGCCGTTCAAAATGTCGATATCAACGCTTTCGGAAACAAAGTCCGCCACTTGGATCAGAAATACCCGCTTCACTTCGGGCATTTCGGAGGAATGGAATATTATCCGCGGAACGGTCCTTTTGTGGAACTGATTACTGATGAAGAATATATTTTAAATAAAAAGTAAATTATTATTATGATCAAATTCAAATATGTCATTTTATATGTTGAAGATGTGGAAAAATCTATGAATTTTTATCATCAAACATTTGATATACCGATTAAATTTATCACTCCTGAAAAAGATTACGGAGAACTCCTTACCGGAGAAACCAGTCTTTCTTTTGCATCCATACATCTCGCCAGCTCTAATATAAAGCAGGGATTTTTATCTTCCAAATCTCAAGAAAAACCTTTCGGTATCGAATTGGGATTCACAACAGATGATGTTGAAAAACTGGTAGAAAAAGCGGTTAAAAACGGAGCCGTTCTTTATGAAGATATTGCAGTAAAACCTTGGGGACAAAAGGTAGCCTATATCAAAGATCCTGATCATTATTTAGTAGAAATCTGTACAGAAATTCAATAAACCAATCACATTCCGTATTCCATGGAAATAAAAAAATTAGAAAAACTGACTGAAAATCCCGCACTTCACTGGGGACTTAACGGATACAATACAGGCCAGATCCTGTCCATCTCTTTTATTGAATATGGCGGTTCTTTTGAATTTGTATTAAAAGAAAAGTCTATGCCCTACTCCAAGGTCTGGGAAACCCATTCCACCGACATTGAGGAGCTTAATGCAATCATTGAAAAAGGGCATTCTTTCGGAGCTTTTGAGGGGAAAGAATTGATCGGCTGGATCATCTGCGAGCACAGAATATGGAACAACAGCTTTTACATTGAGAATATTCTGATCAGCGAAAAGTCCAGAAGAAACGGAGCCGGAGCCCAGCTGATCAAAAATGCTGTCCGGGAAGCCAGACATTTAAACTGCAGAATCATTGAGCTTGAAACACAGAATACCAATTATCCAGCCATCCAGTTTTACAGGAGAATGGGCTTCAGTATTACAGGAATCAATACAAGACTCTATGAAAATCCGGAGGAAACGGCTGTATTTATGACTTTAGATCTATAAGATAAAACTTTTTTAGTCAATTTATTATCTCTTATAATCGACACCAACTATAAAACATATTGATTTTTTTATTTTGTACCGAATGGTACAATCACATATCTTTGTTCCAGAAATAATTCAATGGCAGGAAGACCTAAAATATTTGATGAGCAGGAAGCTGTTGCAAAAGCAACTGAAGTTTTCAGAGACAAAGGCTATGATACAGCTTCTGCGGATGAATTGCTCTGCGCTATGGGTATCGGGAAAGGCAGTTTTTATCTTGCCTTCAAAGGGGGAAAGCGGGAACTCTATATCCGGTCGATCACTCAGTTTTCAGAGTATTTTTATCAAAAGTTTTCAGAAAGTATTGCAATATCTGAGGACAAAGTACAATTCATCAGACAGTTTTTCCTGAATCTTGCCGAAGCTTCCGATTGTGATAAGAAACGGGGCTGCTATCTGGGAAATGCTTTGGTGCAGCTTTCTGAGAAAGATCATGAAATTAAAAAAATAACGGCCCTATTGCTGAAAAAGCTACAGGCTCTGTTTACAGAAATCATCAGAAGTGCTCAGGAAAACGGACAAATCACCAGCACAGAAGATCCGGAAATTATAGGTTGGCACCTAAGCAATTTATGGAACGGAATTCATGTTACAAGAAGAATGGAAAGCTCACCGGAAATTCTTAAAAGCATTATTAAAATGAATCTTAAAATATTAAGCTAAAATTTTTTATTCAATTATGTACTGTTTAGTACAATTTAAAATACCTATTAATTTAATACCAAAAAATGTCATGAACATCATCAACAACACGATTTTAATTACTGGCGGAGGCTCAGGAATCGGATTAGAAATTGCAAAAGCCCTGAACAAATATAACAAAATTATTATTGCAGGGAGAAATAAAGAAAAGCTTGATGCAGCAGCAAAAGGACTCGAAAATGTCTTTACTATTCAGGCTGATATTACCAATGAACAAGATGTAAACCGTCTTACCGAAGAAATTAAAGTGAATTTCGGCGGGCTGAACATTCTGATTAATAATGCAGGACATGCGTATGCCTATACTATTTCAGACACCTCAGACACTTACAGCAAAGCAGTCGCTGAATTTGAAACCAATTATTTTGCACCCATCCGTTTGACCGAGAAGTTGATTCCTCTCCTTAAACAGCAGGAAAATGCCGCAGTTGTGAATGTTTCTTCTATTGTAGCATTTGCTCCAGGCTCTCATGTTCCTACTTATTCAGATTCTAAAGCAGCTCTCCATTCTTACACCAAAATATTAAGGCATGAACTGGCAAAAGCAACTTCTGTTAAAGTTTTCGAATTGATGCCACCACTAGTTAATACAGATTTTTCAGCAGAGATCGGGGGTAAGGAGAATGGTATTCCTGCTTCTGAGGTAGCGGACAGCTTCGTCAATGCCCTTATCAATGATATCTACGAAATCCGCGTGGGCCATACCGAAGTTCTGTACAGCAACTTTTTTGCAGATTCCGAAGGAGCTTTTAGCGTGATGAATGCGTAATTTTTAACGTACGGATTTTACTGCGGGAAAAGAAAGATCTTCTCCCGCAGTTTTTGTTATAGTCCATACATCTAATTTTTCTCTATTGAAATTCAGAAAGTCTTTTAGCTGAATATTTTCATCCATTTAATACTTACTGATATATAAATGTATTCCTTTAATCCGTTATTCTTGACATGCATTTATAGAAACTTATCATTTTCAATTCTTAAATTTAACAAAGTAATAAATATCATTCTTCAACTGTTATTATCATATGAAAATCATTCATTTACTCTTATTTATATTTATCTCTGTGACTTTTATTTCGGCACAGGAAAGCAGCTCCGAAAGCTTTTTTGAAACCTTTGACCATGTCAGGGTTAAATACAAAATCTCCGGAAAAGGAGAAGCTTGCATCTTCGTTCCCGGAGGTCCAGGACAGGGATATCCTTCATTTGAACTTTTAGGAGGAAGCTCTCTGGAAAAAAATATGCAGATGATTTATATGGATCAACGTGGATCCGGTGAGTCAGGAAAATCTGAAAATTATCATCTGGATGCCATGGTTCAGGATATTGAAGAGCTGAGGCAGCATCTGAAGCTTGATAAAGTTTTTCTGCTTGCCCATTCTTTCGGAGGAATTATCGCGGTGAATTATGCTAAAAAATATCCTAAGCATACAAAAGGACTGATCCTGGCTAATATTACTCTCCATTTCCTGAATAATGAATCCGTGAAAGAACAGATTGAATATGGAAACAGTCTTCTTAAACAACCCAATAAAGCTGTTCCTGAAGACAGTCTTTCTGGGGAACTTTCAAAAATAAGTGCGGCATTGAGAAAGAAAAGAATTGGGTATAAATTTCTCACCGAAGACATTGAAACCATTAAGCAGATGGACAAAATAGATTCTCTTCATCCTAGAATTATAGATTTTGGCATGGCCGTAATCTCAAAACCTAAAGAATTCCCAGAATATTATACCGATCATGCGCCGATCACAAAAGACATTCATGTCCCTGTATTAATTATCACCGGAAAAAAGGATAAAGCCGTAGGAACACAGCATTACAAAACTTTTCAGTTCCCAGATCAGAAAGTGGTTTCCATTGATGGAGGACATCTTTTGTATTATGAGAAAAACAGGGAATTTGTAAATGCTGTTTGGAATTTTATAAGTAAACACAAGTAATAAATAAAGAATTGACCTCTGAAATAAAAAGCTCAGCGCGGCCTTCGGCCGCGCTGAGTCTTATATAAAGCTTAAATCAATTAAAACTTAAGATCTCCGTTCACTTCTCTCACAGCATTTGCTGCTTCAGCAAACTTCAACTGCTCATCTGCAGTAAGTGTTACGTTCACAATTTTCTCTACTCCATTTTTCCCAATGATAGCGGGAACACCTAAGCAGATATCATTTTGTCCGTATTCACCTTCAAGCATTAGAGAACAAGGAATCATTTTCTTCTGGTCGCAAGCAATTGCCTGAACCATCACAGAAACTGCTGCACCTGGTGCATACCAAGCTGAAGTTCCTAATAATTTAGTTAATGTAGCCCCTCCTACTTTAGTTTCCTCGATTACATATTTTTGTTGCTCATCACTTAAGAATTCCGTTACAGGAACACCATTTCTTGTAGCTTTGCTTAATAATGGAAGCATTCCTGTATCACTGTGTGCAGCGATTACCATACCGTCTACATCAGAGATAGGGCTTTCCAATGCTTCAGCCAATCTGTATTTGAATCTTGCAGAATCCAGTGCACCACCCATTCCGATGATCTTATGCTTAGGAAGACCTGAAGTTTTGTGTACCAGATAAGCCATAGTATCCATTGGGTTGGAAACTACGATGATAATAACTTCCGGAGAATTTTTCACTAAGTTTTCAGTAACCTCTTTCACAATACCGGCGTTGATACCGATCAGTTCCTCTCTTGTCATTCCAGGTTTTCTTGGAATACCTGAAGTGATCACTGCTACATGAGAACCTGCAGTTTTGCTGTAATCTCCTGTTGTTCCGGTAATTTTTGTATCGAATCCGTTAAGCGATGCAGTCTGCATCAAATCCATTGCTTTACCTTCAGCAAATCCTTCTTTAATGTCTACTAAAACTACTTCTGAACAGAAGTTTTTCATTGCGATGTATTCTGCACAGCTTGCTCCTACAGCGCCTGCACCTACTACAGTTACTTTCATATTGTATACTTTTTTTAAATTATTTTTTAGTTTAGTCTAAAAATTGAAACGCCCAAATTTAACAATTCCTGAAAATGTGGGCAATTTTTCAGGAATTTAATTAAGCTTCGCTGAAATTAATTGACGTTCAGTAAAAACGTATAGAGTTTTTTTGCTCCCGATAGAACCTCATTATAATTTTCTTCAGTAACTTCAGTATCTAAAACCTCTTTGAAGTTTTTCCACATCGAGCCTGTATTTTCCTGGTAGCATCCGAAGAAATTGAAGGTCACCTCATCAAAGCCTTCTGTTTTAGAAAGCTGTTTGGCGATCACATTACCACCTAAAGTAGAACCTTCGATCACATACATTGCACCCAAAGCTTCATGTTCATTATTAAACTCAAGATGATGGATGGCATTCTGATTCTCCAGAGAAAGACTCTCAAGATCCTTTTCGATAAGAGAAAGTTTTTTCCTGTTGCTGAGCTGAAGTTTTTCCGAATACTTATCAGAAAGACTTCTGAATATTTTATCTTCACTGTGAAGAAGCATCAGATAATTTGTACTGATGATCTTTTTATAATCTTCCAGTGTAAAGGTCTTATTAAAAATTTTTTCAGAATTGAAAAGTTTCTCCGCAGCATCGTGATATTCCGCTGTATTTTGCTTAAGATACTCTGATACCATAAATAAGGATTTAAAGTTTCCCAAATTTACGGTTTTTTGAACGTTAATATAAAGCAAGTTCCCTCTTTATTGCTTTCATAATCCACATTTCCTCCGATACGCTTCATAATCCTGTGCACAATAGACAATCCTATACCATTCCCTTTGAAGGTTTTAGCATTATCCATCCTGTTGAATATCTTGAACATTTTATGCTTTTCCTGCTCAGGAATTCCAATACCGTTATCTGAGATTCTGTATACAACAGTTCTGCCTTCTTCAGTTCCCCGGATTTCCACTTTCGGTTCTTCCTGATGTGAAGAATATTTCACAGCATTATTGATGATATTTAAAAACACCTGATGAAGCATCGTTTTATCCGAAAGTACATCGGGACACTCCTGAATAGTGATCACGCTTTTCGGACTATCGAAAGTAATCTTTGCGTTTTCCGATATCTTCTGGATCATATTCAGAGGCTGCAGGCGTTCCAGCTCTATCTCGCTGTGTTTAGCACGGCTGAGCTGCAGTACATCGTGCATCATTTCTGCCATATTGTCGATTTCTTCAACTATGGAATTCAGCTTATTTTTATTTTTTTCTGTTTTTTCAAAATTAGAAAGCAGCATCTGTGCATTCAGTTTCATCACGGTCAAAGGTGTTCCCAGATCATGAGAGATTGTGTAAGAAAAACTGTCAAGTTCTTCATTTACCTTTCTAAGCTCATTATTCAGCGCTTTGATCGCGTTATATTGTTTATGCGAGGTTTCCAGGATCACATCGCGGACAGCCTGTACCGAAATGATATCTCTGGAATTCCATCTTTTTGAATTTCCTTTGATATTTTCTGTAAAAATATGGAAAGAAGTTCTCGGCGAAACAATCTGTATTTCCTTACCATCCTGCACTAATACTTCTATTTTCTTCTCAGGGTTTCCGGCCCAGTCGATATGTTCATCAAACTCTTTACGGAACCAGATCAGCATTTCTTTTTTGCTTCTCTCAATAAAATAAATAATGATTCCGGCTGCATTTTCATCCAGCCCCAGTTCCTCTCCATAATCCTTAAGGAAGCTTCTGCTTACAAAAATACTTTCAGCAGTATTTTCAAGAGCCCAATGCGCAATGGCATCAATAATCCTGCTTTCAGGAACCACTCCAACAGTCACCGCATTCCCTTCTGAAATAATAGCTAAACCGTCTGCTTCAGGCAGCTTTCTGATCTTTCCTTTATTGTCTGCGAGAGAATCAAAAAGATTATTATGTTTCAAAAACTCCGCTTTCAGCTGTGACGATTTTTCGTTCAGCTCCAGCCGGTATTTCAGTTCATTTTTAGATTTGAAAGAAGAATAGGCATTGGAAGCCAGAGCCGTGAAAATTCCTGCCTGTACCCTGTCTTCAAGATCAATATGCTTAGCCTCCGAATTCTGGCATGTAACCAGACCCCAAAGATGATCCTCGATAATAATAGACACACTGAAACTGGAAGAAGCTCCGGAGTTTTTAATATACTGCCCATGAATAGGTGACATTCCTCTTGAAGCCACAAAAGTAAGATCAATATTTTCATCCGTTCTGCTCATCAAGGGAACTGTTTCAGCATATACATTACTGAATATTCTTTTTCTTTTCTTTAAATAAAGTTCTCTGGCCTGCCTTGGTATATCAGATTCAGGATAATAAAGTCCCAGATAGCTCTCCATATGATCATTCCTTCTTTCTGCAATCACTTTTCCCGAGCCGTCCATCATAAATTTATAAACCATCATGCGGTCATAATTCACAATTTTAGAAAGCGTGCTTAGCAATTGTTCCCACAGATCCTTTTCATTATCTATAACATAAAAATTGTCATACTTATTAGAAATGCGTTTATTGGGATTCTCCAGTACCGCTTCAAATTCAAGGAAAATATGTTTACCACTTCTGAAAACGGAAAAATGATATTCTTTTCCACTGATGAATACTTTATCGAAATGGGTCTCGTTTTCTCTTCTTGTAAAGTCCTGCAGGGAAGTATAAAGATCGGAATCAATAACTGTACGGAAAATTTCAGGAAAATCCACAAGGTTTCTTCCAAAAAGCTGTTCCGCATTTCCGATTCTAAATATATCCGTAATATTCCGGCTGAAAAAAGTAATGGATTGAGATTCTGCATCAATGCCAATCAGGTATCCAAAACTTTGTATATACCCAGGAATATGGATGGGTTCCTCATGACACTCTACAAAATTCATATATTTCTTTGATCTATCAAATATAACGATTTTTTTAACGGCATATTATTTTGTGGTATTAAATCACGGAAGCTCTTAAACTACCGTTACTCCCCGTATTAATAGGTTCATTTGATCTGATTTTCAGATCAAATGCTGTTATTTTTCAATATCGATTAAAAGGTTTACATAATAATATACTAAAAATTTCGCATTAAATCAAGTTTAATTTTCTGATCATGATTCATTGCATAAATCCAGATTAGTATCTGAAATATTATGTTAATTAAACAAAATTTATTAAATTTATATCACCAAATAAGGAATACGTTTAGAAAATATTGAATTTTTTTATAATATTTTCAACGGAATCTCCATTTAAATTCAAATAACACGATTATGAAAAAGTTCCCTTTGATTATCCTCACTCCTAGCTGCCCGTTAAGATCCGGAATCAACTACGAGACCGGTATATGGAAAGTCTGCAAAAATTCCGAGAACATGGTGATCACTACTTATTCCTTGATTAGGAGCAGGGACCTTTCGGATAACCGGGACCTTTAACAATAATTCATTAAACACAAGTACTATGACCTTTTTTTCACAAAAAAAGAGAAGCCTGTTAGTATGCGCTTTACTGGCTGCCTTTTCAGCCAATGCCCAGATTCAGGACTCACTGCGCGTCGATAAATACGAAGAAGACCATGTAAAATACCCTGTACTTCAGATCAAAGGACTTTTTCAGGCACGCTACCTTGTAGGTATGACCGAAGATGTTGATGTGAACGGTCTGCATCATGCGGACGGATCAGGAACCAGTAACAATTTCATGCTCAAATACATGAGGGTTCAGGTGCGTGCACAAATCAGCAAAAGAACAGAAGTTGTGGCACTCGCCAATTTTGCTGATTTTAAAAACGATCCCAAAAGCAGAGTCCTGGAAAATGCTTATCTGAAATATACTTTCAATCCTAAATTAGCCTTTACTGTCGGCCAGTTCAGACCCTGGTTCGGAATTGAGGAGACCTATCCTATTGACATCATCAAGTCTCTGGATTGGTCCAATCAGTATACAGAATTCGGAAAACTGGGGTGGACAAGTTTCCAGATTGGGCTTTCTGCAACGGGGCAGCTTCAGTTGGGGAAAATTCCTTTCCAGTATGCTGTGTCGGTCGTCAATGGGAATGGAAAGAATCAGATCAATGACAACGATAATGGGAAGCAATATTCTACAAGATTGGTTTTCGGTCTGTCTAAAAAATACAATTTCAATCTCGGCCTGAACGGAGGTATCGGTGAAGTTTCAAGCAAAAAAGTATATGCAGTAGGGGTTGACCTCAGCTCATTGATCCAGTTTGATCCGAAATGGAGTCTTGATATGCAGCTGGAAGCCAAACAGGCAACCAATCACGTACTTTACAACACGGTTGATCCGGAACTGAGATCTTCCAACCCTGACCAATATCTGATCCGTGGAGCTTATTTTCTTCCGAATGTACGCTATGAGGTCAATCATAAAAATCTCAGTGCTTTCGAACTGTCCTGCCGGTATGAATATCTGGATACCAACTTCAGACTGAATTCCAATCCAAGACAGACCATTACCCCAATGTTCGGACTGGAATTTCTGAAAAATTATGGCGCAAGAATTCAGCTGGGCATACAATTCGACCGCTACAAACATCAGGTAGAAAACACATCACAATACAACAGCAACCTGTTCATTGTTCAGGTGCAGAGTAGATTTTAACCGCTTAAATATGTATAGATCATGAAAGAAATTAATATCACAAATATCGCGATAACGTTTGCCGTTGCGCTGATCATATGGTTTATTCCGGCTCCGGAAGGCGTCGCTGAAAATGCCTGGCATCTGTTTGCTATTTTTGCGGCAACCATTTTAGGAATCATCCTTAAAGCCGCACCCATGGGCACTATGTGTATGATGGCCATTGCTTTTACAGCGCTTACCCAGGTAGTCGCTCCCGGAGATGCAGGAAAATCCATCACGAAAGCACTTTCCGGATTTGGGGATAAGGTGATCTGGCTGATCGGAATCTCCTTCTTTATCGCCAGAGGATTTATCAAAACCGGACTGGGAAACCGGATTGCCTTTTTATTCATCCGAATCTTCGGTAAAAGCTCGTTGGGGCTGGCCTACGGACTTGGACTGGCAGATGTATGTCTGGCTCCTGCTATTCCGAGTAACACTGCAAGAGGTGGCGGAATCATCTATCCTATTATGAAGTCTATGGCCATAAGCTTTGACTCTGTTCCTGAGAAGCCGGAAACCCACAGAAAACTGGGCTCTTTCCTCACCCTGAACAGTTATTATATGAACCTCATCGCCTCATCTATGTTCCTGACCGGAACTGCGAGTAACCCGATGTGCCAGAAATTTGCAGCAAATCTAGGGATCAATATTACGTGGATGTCATGGGCGGCTGCCGGTTTTGTTCCGGGATTGGTGGCATTCTTTGTCGTTCCATTGGTTTTATACAAATTGTATCCGCCTGAACTGAAAAAAACAGGGGATGCACCCAAAATGGCCGCTCAGAAATTAAAAGAAATGGGCCCTATTTCCAGAAATGAATGGCTAATGCTTTTGGCTTTCTTTATTCTGTTAGCCCTTTGGATATTTGGAGGAGCATTATCTATAGACGCTACTACAACAGCTTTCATTGGACTGACAATGTTGCTTCTTACTTCCGTATTGACATGGGAAGATATCAAAGGGGAAAAAGGAGCCTGGGATACGATTGTATGGTTCGCTGTTCTGGTGATGATGGCCAGTTCTTTGAATGAGCTCGGTTTTATCGGCTGGTTCAGTGATCTGATCAAAGTAAAAATTGGCGGATTAAGCTGGCAGGTGGCTTTTCCGGTGATTATTGTCGTATACTTTTTCAGTCACTATATTTTCGCGAGTGCAACGGCTCATGTGGCAGCGATGTATGCAGCGTTATTAGGGGTTGGTGTTTCTTTAGGAATCCCACCGATGTTACTGGCGATGATGCTTGGTTTTCTGGGTTCAATTTATGGGGTGCTTACCCATTACGGTCACGGTCCGGCTCCGGTATTCTACGGAAGCGGCTATGTCGAGCTGAAAGCCTGGTGGCTGAGGGGTCTTGAAATCGGAATCGTGTTACTCATCATCTATATGGTAGTCGGAGGACTGTGGATGAAAGTTTTAGGATATTATTAATCATTAAATAAAAAATATGCTGTCAACCTTGTCAAGAAAAATGCTGATGTGCCTTACAGGACTATTCCTGAGCTTCTTCCTGTTGATTCATTTCTTGGGAAACCTCCAGCTGTTTCTTCCACCGGAGCAGGCGCACCTGCAGTTTAATGCCTATTCGCATTTTCTGTCCGGAAATATTCTGATCAAAATGGTTTCATATATTCTGTATGCATGTATTATTCTGCATGCAGCAGATGGACTAATCATTACCTTAAAAAATAAAAAATCAGGAGGCATCTACGCGTCGGAAAAACGGGGAAGAGCCAGTAAATGGTATTCCCGTAATATGGGGATTTTAGGAACTTTGATCCTGATCTTCCTGGTGATCCATTTTCAGAATTTCTGGTATGTCTACAAATTCGGCAATCCACCGCTTGACGACAACGGAAATAAGGATCTTTATATTCTTGTTGTAACGGTTTTCAGAGAATGGTGGTATGTTATCATTTACGTAGTATCAATGGGAGCTTTATGCTATCATTTAATCCATGGAATTCACAGTGCAGCCCGCACGCTGGGGTTATATCACCCTAAGTTTGTGAAATGGTTTAAAACTGCCGGAATTGTCTACTCAGTCATTATCAGCATAGGTTTTGCGCTGATGCCGGTTTATGTATTTTTTACTACCCGTTAAACAGAAAAGTTATGATTTTAAATTCAAAAATACCTCAGGGCCCATTGGAACAAAAGTGGGACAACTATAAAAAGAAAGCTAAGCTCGTCAATCCGGCCAACCGTAAAAAGTTAGACGTTATTGTCGTGGGAACCGGACTTGCAGGAAGTTCTGTTGCTGCTTCCCTGGGCGAAATGGGCTACCATGTGAAATCATTCTGTTTCCAGGACAGTCCGAGAAGAGCCCATTCTGTAGCTGCACAAGGTGGCGTGAATGCCGCTAAAAATTATAAAAATGACGGTGACAGCGTGTACAGAATGTTCGTAGACACACTGAAAGGCGGAGATTTCAGAGCCCGTGAAGCCAATGTTTACCGCATGGCGGAATGTTCTTTAAACCTCATCGATCAGGCCGTAGCACAGGGTGTCCCGTTCGGACGTGAATATGGGGGCTATCTCAACAACCGTTCTTTCGGTGGGGTTCAGGTAAGCCGGACGTTTTATGCAAGAGGACAAACCGGACAGCAGCTTCTTTTGGGAGCCTATCAGGCACTGATGAGGCAAGTTGGAAAAGGAACTGTACAACTGTATTCCAGACATGAAATGCTTGACCTGGTCATGATCGATGGTAAAGCAAGAGGAATTATTGTCAGAAATTTAGATACCGGTGCCATTGAAAGACATGCTGCGCATACCGTTGTTCTCGCCACCGGAGGGTATGGCAAAATTTATTATCTGTCAACTTTGGCCATGGGATGTAACGGTTCTGCCATCTGGAGAGCTCATAAAAAAGGAGCTTTAATGGCTTCCCCGAGCTGGATTCAGGTACACCCTACTTCCCTCCCGCAATCCGGAGATTATCAGTCTAAGCTCACTCTGATGTCGGAATCATTGCGTAATGACGGAAGGATCTGGGTTCCTTCAAAAGCTGGTGAAACCAGGCCGCCCAATGAAATTCCGGAAAATGAAAGAGATTACTATCTGGAACGCCGGTATCCTGCTTTTGGAAACCTCGCTCCCAGAGACATTTCTTCCCGTGCCGCCAAAGAAAGAATCGACGCCGGCTTTGGAATCGGACCTTTGAAAAATGCTGTTTATCTTGATTTTTCAAAAGCAATCAGAGAACAGGGAAAGGAAAAGATTCAGGAGAAATATGGAAATTTATTTGATATGTACCTTAAAATTACAGGGTATAATGCTTATAATGAACCTATGATGATCTCACCCTCTGCTCACTTTTCAATGGGCGGGCTTTGGGTAGATTATGAACTGATGACCACTATTCCGGGACTTTTTGCTTTGGGAGAAGCTAATTTTGCAGATCACGGAGCTAACAGACTGGGAGCCAATTCACTTCTGCAGGCTTCTGTAGATGGCTATTTTATTGCTCCTTACACGATTGCCAATTATTTAGCTGATGAGATCCATACCGGAAAAATTTCGCCGGATGCTCCTGAATTTGAAGCAGCAGAAACAGCCGTGAAAGAACAGATTCAGGGTTTCATCAATATCAAAGGAACCAAAACAGTCGATTATTTCCATAAGACCTTAGGAAAGCTTTTATACGATTATTGTGGTCTGGCAAGAAATGAAGAAGGATTAAAATATGCAATAGAAGAAATCAGAAAATTAAAACAGGAATTTTACCGGGATGTACGGGTTTCCGGACAGGTAAGCCAAATGAATTCAGAATTGGAAAAAGCAGGACGTGTGGCCGATTATTTTGAGATTGGTGAACTGATGTGCTATGATGCCTTAACCCGGAATGAATCCTGTGGTGCGCACTTTAGGGAAGAGTTTCAAACTCCGGACGGAGAAGCATTAAGAAATGATGCCGAATATCAGTTTATCTCCGCCTGGGCCTGGAAAGGCGAAAGCACTGAACCGGAACTGATCAAAGAACCGCTGATATTTGAAGAAATACAGCCGAGCGTAAGAAGCTACAAATAAAACAGAAATTATGGATTTACATCTTAAGATATGGAGACAGAAAGACAGAAAGAGTGAAGGAAAACTGGTCAGTTATGATCTGAAAGAACTGAATCCTCACATGTCTTTCCTGGAAATGCTGGATACTTTAAATGAAAAACTCATTACAGAAGGCGATGAACCCGTAGAATTCGATCACGACTGCCGTGAAGGAATCTGCGGACAGTGCGGTATGATGATCAACGGCATTGCCCACGGACCTTTGAAGAACACGACGACCTGCCAGCTTCACTTGCGGTCTTTCAAAAACGGGGAAACTATTTTAATCGAACCTTTCCGGGCAGGAGCATTTCCTGTAAAGAAAGACCTTAAAGTAGACCGGTCGGCTTTTGACAGAATTATTTCTTCAGGCGGATTTGTATCGGTGAATACAGGCCAGGCCCCTGATGCAACAGCTATTGCCGTTACCCACCAAACAGCTGAGGAAGCTTTTGATGCTGCAGCCTGTATTGGGTGTGGTGCGTGTGTAGCCACCTGCAAAAATGGAAGTGCCGCCTTATTCACTTCTGCGAAAATCACTCATATGGTCCTTCTGCCTCAGGGTAAAGAGGAAAGAAGCGAACGTGTACTGAATATGGTCAGCCAGATGGATCATGAGCTTTTCGGGCACTGTTCCAATACGGAAGCCTGTGAGGTGGAATGTCCTCAGGGAATTTCTGTGCTGAATATCGCCAGAATGAATTATGAGTATGGAAGAGCGTTATTTTTCAGGAAAAAGAGCCAATAAAAGAACATACAATAGAAATAGCGGAGAAAGCAAATTGCCCAATCCGTTTTTTTATTTAATCTGGGTTTGGAATAAAGATTAGAATTAAGCGCAATGTAAATAATACTTTATACAGCATTCAGTTGATTCTTTAGGATAAACAAAGCCGTTTCACTCATTGATAAGCAGTACACAATAAGTATATAGAGCTTTGATGAATGAAATGCCTTGTTTGTCTTTGCGATAAGAATACAATTGTTTCAGGCATTTACCTATCCTTAATTCGGGTTATTTTTTATTCTATTTCCCCATGAGTCTAAATTCCCGGTATCGTTATTTTCTTAGGATCCTTTTCATGGTAAAAGATTTCGACGGTTCCTTGTTTTGGAACAGATGAAAGATCAAGAAGCCGTACAATTTTTTTGTAGGTTGTCATGTGCTCAATTCCTTTAAAATCTTTAAATCTAACCTGGAACATAATCTGGGGCTGATCATTCACCGTCAGCCCGGTTTGGGTAACGCTGATGATTTCTGCCTGAGCATTTCTTCCGGCAAACAGAATCTGCTCTTCTTTTTTGTTCTTTGTAAGCTTCCCAACGATCAGTTTATATACCAATAAGGTTAAAAGAAACATGATTCCGCTAAAAATAATCGGATGCATGAAGGTAAGGAACCTCCATCCGAAATCAAATGATTCTCTGAGGTAAAAATAGCTGTAAAGCCCTATGACATAAGCAACCATAAAAATCACCAGTAGGATCCTGAAGATCATATTTTTAACTTTAAATTTGGTCTGTGCCCCGCTTAGAATAAAATAGGGTTCTTTCGAAGTATCCGGATTCAGAAGAACCTTAACTGTTTTTCCAACATCAAATCTTTTTTCCTGAGGTTTTGTATCATAGAACATCATTTCATGCCGGATCAGTGTATTGCTGAGATTCTGAAAAGAAAGCACAATATGGATGAGATTGATATTGCTCTCAGGGTTATACTTTACAAGCTTATACTCTGTAATTTCCGCTTCCCTTGGAAGCCCGTTCTGTATAATATGACTGATGGTATTTTTTTCCTTAAATGTCTTAATGAGAAGATTATTGATCAGAAAAATTAAAACATACAGCCATATCAGCAAAGAAAAACCGAGATATACATAGCTCACGGCCACTGTATTTCTCGGTTCTGTTGTTATTTCCGAAGTCATCATATAAATAAAGATCGGAAACGGTATGCAGAAAAAAAGCATATAAAGTGCCCAGAAAATGATCATAAATTTCATAACTTTTTATTTTGCGGTGCGAGATAAAGTTATGATATTATTCTTTAATGGACCTTTCTCCGTTAAACTTCTTTATCGAAATAAAGTCTGTAGTATTTTCCTTTGTCGTCCTCACCCATTTCAAGCTTCTGCCTGTCACCATGGATATAGATGTGGAAGTTTTTATCAAGTTTAATGATACTTTTGAAATGACGCTGGGTTTTCTTTACAGCAGCTTCACTGATGGGGAATTCTTCAGCAATATTCACCTGCATATCCTGCTCGTAATCGGTTTTGAAATTCACGAAACTTTCAATCACATGCTGGTCTCCCAATACTTCATTGGTAAAATCATCCAGCTTAAATTCTTCTTTCTCTTTGAAGAAATTAATGGATTTATTTAAGAAATCTGCCTGGTCTGCTTTGGAAACTTCAAATTCCTGCGGAAGCTGTTTTGTGATATAGTCTTTATAAACCATCAGAGCTTCCTGGGTATGGAAATATTCGTCGTCACGCTGTTTTACTTTCAGAAAATCTTCAAACCAGTAGTACATATCTCCGTTTTTGTTGTTGTCCACAACAGAAAGTACATATCCGGTCTCTTTATTATTATTGTAGATTAAAGCTGCTTTATCTATTTTGGACAGACCGATTCCCTGATCTTTTTCGATGTCAAAAGTTTCTGCCTGAGGAGAAATTTTCAGGAAAGATTCTCTCTTTTCTGTTTTAAAGATTCCGATCTTGTCTACTTTATCCGGACGGTCACTTTCTTCTTCAAAAAGTACAATAAACAGCTCCCCGCCCTGAACTCTAGGGTTTTCAGCCGCTTCAAAAAGGTGTTTTGCAATATTTTCAGATTCCCAAAGGAACTTTGCTTTGTCTTCAAAAATTTCGGATACGGAACTGTAAACCGGATTATTGACCAAATATGTGTCACTGTAAAAATTGAAGGTTTCTTCTGATTTAAAAGAACCTAAAAAATAATCTTCAAGCAACTCTGCCATTCCTTCTTCCAGCTTCAGCTCTTCCTGAGACAGCGTTAAAGATTCTCCGTTGATTTTATTTCCTACTCGGTGTACTATAATTTTTGAAAACATGTCCTGAATAATTTGGAGTGCAAAGATATTCATTCTATTCTTTCCATCATACAAATAAAATAATCCCAAAAGCCAAAAGTTGATATAACATTAAGTTTTGCATGATGTTAAAAAAAGTATATTTTTTTATCTCTTGCAGATTGGCAGCCGGAGCAGATTATACTTCAAAATAAGCTTCTTCATTTCGTTTTGATAAAAAGCTTATCATTTTGACAGGATAGTTCCGATTCCGGCATACTCTAAAAAACAAACAACTATCTGATTTTCAAATTTTTAAATAAAATTCACTTTCAAAGGAACGCCATTCGCTTTGTTATTTTCAAAATATATAATATGGACTTGAATACCTTAAACCGCATCGACAAATTAAGAAGATTAAAAAGCAGAGGCCCGCAAACCCCGAAATGGCTGAAACCTTACCATATGCTATTCATGGCTTTCCTGACCATTTTCATCTTCGGAGCCATCATTAAACTTTTAGACCAAAATCATTAATCATATGAACTATTCAGAAGCCGTCCAGGAAATTACAGAGATTATTCCTGACTTTGAAAATGATCTTACGGAAAGTACTCAACAGAACCCGTATAGTTTGATCCGGACTTTCACTGAGCGTATCAAAAGTATGGTCCGACAGAATGACAGGAATGTTTTATTTAAAAGTCTCCAAAAGATGGATAAAATTTACACAAACGGAGATACTGATTTAAAAATTGCAGTAGAAGGAACTTTCATTTATTCTCTGGACAATTTTACAGCTTTCTGTGGCGGGGAATACCGAAAAGTGATTTTTAGTCACATTTCAAAGGAGTTACAACAGATATACTCAAGACAGATATACAATCATGGCATATAAATTTTATTAAATTTTTATTATGTTTCGTTGCAAAAGCACATTTTGCCTGAAAACTAAAACGATTAAAAATCAACAGGTTATGAAAACAAAAATCAGAAGAATTTCCGACTGGAAAACGTGGAAAACAACGACTAGCAGGCACAATACGGAGGTATTGCTTACTCACATTGCAGTGATCGTAGGGGTTTTTATAATTGCTGCCATGCTGTAAATTTTGGTACACATTTAGCTGCAAGATAAGTACTGAAAAATGTTAGTTATGATGAAAGTACAAATGCAGGCTATCAATAAAAAAATAGCCTTTGAATACTTAAAATTTTTCTATCCGCCACTTCGAAATGAGATCACACAGTTATCTGTTCAGGAAAACTTTGCCGGTGTTATTCAGGCTACTATCAATTATTTGAAGGATATGCTGCAGGAATCTAAGATCTATATCGTAGCGCATCACATTAAACTGATGGACTGGATTTACAGAAACGGTGATTCTTATGTAAGAACCGTCATCGAAAACCTGTTTGTAAGGTCTCTGGAAAGTTTTAAAAAGCATTCCAAGATCCAACAATGGAAGCTTCTTTATCAGAATATGCCTGATAACTTTCAGCTTATTTATAATGAGCAGCAGAAGCAGGATGAGATCTTTTTCGGGAAATAAGAAATAATTTAATTTGTAAATAGGCTCTTCAGGCACCGTGTCTGAGGAGCTTTTTATTTGATTTTAAAACATTTGGCAAAAGCGGAGATAGTGTTATGTTTTACAGATATTTCATTAAATTATATTTCACCATATGGTGTAAAATGTATACTTTTGCAAAAAAACATCCGATAAGCTGATACTTATTGGAGATATTAATCTTTAGTCAACTATGGATTATACAACCTAACAAATTTTGACGATGTGTAATCAGATCCTTGAAATATCCTTTCATTATTTATTTGATCTGAGAGCAACCCTCCCCTGACTAACTGCCGGGGGAGTTTTTTATTGAGCCTTTTTACAAAAATTTTAAATTCATTTAAGGCAGGTACAGAATATGTGGCAAAATTAATTAAACATCTATCTGAGTTTTCTTCTTAAAAAATAATACCTGTACAGAATCCTGTCATACCAGATTATATAAACAAGAAATCCTGAGGCAAACAATAATGTTTTTATATAAAAAAGCTTATACAAAAGGCCTCCTACAATACAGCCAGAGAAAAAGCATATAATAATTACCAGTTTCAAAAATATACTTTTTTTAAGTTGCTGGTGAGCCGTATATTCTTTATTAAATACTATTTGGGACAAATCTATTCCTAAATCTGTAAAGAGACCTGTAAGATGGGTTGTTCTTACAACTGATTGAGAAACTCTGGTTACCAAAGAGTTCTGAATCCCCATAGAAAAAAGCAGTATATAGGCAATGATATGGGAGGAAAGCGAAAAAGCCCGTGGCAGATCACCCGATAATCCTACAAAAGATAAAAGTATAATTTCTATTATAATAGGAAACGTATGTGGCCGTATTTTTTTTCCGTTCCGATAAAATTCAATAATCAGGCTTGATATAAAAGAACCCATCAGAAAAAACAGAATGAAAAGCAAATACATAAAGGCCGACTGGTGTTTCTTGAAAAGTATTTCTTCAGAAAAAAAAGCAAAATGCCCTGTTATATTGGTTGTTAAAACTTTTACGGATAATACTCCGGTAATATTGACGATGCCTGCAACAAAAGAAAGTGCTGATGCAAGTTTAAGATTATGAGAATAGGTTCTCCGTTTTCCTCTGTGGCGAAACATGTTTTATGATATTTAAATAACATTGATATAATAAAAAGCAGAATCAACACATTAAAAATCTCAAAGTTCTAATCAATTCCCGAGATGAGATGAATGTTAAAAAGTATTACTACAAAAGAATTGTAGTAATACAAAAAAAATATACATAATCGTCAGACCTATGTATTCTGTTTGCTCAATAATTTATTTTCATCCTGTGTTTTACTATTTCAGAAAACACCCGATTCTGCATATCCATTCAATAAATGCCGGGCTTTATTCATTTTTATGACAGACTAGCTTATCTTTTTCCAGAAATTCAATAAGCCGTTATAATCAGTCTTTTCCAAATCGAAACTGCTTGGAATTTCATCCCATTTACTCCAGTAAGTGACCAAACGCGTTCCTACCGGTGTTTTATCCAGCTGATCTCTTACATAATTGGAGTAGGCATAATATAGATCTTTATCTGTAGGCACTTTATCATCAATGGAACATGTAAGATCTATATTTTCATAAAATGAATTAAAAAAATAAAATGCATTATAATCAGAAAAGGAAACTTCATTAATATTGGAATGAATAAAGTTCACATTAGAAATTTTGTGTTTTTCAGCTATTTTTTTTGATATTTTAATAAGGAATTCCCTCTGCTCGACACCATAGAATATTCCCCGGGTAGAGGCAGCGCCCACTAAGCAGAATTTCCCGGCACCGGCACCAATATCCAATACTTTACTGTTAGGAGCTTCCGCCAGATATTCAGCGGCCGTTCTTGCCACTTCAACAGGAGTCCAGTGACGGCTTGCCAGTTCTTTGATATGAACGGGATAGAGCTTATTGAACTCACTGTCTTTTACGTCAATATTTAATTTGAGATGCTTAAAAATCATTTAACAATAGATTATATTCTTCACAGGTTAAAAATTCGTTGGCAAAGATATGGGTTGAAATGCTCAAAAACCAATTATTATAAGGGTCCGTATTGACGTGTGAAGGCTTAGTGTTTAAAATAGTATTCACTGCTGTAATTTTACATGCACAGGGTGCGATAAGGGAGAAGGTTGCATTAATTCCGTAAACGGCTCCCCATGACACTGATTTTCCTATTGTACTTCCTTTCAAATCGAGTTCGATCAGGTTAATCTCTCCTATTTCTTTTTGTGCAAAATCAGTGATACCGATACAAAAGTCATACAGTCCAACTTTTCTTAGCCACAAATGATCTTTAGTATAGTACAGGTTTTGAGGAATTAACATATTGATTAAAATTTATTTTTTAAACAAAGGGAGTCCTGGCAATAACGGCTCTAACGGGTTTGTTTCTGATATTGATAAAGATTTCACCTCCAATACTGGAGTTATTTGTAGAGACATATCCCATTCCTATCGCCTTTTTTAATGTTGGAGATCTCGTACCTGATGTTACAACACCTATAATTTCTTTATTTTCATTCCAGATCTCATAATCATGACGGGGAATTCCTTTTCCGGTCATTTCAAAGCCCACTAATTTTCTGGCTACTCCGATTTCTTTCTGGGTTTTAAAAAAATCACTATTGACAAAATCTTTTGTAAATTTTGTAATCCAGCCTAAACCGGCTTCTATAGGTGATGTTCCTTCATTGATATCATTTCCATATAAACAAAATCCCATTTCCAGACGAAGTGTATCCCTGGCAGCAAGTCCCGCCGGTACAATCCCTTCATCTTTTCCAGCCTGAAAAACAGTATCCCACAAATGCTCTGCATATTTATTTTCAACATAGATTTCAAATCCTCCTGCTCCTGTATAACCAGTTGCTGAAATTAAAACATTGGGAATATGGGCAAATTCACCTATTGTAAAAGTATAATATTCCAATTTTTTTAAATTGATGTCTGTAAGCTTCTGCAGAGTGTGTATTGCTTTTGGTCCCTGAACAGCGATTAAAGAAATACCGTCTGAAATATTTGTTACTTCGGCATCAAAAGAATTATGCCTGCGAATCCAGTCCAGGTCTTTCCTGATATTTGAGGCATTAACAACCAATAAATATTCATTGCCGGTGATCATATACACCAAGAGGTCATCAATAATTCCGCCTCTATCGTTGGGCATACAGCTGTACTGCACTTTCCCGGGACTCAGTTTTGAAACGTCATTTGTAGTCATCTTCTGGATTAAATCCAAAGCTTCCTTTCCATGTATCAAAATCTCGCCCATATGAGAGACATCAAAAATACCGACTCCGTTTCTAACAGCCTCATGCTCATGATTTACTCCCGTATACTGAACAGGCATTTCATAACCTGCAAATTCCACCATTTTCCCACCAAGTATATGATGTATTGTATTAAGTGCCGTTTTCTTTATTATTACAGAGCGCATATTGTATTATAAACCTATTAAAGATAAGTATGAGGAAGATCTCAGAAGACCTTCTACATCAAAAAGATTCTCAATCTTAATTTTGATCATCCATCCATCTCCATACGGATCGGAATTAACGAGTTCAGGATTGGTACTTAACTTTGGATTGAGCTCAATGACTTCACCTGCAATGGGCAGAAAAAGATCTGATACTGTTTTTACCGCTTCAACAGCTCCAAATATTTCATGCTGTTTTAATTTCTCTCCAAGGGTTTCGATTTCAACATAGACAATATCGCCTAATTCTTTCTGGGCAAAGTCAGTGATTCCAATGTATGCTGCACCGCCTTCTATTCTTACCCATTCATGATCCTCAGTATATAAAAGGTTTTCAGGAATTTTCATTTTTATTTTTTTTTGCCAGGGATGCTATCCCTTATTCTCAATATTTATACTATGATTACGGCGTGATCATATTTTAATTATAGCAGGATCTAAAACCGGGCCTCCATTCATTATTTCTTCATTGGCAAATGATTCAAAATCTTTAAAGTTCAATATAAATTGTGATGCGAGACTATTGGCTTTATCATCATATGCTGACTGATCTTCCCAGGTATTTCTGGGATTTAAAAGCTCTGAAGGGACGCCTTTACATTCAACGGGCATCTTTAATCCAAATACAGCATCACTTACAAAATCCACATTCTTTAATTCATTTTCCAATACTGCGGTAATCATCGCCCTGGTATAGGAAAGTTCTATACGTTTTCCTATTCCATAGGCTCCTCCGGACCAACCAGTGTTAATAAGCCACACGTTTACTTTATTATCTTTTAGCTTTTTCCCTAATAATTCTGCATATTTTGTCGGATGCAGGGGTAAGAACGGTTTTCCAAAGCAGGCGGAAAACGTGGTCTGAGGTTCAGTGATTCCTTCTTCAGTTCCTGCTACTTTCGCAGTATATCCGGAAACAAAATGATACATCGCCTGCCCTGCTGTTAATTTTGAAATAGGAGGCAGTACTCCAAAAGCATCACAGGTTAAAAAGAAAATGTTATCCGGCATTCCACCGATAGAAGGATGTATGGCATTATCAATAAAATCGATAGGATATGCTGCCCTCGTATTTTCAGTTACAGGAGTATCATCGTAATCAACAATATCGGTACCTTCAAGAAAACGCACATTTTCAAGCAATGTTCCAAAACGTATTGCTGAAAAAATCTGCGGTTCTTTTTCCTTACTTAAATTCACGCATTTCGCGTAGCATCCACCTTCAAAATTAAAAACACTTTCGTTGTCCCATCCGTGTTCATCATCACCAATTAATTTCCGGAGCGGATCTGCAGAAAGGGTAGTTTTTCCGGTTCCTGAAAGACCAAAAAATACCGCAGTATCTCCATCATCACCAATATTGGCAGAACAGTGCATTGAAAGTACATTTTTTTCATGTGGCAGTAAATAATTTAATACCGTAAAAATTCCTTTTTTGATCTCTCCGGTATAAGCACTTCCTCCGATCAGAATTATCTTTTTCGAAAAATTAATGATTGTAAAATTATGCTGCCGGGTCTTATCAACTTCAGGCACAGCTCTAAACTCAGGAGCTACCAATATTAACCACTCGTGCTGAAAAGTCTCCAATTCCTTTTGAGAAGGTCTTAGAAATAAATTGCTGACAAATAAACTCTGCCAGGGTTTTTCAGTAACGACCCTTATATTTAATTGATATTCAGCTTTTGCACAGGCATAAACATCTTTAACATACAGATCTCTGGCAGAGAGATGGGCAGTAATACAATGGTACAAACTGTCGAAATCTGCCGGCTGAAAAGGATGGTTTACCTCTCCCCACCATATAGAGTCTTTGGTTTTTTCATCTATAACAATGTATTTATCCTTTGGAGAACGACCTGTAAATTCACCGGTATCACAGGCTAATGCTCCAGATCTCGTTATAATGCCCTGGTTTTTTTTTAACGTCTGTGATATTAACTGAGGTTCTGATAAATTCCAAAAAACATCTTTAGCAGGGTTAATACCAAGATTCTTTAGATGTTCTGTATATTCCATTAAAATCAATTTATTGTTTACGTAAAAGTAGAGAGTTTATCAGTAAACCATAATGATCCAGGTCTTGATAAAACTTGATTTAAGTCAAGTTATTCCTTAGCTAAAAATAGCTTAGTTTTGTTTTATAGTATGATTTCAAAATTTATTTTTAACAATCAATATCTTTATGAAGAGCTTCCGGAGTGTGATAAGGATCTGCTCAAGGGAATAATGCATCATAAAAATTACCGTAAAAATGAAGCAGTATTCACTGACGGTACAATTCCTAATGGAGTTTTTTATTTAAAATCAGGGAAAGTAAAAAAATACAAGGTAGATAATGATGGCAGGGAACAGATCATTTACATTTACAATTCAGGGGAGTTTTTTGGATATTCAGCTATTTTAAGTGATGAGTCGTATGGAGATACCACCCAGACTCTTGAAAATTCGGTCATCTCTTTTATTTCAAAAGATGATTTTCTTGCATTACTTGATCAATCGGTGGTATTCTCAAGATTACTCTTAAAAAGTTTAAGTCATGAATTCAGTGTCATGGCAAACCTGATGACTGTATTATCCCAGCGGACCGTCAGAGAGCGGGTGGCTCTCAGCCTGTTAATTTTACATAATAAATATAAGGCAAGTAATATGAGCAATGAAGACAGCGTATTCATTACGCTATCACGCCAAGATTTAGCCAATATGGCCGGTACAGCCAATGAAACATTAGCACGCATACTTCATGATTTTAAAGAGGGTCATCTTATTATTATGGAAGGTCGTAAAATACAGTTAATCAATTTTGATCTGTTAACTAAGATCGCCAATTTTTATTAATGAATATGATCATCTGCTATTAAGTAATTCCTTAAAATCAGGTAAATGACGGCTATTTACAGAACTAAGTGGTGAAGATTCAGATAGTTTCATCTTGGATTGAAAATAATCTCTTCCATCTGGCAACCGTATTTCTGCTTAGCTTAAAGTGTCGTGCAAGCTGCATATTATTCAATTTGTTTTTTTCCTGATAATTCAAAATCTTAAGTATAGAAGATTTATTGTAAGACCGGTGGCTTTGATTAAACGCTTCTGTCCCCTGATCTGCCAGCCCAAAGATCTTCCGGTTAAGTTCTATGATATCCAATACTGATAGTTCCTGTTTATCTAACAGGAATTTACACTCCTCTTTTCTATCAGGATGCTTTTTATTTATTATATCGTTATAGATACGATGATAATCCGGACTTAAATTTTCCATAATGCTTTTGATAATGATTGCTTTTTTATAGTCGGTTTTTTATAATAATGTCACCGGTTTACATAGAACTTATTTCTTAAGGCATACTTCTTTATCCAGTTGTATAAAGTTGTTTTAGGAATTTTATATTCATCTATAACCTGCTGTTTTGTTTTTTCTCCACTTTTTATCGATTCCAGAATGAAATCTATTACTTCTTTGGTGTATATATTTTTCCTGAACTGAGGAAGCATGGATTCTTTTTCTTTTGAAGAACTATTATAATTCATACTTCCCGGTGGAGCATACAATATCAAATGCTGAGAATAGACTCTGAAAAAATCATATTCAAGTAATTTGGACCATTTCAATAAAATATCTGTAGGCAGTTGCTCCTGTAAAAACATCTGCCTTATCTCTTCATTATTACATTTAAGAAAATTACAAATACGTTCTGTTTCAATCTCAAGTTCCACGACCCGTTGTTTGACTAATGAGCCTATGTGGATGTTTTTAAAATCCCTGTCCATAATTTTTTAAGGGTGTTATGGGGTAGAAAGTTGCTGTAGAGAGAAATTTCTGCTTTCCGACAAAGATGCCGGTGCTGTAATGTGGGCATCATTCGTAGGCTTATTTAATGCACCCCAGTTCATTGTAAGATAGACTTTGTCACCTGCATTAAGATGTACAATGCAGTTCACATTAATGGGCGTGTTTCCTGTTGAAGCAGTGCCATTATCGATATTCCCCCTGTTTCCGCCAATAATATTGAAAAGTGAAGTTCCATTCTTAGTAATATTCAGGTTGATCCCTGTAAAGGCTCCAGATCCTGAAACCGTTCCTCCGCTTCCAAAATAAGCATAACCTTCTATTTTATAAATTCCTGACTCCAATATCTGCCAGTAATCTCCAGCATCATTCCAGACTGCAGAGCCACCCTGGTTCACAATAACATCTCCTACAGAAAACGGAATAATCTGAGGAATACTGCTGTTGAAACTCGTTAAATTACCTCCTGAATAAGTAACTGTATCAGAAGCTCCCAGTGCAGCAATGGTAGGAATTGTTTTGTTAATTAAGATTCCTATTTCCCAGGTCGTCCCGCTGGTTGTTCCTTTACTGATAAACATGGTATAGCCGCCGGGTGTTAAAGTTACACTTGAAACTCCTGCACCAGACTGATTATCTATCAGTTCAGATCCACTGGCTGCAATAGTAAGAGGCGCAGTCCCTACATTTTTGATATAATAAATTCGGCCTAATATATTTCCTGCAGCAGGAGCCGCAGCGGTTGCAGCAGGGAGAGTAAATGTTCCTGCTGAAGTTCCGCTATAGGCCATATAAAAATCATGGGTCCCCAATGTTGTAGAAACAGCTACACTCTTGTACTGTCCTGCTATAGAACCGTTCACTGTAAAGGTACTTCCCGGTAATGCTGTATTAATTCCAACATTTCCGGCTTGGGAATAAATAATATTTGGCAGCATCAGTACAGCTGCAATTAATAAGTTTTTCATAATAACATTTTTAGGCATTAAATAATTTAGAATTGTACTGTGATTTCCAGGATGATCATCCCTAAACAGTCAGCTTACATTTTCCCTGTCTGCTAATTTTTATTAACAAACTTTTCCATTTCTATACTTTTTTCTTTTAAAGTTTTTATTTCTTTCTTTAATTCGAAAACATACAGATACAGTTCCTCTATTTTTTCCAGATTTATTTCTGCTGCTCTGTTGAGGATAATCCCGCCCTGAGTTTTTATTTCAGAGGCAGAAGGAACGCCTGGTAAATGTTTATTAAGACGTGTAAACTCTTCCACTTCATCCAGCTCCATCATTGTATATGAAGAGTTTAACTTTGATATTCCCTCAAAATGTTTTTCAAATACATAATCCGGAGTAACTGTTCCTGAAGCCAGAATATTTCCTATGACATGCAGTTTTTGAGAAGGGGTCTCGGTCCCGATGCCAAAATTCCCGTTTGTGGCCAGTGTGGCCCTGTTGGAACCCACATTAAGAGTCAAAGGTCCGGAAGAGGTACCTGTACCGACAAGTAATCCTGTACTCCCCGTGGACAATAATCTGGAGCTGCCGTCATTTAAAAGTTCCATATCAAGCATACGGTTTGAATTGATCAGTGCTCTGATCAGGGAGCTGGAACTGCCTCTGGTAATAAGTCTTGTACTGCCGGGAACAGCAACATTAACATCAAATGCTATATGATTATTTACATTACTGACGCCATTTTGAAACCATAGCATTTTATTATTGGTATTAACCATTCTGTCACTGTTGAGCGTTCCGTCAGAATTATAAATATTCAATCCCAGCGGAAGGGTAACAGAGCTTGAAGAAACTCCGTTTACCGTAGTGGTGAGTGTATTTCCTGAAACCGTATTGCTTATACTATTAATAATCGGTGCAGTACGGGCTATTCCATTTACTGTAGAGGTCATGGTATTCCCCGAGCTGCTTAATGCATGGGTAATTGTAGCTCCTGCTTTTATCCATTTTGAGCCATCATTGTAGTATAATCCGGGAGTCACATCAGAAACAGTTGCCGTATTATATATCATCATTCCTGCCACATGAGCACTAAGCGGCGAGGGGCTTGAAGTGGAGGTTAATGTAATACGCGTATTGAGAATACCTTTGTTGGTGGATACTACGTCCAGCGCTGCATCAGGATTCGGAGTAGAAGTATTAATTCCGATCTGACCAAAAGAAAGTGTAGAAGCCAAAACAGCTCCTAAAATGATTGCATTTTTTTTCATTGTGTATGTGTTTTATTATTGTGTTTTAATTAAATAACAGGAAAATGATCATGTAAACTGACTGTACCGAGTGCTCTACAAAATAAAATTCTGGCCGTCCTGTTTTTTCATCCCTGTTCTTCCATTACGCCCCATTATTTTAAAAGCTTCCCATGTACCGTAAAGTAAGATTGGAAAGGGTACCATTAGGGGTAATTGTGACAGGGTCTGTAAAGCCGGCATCTCTGTAATACCTGTTGATCGAGAACCGGATCCTGTCATTTACATTGAGCGTTACGAATCCAGATATAGCCGAATTACTGTCGAAAATAGTGGCTCCGCTGGGAAAGCCGTAGGCAGTCCGCAGATTAGGAGCAGGTTCTGCTCCATTGACCAAAATCATCCCTTCATAGGCGTCTCTGGCAGCATTAACACCATTACCGATGCTATGAAGAGAGAGGACACCCTGCACGTGATAAGTTCCTGCTTTTTTTACAACCAGTTCACCGGATGCATTGATCTCAAAATTACCTGTATCATTGGCAATAAGCGTATTGATATCAAAACCAAGGGTCCTTACATTCGTTGAGGATGAAGTCAGAGGACCTTCATTAAAGGTATTTTTACAGCTTACATAGGTAATGGTTTTATCCGTGGTCATTTTATTCATGGAGAAAAAAGGAATCCATGTATTGCCTGTATTATTCCACCAGTAAAAACCTCTTTCAACAGCCTCGGTCAGAGGATCTTCAAAATCAAGAAAAACCAGTAATCCATGCTCTTTGGCATTCGTCACATTCAGCGAAGTTACTCTGGGAACAATGACTCCTTCATTGCTTAAAGGATTATTTTTATCAGCTGTCCTGATTTCCAGTGTCGTTTTGGGTGTATTGGTGTTGACCCCTACCTGAGAGCTTAGAAGGCCAAAACAAAATAAATTTCCCACTATAAGTAAAGTTGAAATATTTTTCATAATTAATCTAAATAAGATAAGGTTAGTGTATAAATAGACTCCGGGCCCACTGCAGTATCACAGGAGTTAATTCTCCTCGTTTGTACGGATATTCTCTGCCCTTTAGTTAATATAATAATATCCGAAATAGTATGATTGGTACTTCTTTTAGCATTATCTGCAGACGGTAAGGGTGATTTGGATATCAGTACAGGTGTGGCCCCGTTATTGATAAAAACACCCACTTCCGTTAAGGTAGCCCCAAGATCACCGCTGTTCTTATATAGCCCACCGGTGAAGAATAATGAATAATTCCCGGTTTTTCCAACAATAATATCCCCATTCTGTAATGTATAATTGGCATCCGGTGCCTTCAATGATGTGAATGGAGCTTTAAACCAGATATTGATGTTCGCATCTCCGCTGGCAATGACCGGAAAGCCAATTCCCGAAGCTATTGTTTTAAAAAGATTTTTGCCTAAAATTTTGGTCTGGAAAATATATTGCCATAATTTTTTGTTATCATCCCAAAAATAATACCCCTCAAAACCGGCTGCGCCAGTACCGGCATTATCTAAAAATACCAACATTGCATTCTGATTCTGCCCGGGATCAGCAGCCGAAAAACGGCTGACGGTAGGAAATAATATACCTGCTGAATTCTCCGGAGTATCAGGATTTTTTGCACGGATATCCAACAAAGACCGTGGGCTGCTTGTATTGATACCTACCCCATTTTGGGCATACAAACTCCCTAAGGAAAAAATTAAAAAAAATAGAGTTATCTTTTTCATAGTATTAAGCATTAATTAATCATTCAAGTAAGTCATTGTAATACAATTGGTTCCATACCCCGTATAAACAGTACTTCCAGTTTCCGTGGTCTTCTGTATGGTCACTATTACAACATCATTCTGGGCTAATGTTAAAATCCCGCTAAGGGCAACACTGGTAGCCGTTGTTCCTTCATTAGTTAAAGAGTTAGAAGTTGTCAAAACTGTTGTTCCGTTCTTTTTGATTCTGTAGGTATAGATGGCCCTGTTCTCGTTTACAGTACCCACTGTTTTTTTTAATGCTGAATTAAAACTGACCAGGTAGGTGCCGCTCTTTCCTACGGTAATCTGATTACCCGAAACAGAAAAACCGGCAGGATCATAAGCCTTTAATGTACTGAACAGCACATTGTTTTCTGTATTTCCAGAGGCAGAATACCCACTTCCGGTTACTACATAAATAGCATCATCATAGAGACGGTTAAAATTACTTAGAAAAGAAACCCAGTCTGTACCGTCCCAATAATAAAACCCATCGGGAAGTGTGCCATGCTGAGATAAAAAAACCGTATGGCCTTTTGCCTGGGCAGCAGGAAAAACTTTTACCCTGGGAATTAAAATTCCGTCCATACCCGTAGGAGAGGAAATACTCGTCGGTTCTAAATGAAGGCTTGCGGAAGGAACCACAGTCCTTATTCCCACCTGGGCAAATGAGAATATAGAGGCCAGTATGGCCCCCAGAATAATTGCATTTTTTTTCATTGTGTCGTGTTTCTAGAATTGTATATTAACCTTAAGCAGCAAGAGTATACATCCGGCAAGTTGTATCGATGCCGACTTGGGAATGCCTGGAAAGTATAAAGCGCAGGTGGGGATTACATATTTTTTCATCTCAATGGGTATTGTAGTGTTTAGAATCTTGTTATTGTGTTTGTTCCTACAAATCACTAAAAATATTCCAGTTTAAGCAAAAAACACAGGTACCAACAAGGTACCAACAAGTGTAAATAATTAAAAATCAATAACTTATTATTCATCAAGATTTTTACGCAGCCATAACGTAGTATCATCTTTTGGGGGAATATTGAGTCTTTTTCTTAAATTATATTTATTGTTTTTAATAGTCTGAACTGCTTTAAAAGTATATTTGGCTATATCTTTAGTGTTAAAGCCTAAATAAATATAGGCACAGAAGATAAGCTCAGAAACTTTCAGATGGGCATTGATCTTTATTAATTTTTTACGGAATTCAGGATACTTTTCCTGAAAATGTGCCCAAAACTCGGGGCTGTTATTTTTTGCCAACTGAATGATTTCATCGAAAGCCTCCTCTGTTTTCTGCTCAGACAAAGAAGTTTTTTTCTCTTTCTTTTCTTCATCTGAAAAAAATAATAAATAATACATCAATGAAACAACTGTTGTCACACCTCCAATGACCATATAACATATATTGAAATTCTTTTCGTACTCTTTTTTGTTTTGTTTTGGTAGCATCCCAGATAAATAGCTCTAATTAATAATTCTTAAAGACAATAAGTGATGATGATATTCATCCAAATATCACTTATTAATATGACCTGTATCTGACAGTTTTAGGTCTAAACCTAGTTGTGCGCCCATGCGGAATCTTCCTAAGATCGAAATATTCATTTTTTTCCATTTGTGTTTAAATTTTTAAGGGGTTTGAAGTTCTGAGAGCACAAAGCAAAAGAAGTCAGCAGTGAAAACAAAAAAAATAAGGTACCAACAAAGTACCCCTATATTATAATAAACACGGATAGTGACAGTTAACTATCTGTAGAATTCCATATTCAAAAGGACAATTTTGTCTTGCTACGGAACATTCAAAGCTTTTTCCCGGAGTATCTTATTATTCTCTATGTCTGGAAAGTTGTAAAAGTACAGCCTGCTATATTCCTTTTCTTCCATAAATGAATAACCGGCACATCAAAACCTGCCGTTTCAGACTGTTTTAAGGCGTATTCAGAAAGTTTTCTTTAGTTGTAATCTAGTATTGATGAATAGCGATTATCCTGCTCATCCTGCATGACTTCTTATCCATACTATAAGGTCATCCTGTGTAGGAATACTTAATCTTTTTCTTAAATTATATTTATTATTCTTTACCGTCTGAACCGCTTTAAAAGTGTATTCAGCTATATCCTTTGTATTGAATCCCAAATAAATATAAGCAGATAATATAAGTTCGGATGTTTTCAGATTAGGGTTAATATCCAGTATTCTATAACGAAAATCGGGGTATACTTCCTGGAAACGCCCCCAGAACTCAGAACTGTTTTCTTTAGCTAACTGTATAATTTCATCAAAATTTTCATTTACTTTTTGCTCCAGCTCTTTCACTTGCCGGTCTTTTTGCAAAATGACTGATTTATTTTCTTTCAACAAAAGATCCTTTTTCTTCGCCTTCCTGTAATATGAAAAACTCAATAAGCTTATTATGACGGTAATCCCTAAAAAAAGTCCTCCCAAAATATAGTACAGCTTCTTATTTGAATTCCGGCTCTGTTTTTTTTCATCTTCAATAATTTTTTTTCCGGAGGTTTGTAAAGCCATTAAGTTAGTTTGATCAAAACTGTCCCTTAGTTTTGTATATTTTTGCAGATATTCATTGGCTTTATAAACATTATCCTGAAGACTGTATATTTCAGCGATATCTTTATAATTCTTCATGATATTTTTAGGCCTCTTCATTTTAAAAGATAGGCTGAGAGATTTTTCATAGAATTCCAAGGCTTTCTTATAATCTTTTTGGCTTTTATAATACCGCCCGGACATATAATTAAACACCAGATAATCAAATGTTTCTGTAGACACTTTTAATAAACCTTCAGCCTTATCCAGGTAAAACTTTGCAGAATCCTGATTTTTCTTTTTATAAATGAAATAGTCTGTAAGGTTTGTTGCTTCCACCACTCTGGGTAAGATCTTGTATGCTTTATGAATATAATAGTACATAGAATCGTTGTCCTGAATCCGTCCGAAATTCACAGCCTTACTTCCATAAATATAGTGCAGACGTTTTCTCTTCTGCTGTTTGTTGTTGATTTTTAAAGCTGCTTTTATCGCCTTATTATAGTTTTCATTGGACTTTTCCATAAACCCCAGTTCATGATAATTTTTTGCATAGGCTGCAAAAAATGCTGATAACAGCAAAGGATCATCCTCATATTCAGCTAACAGGGCTTCTGCTTTTTGCAGGTACAGCTGTTCTTCATTGTATTTACCCAACGAATGAAGAAAACTGGCTATATGAATATATCCTCTTGCCTTGCCTTTTGTATAATTGATCTCCTCTGACAGCCGTATTGCTTTTTTGCTCTGTTCAATCCCATCATAAAGCTTACCTTTCTGAAGGTATTGACTTCCTATTTCCTCCTGTAATCGGTCTATTTCTGCAGAAGACGATTTCTGAGTATAAAATACACAGGATAACAGCAAAAAGAAAAGCAAAACCATCCTGTTTTTCACACCTGTTCTTTCCATTCCTGTTCTGCTACAATTAGTTGCACACCCATATAAACAATACTTCCAGTTTCCGTGGTCTTTTGTATACCCGCCGGCTCCAAATGAAGGCTTGCGGAAAGAACCACAGTCCTTATTCCCACCTGGGCATTGGTAATTAAGTTTCCCACAAGAAAAGTAATAAGTACTATTCGTTTTTTCATAATTATATTAGTTCTTGATTAATTCAATTCAGAACAGATATCTGATGTATATTAAAAGGGTCTAAAAGAGTAACACATTAAAACACAATCATTAACCAAATATAACAAAACAACATATAATATACGTTAAAAAACTTAATTAATTAAATATTTTTTAATACATATGGATTATTTTTGTAAATCACTTAAAATTGAATAAATAATCAGTCTATAAAAAGATAATGGATATCGAAAACCAGAATTCTGCAGTGACCGAGAACTTCTCTGCAGAAAGTAATGTATGGAATTCGTTTTTTTTAGTTATCCCAGAGCATTCTTAAATAATTTTATATATTTTTTTCCATTTGGCGACTGTATTTCTGCTCAGTTTAAAATAAACTGCTAACTGGGTATTATTTAAATTATTCTTCTTTTGATAGTTTAACATCTGTAAAATCGCCTGCTCATTGTAAGCACGATGCTTCTGGTTAGAAATCTGACTTTTTTTGCTTTGCTGAGAAAAAATAATATCATTCAGCTTAATAACGTCCAAGTCAGAAATCTGTTCTTTAGAAAGAATATCTTCACAATACTTCCCTTTTTCCGGATGTTTCAATTGAATGATATCTGAATAAATTTTTCGGTAATCCGGTTTTCTACCTACTTCTTGTATTTTTCTATCCATTTATATAAAGTGGTTTTAGGGATTTTGTATTGTTGTATAATTTCTAACTTAGTTTTCTCCCCGTTTTCTAATAATTCCAGAATAAAATCAATCATATCTTTTGTATAAATATTTTTCCGGAACTGAGGAAGTCCGATTTTTTCACTATTTGATGTATTCTTTTCAACGGAAGACGGAGGAGAAAACAGGATCAAATGGTGTGAGTACAATCTGAAGAAATCATACTCGAGCAGCTTGGATAATCTTAGCAATGTAGCTGTTGATATATCTTCTGAAGACAGAACATTCACAAGAAACTCCTGATCGCACTTAAGAAAACTGAGAATTCTTTCTTCTCTGATATTCAGTTCCTCAATCCTCAACCGGATTATTTCTCCAATGTGTATTTCTTTAAAATTTAAGTTCATAAGCATTAATAAAATGGTTCGCCCTTACCCTATTTAGATTAGGTTTATAATTTTATTACGGTAACATTAGAAACGTTTCCACTTCCACTTCCTCCATCTTCATTTTTTAAGATCCCATAGATTTCATTAGATGCAACAGCAAATGTAATTTGCATTCCTGCAGTTGCCGGTATCACTGTATTATAGGCTGCCAGCGACCCTACGGTTATATTGGCCGCTCTTGCTACCGGAGAATACGTTGTTCCTCTTCCGATATAGTTCCCTCCGGAACGGATTCCTAAGGTCATCTGAGCCCCGGCATCAATGTCACGGAAACTTATCTGCATCTGGATGAGGTAATTTCCTGCCACATTGAACGTTAATACCCCTGTTGTGGTGTTGTAGCTATATAATGAAGAGGTAATTTCAGGAGCGCTAAAAAAGACAGTGCTTGCTCCAGAGGACATGCCTGACTGATTAGCAGCTAATTTCGCATGAAAAACAGGTTGTGCAACCGTAGGCGAATATTTCAATATTCCTGTAGATAAATCTACAACTACATTATTTTCAGCTCCGGAAGCCTGATTTAATCCTTCAATTTTTACCGGGTCTTCACCTGCAGAAGGTGCTACATGAAGCTTATGGGTAGGATTTGGGGTATTAATTCCGAAATTTCCCGTTGAGCTAATAACAGCCCGCTGCTGGGTATTGGTACTAAAACCAAGAGGTGTTGCATTACTGGTGCCTAACAGGAATTTTGTTGCCGTGCCTCCAGCTATTATCTGCGCAGCATTCGAATCGCTCACTAACATATCTACCATAGCAGAGCCGCCCTGAGCCTGAACATATCCCGTTGATGAACCCAGGACAGATAGAGTACTCTGGGTGCCATTGTTATTTAATCCAATGGAATTTGATCCGTTTGTGAACTGCAATGTATTTGTCCCCATAGTTACCGTTCTATTCGCCAGCAAAACACCATCTGCATTATAGATATTAGGCCCTATAAAACTTTGCCAGGCACTTCCGTCAAAATAGTAATAACCAGGACTTGTTACTTTAGCAGTTTTAGTGGTGGTTGGGCTTGCAGGTTGCATAATATAGACTACGGTTCCTGTTTGGGGTGCAAGGTATAATGCATCTTTTGCTTTCAGTTCGTTTCCTGTAAGACGGGGCACTATAAGCCCATCAATTTTTGTGGCATCTGTTGGGCTCGCTACAACATCAAGTGTTGCTTTGGGCATATGAGTATTAATCCCTACTTGAGAGAAAACATTAGATCCCATTAAAAATAGGACAACGGAAAAAATAAGTCTGTTCATTAGTTTATGTTTTTTTAAGATTATAATTGTTGAGATTTATTTGAAGGAACACGCTATTGTAGTCAATCATTTTATTTATACTTTGGGGCTCCCAAAGCCAGGTATAAATTAATGCGCTCTATTCGTTCCTGTAGCTCTAAATCGATAATGTTCATTTCTTTTTTTAACAGGCTACGCTGTTTCAGTATCAGCTCAAAATTATTGTTGGTACCTATTTTTATCTGTTTTTTGGTCAGATTGATGTTTTTTGTAAGCTCTGTTATTACTTCTTGGTTATAGGTTAGTTGTTTTTCAAGAGATAGTACATTTGCCCAGGAGGATTCTATCTCGTTTAATGCATTTAATACCGTTTTTGAATATTCTTCAACTGCCTGCCGTTGTTCTGAATCTCTGATTTCCACATTTTTTTTTAATTTCCCGCCATTAAATAAAGGAGTCATTAAACCTCCACCAACTTTAATCAAGGGATTTGAATACAATGAGTTGATAGCACTTATATTGGTGTTGGCTGTACCCAAAGTAGAACTAATACTCAATGATGGCATTCTCGCTGCTTTGGCTTCTTGTACTTCGTAAAAAGACTTTTCTATTTGATACTGCTGTGCTAAAATATCAGGTCTATTTTCGATAAGCGGTAAAGGGAACGTTTTTGGAACTGAGGCTGTTATTGGATTAAATTTTGTTTTTGTTCTGATCTTTCCTTCTGGATATTTACCAATTAGCAATTCTAATGTTCTCCTAGATTGAGCATTGGCATTATTTATTTTTTCCAGATAATTGCTGACAGATATTAGTTCAGCTTTAATGTTAGATAAATCAATATCATTTGCAGTCCCTATGTCACTTTTAATGCTGTATAACTTTTCTAAACCTTGTGTTAATTTTAGGTAATCATGTATTTTTTGTTCTTGCAGATGGCCCGCAATATTCAAAAAATAAGCTTTAGCAATCATAGACGCAATGGTTTGCTTTATCTTTTCATTCTTGTATTTAACTGAAAAATAATCACTTACACTCGCCATCTGGTTGGACTTATTTTTTCCCCAAAGATCTAATTCCCAATTGGCTTGTACTCCTAGATTTTGAATTTTAGTACCGTTTATCAAATTATTGGACGTGTTGGTAACGGCATTTATGGCAGGATACAAATTTGCTCCTGCAATAGACATAGCCAATTCTATTTGGTTAAGTTTTTCCTGAGCTATAATAATATCGGCATTATATTGTAATCCTTCTTCTACAAGCATAGCTAACTCAGAATCATACAAACTATTAATCCATTGAAAATCGAGGCTTTTTTCATCTGCATTCTTATCCATTATCCATTCTTCGGGAATGTTGATATGCTGAGCAATGAGACTCTTTTTTTTAAGTTCATCAGTACGCTCTTTTGTTGCATCTTTGTACATAAGACAAGACGATAAAACAAACGGTACAACAGAAAGTAAAATTATTTTTTTTGACATTCTAATGAAGTTTTGGAATAATATAATTCAGCTTACTATTGACTCTAATCATCACTTTTCTAACCATATGCAACGCCTTTACATGGTCTGAATAAATGACGGCACTTCCTCTGGCGCCTGTGGTAAGAACACCATGCTCAGGATCAATAACAAATGTTGCAATCAGTTTTCCATCTGGTTCAGGATAATGGCCTGCAGTATCTGGTAACCCTGCCTGCGCTCCCAACATACCACTTGCATTATTCATTAAACCTTGGCTGGTGGCATCAATGACATACTTCAATCTGGCTTTTATTACTTTTCCGGGTTCCGTTTTTAAAGCCAGTTCCACCTCGTTATTTCTTGTTATGGCCTCTACTTCATTTTGAGCGAAAAATGCTACTACCGACTGCTGTTTCTGGATAAGCACAAAAGCAGATTTAAATGGTGCTATTATTGCGCCTTCATTAAGCTGCATATTGGGTATTGTTCCATCAGTAGGAGCAAGAATAGCAGTTTGCGATAAATTCCATCTCGCCTGATCTAATCTAGCTCTGGTTTCTGAAACAGAAGAATTCTCTCCTCCAAAGCTCGCAGTGGATTTTGTGATGAGTGATTGCATTTGAGACTGTGCGGCACTTATTCTTAACTGCAGTTCTTGTGCATCGGTGACAGCTTGTTCTAAATCGAATTTATTAGCAGCACCCGCATTTACCAAACCTTGAAACTGCTGTACACGTTTATTGGCAAGCGTTAACTGAGCCTGCATACTTGCAATATTTTTTCTTGCGTAGGCAATGTCATTGTCATAGGAAGAAACGGTCGCTTCTACATTGCTTAATTTGGCTTCTAAAGATTTAATCTCCTGTAAATAAGGTTCTTTATCAATTACAAAAAGAGTATCCCCTTTCTTCACTTCCTGATTGGTTTTTACATAAACTTTTTTAACCCGCCCCATAACCTGACAGGTGACGTCAACACTACGGTTAAAAACCCTGACGTCATGGGAAATGGGACAATAGTAATTCAGGCTTAATATAAGAGCAGCCGTACCAAAAATGGGTAACGAAAAAACAACTACCTGGCTTTTAAAATTCCAGGGAATAAGTTTAAACTTTTTAATGAGCAGCCAGCAAATTCCGGCATAAAAGGCAATGATAATTTCTAGCATTATTTTAGGTTTAGTCTTTATAATATATCCTATTGAATTTTGGGGTCTGTCGACTCGGTTTCCTGCTCAGCAACGGTATCATTCGTATTAGAAACACCGGGGTTTCTATGTTCTTCTTCTGGAAAATCTCTTTCAGGATATTTATAGTTTGCCCATATCAGAGCAATAGGCCATAACAACCCTCCGACAAAAAGAGATAATAAGCACATTGTTTTTATGGCTTGCAGCTGTGGATGATTGTTTTTTTCAGCAAGTACTTCAGGATAAATATGGGCTTTCCAAAACAAATAAATTCCGGCAAAAGGCAGTATAAGCATTACGGTCCATGAAATAATATCGGCTAACCTATCCTCAAATCCACCACCGGAAGCGAAGGCATATTGCGAGCTAATCAGGAACAAAATTGAAAGCAGTGTTTTTTTCATTTTTATAGTTTTTTAATTGGTATTTTTGATGCTGGAATTATTGACCACCAATTTGTTTAACATTTTAGTGATCATTTTTTATGTTTTTTAATATTGAAGAAACACTATGACCCCTATTTCCAGTACTATTGCTGCTATATTTACGGCAATCGTGTATTTTGGGGAGATAAGCGACTCTTTTATGATATAATAATTGGCTCTTATCAGCTTGTAAAAGCCAATCATAAATAAAATGAATGAAGCTATAAAAACTGATAAAAGTTCTACAGCAGTGGAAGTCCCATCCAATACAATTTCATTGATATTTAAACTTCCACCGGTAGCAGCCATTCCAAAAAACAGCAGAATAAACGGCAATAAGAAATAAATGGAAGTGTACAAAAATGCAAACAGATATTTCTTAAAACCCAGCCCTGATATTCTTTCTTTATTGAGAAGCGTTATAATCAAACTCATAAAAATAGCCGTCATATTGTTGAAAAAAAATATAGTAATGGCTTTTTCCGTAAAGTTTAAAGATCCCAGCAATTCTGTAATCGGAAAATCAGACTGGTTATTATCGTAAATAATAAGACTGGTTGCTACTGAAGTATAAATACTGAACCGGACAGGTGATAATATATCATCATCCTGTAACTCTGCATCTTCATTTACTTCTTTTTTTGCCAGATCATAACACAGCCTGGAGCTTCTGAACAGCGCAAAAACTGTCCCGGGAAGCAGCAGTAAATCGGTTAAAATTTTGAGGCATAGTTTCTCAAAACTATCCAATAATTTATCAAACTCCACAAAATGTTATTTTAAATTCAATGAGCATTCTGCCTGATTAATCCTGTTTATTGAAACGTATCATTTTGTATTCTTTACTGACAATTAACAATACGCTTGGTTTAATATTATAACTCAGTTTTTCTCCGGATTTAATTTTATAATAGAATTCGGCCTCAGCAGGATGGGTTTTCACCAACTTTACAGGGACGATTTCTGTAGAAGTACCTGTTACAGGCAGCATAATGGCGATTACCTGCTCTTTGGAAAAATCAATGGCTGTAGGCATCCCGTTTTTCCCCATATGGGCTGCTGTTCCAAAAATTTTATCAAATTCTTGTTTTGATGTAATTACCTTTTCGACAGGTATATTTACCGTTTGGGTATTTTTGACAAAATAGTTATCAGCCACCTTAAAGGGAACTGACTCTGCTGTATGGCTATTGGTTGTACATGAAAACAACAATGCCAGGCAAATAATAAGTATATTTTTCATTTTGTAATTGTTAATAGTTAAAAAATTCATTTATGATTAAATATGTAATAAACCTGTAGTTAATATCTTGGGATTAAAAAAACATAACAAAAATAAATTCAGACTCTGATTATGATTTATAAAAAAGTGTAGTATTTTAGAGGCTTATCAGTTGCTCATCCTGATAGCCGATATTTGCCCGCCAGTTATTTTAGAAACTTTTGTGTAAGCGTATCGTAAATCAATAACATCGTTGACATTGAGGTGTGTCAGATAACCCATATTTTGTGTTGTTTTAGTAGATCCATCCCCGTATCCATCGTTTACCTGATTTATCATTGTTCCGTTAACTCTAAGTGAGAAAACTGCAGTCCCACCACTTGGACTGTTCATAGATATATCTGCAGAAACAGCAGCGGTAATCTGATAATATCCAGCAGCGGTTACGGTGTATTGCCCAGTAGAACTATTATAGGTCATCCCCGATAATAATGGGTTAGTATCCATACTAACTATTCTGAAGGTATTAGCACTTATGTTTCCTGAAATTGTAGTTCTAAAGCCCAGTAGAGACGTAGAAGGGATAAACAAATTTGTTGTTTTCAGTACACCAGCATCATCAGCTACTACGACCTTATCTGCATTATTTGTACTGCTATTGGCATTAATATCTCTTACTCTAAGGTTACCTGAAGTTACATCCAGTTTTTCAGTAGGTGTTGCTGCAGAGGTACCTAAACCCATTTCACCCGTGGCCAAAATAGTTGATTTTATACTCCCATTTGTAACAAAATTTATAGGCTCTGCATTATGAGTGCCTACGAATAATTTTGTTGCTGTACCTCCAGACATAATCTGCGCAGCATTCGAATCAGTCACAAACATATCTAATGTAGCACCACCACCATGTGCCTGGATATATCCCGTTGTCGAACCTGACGCAGATAGGGTACTTTGTGTACCATTGTTGTTCAGTCCAATGGAATTCGAACCATTTTTAAACTGTAATGTATTTGTTCCCATGGTTACCGTTCTGTTCGCCAGCAAAGCACCGTCTGAATTATAGATATTAGGTCCTGTAAACTCCTGCCAGATATTTCCGTCAAAATAATAATAACCGGCACCGGTTACTTTAGCAGTTTTAATGGTAGTAGGACTTGCGGCTTGAGTAATATAAACCACAGCTCCAGTCTGGGGTGCAAGATACAATGCGTCTTTTGCTTTTAGTTCGTTACCCGTAAGACGGGGAGCAATAAATCCATCAATTTTTGCAGCATCTGCCGGACTTGCAGCTACATCAAGTGTTGCTTTTGGGTTCGTTGTATTAACACCTATTTGTGCTGAACCAACGGTAAATCCTGCTAAAAAGAAGATAGCGGCAAGAGTTTCTTTGTTCATCATTTGTTTAATATTTAAATTATAATCTTTAAGATTTTTTATTATTGAAGAAATACCCTCCCCCTACTTCCAATGCGACTGTCAATCTATTTATAACAATCAGGTACTTCAGGTGAGATAATGTTTTATTATATTGTAATTAACTCTTATCAATTTTTATTTTTGACAGAATAGCTACCAGCAATCCTAAAAGAAACTGACTCTGCTGTATTGGTTTTACATGAAAATAACAATACCAGAAAAAATCAGCAGCTGGTATTACAATGAATTAGTATTTACTGATGATTAACCAGGCAGCACCAGTGCTTTGTACTATAATACCTCTTCCGAAATCACTATTGTTGAGGGTATAATTTGAAATAGTTGCTCCGTTCACCATAAAAGTTCCTGATACTATGTTGCTGTTAGCGTTCCCGTTAATAAGGTTATAGATACGGCCGACGTTAGTGGCATTTGCTGCTGGTAAAGAGATATTCCCTGTAACCATAACCGTATAATCGTTATTGGCTACGGTACCGCTTGCTAAGGTTCTTAAATTTGCTGAAAAAGAACCGTTTACATGTAATGTACTGTTAGGGTTTGTCGTTCCTATTCCCATTTCTCCCGTAGGTAAAATAGTTGATTTTATAGTTCTATTGGTGACAAAATTAATAGGGTTTGCAGTATTAGTCCCCACAATTAACCCTGTTGTTGTACCCGACGTAACTAACTGTGCAACAGATCCATTATCCACAAACATATCGAAAAACGAAGAATTTCCTCCTGATACGCGAAATGCCCCACGCAAAGAACCATTATTAACAATAATACTTTGATTTCCATTGTTATTGAGTCCTATGGAATTGGTGTCATTGTAAAAAGTAAGAACATTATTTGCCATATTTACATATCTGTTTGCCAATAAAGTACCGTCTGAATTATAGATATTCGTTCCCATCAAGTTTTGCCAGGCACTTCCATCAAAATAATAATAACCAGCAGCGGTTACTTTTGCAGTTTTAGTGGTGGTAGGGCTTGCAGCCTGTGTAGCATATACCATGGCTCCTGTCTGTGCGGTAAGATACAGAGCATCTTTTGCTTTTAGTTCGTTTCCTGTAAGCCGAGGTGCTATAAAGCCGTCAATTTTTGTAGCATCTGTAGGATTTGCAAAAACGTCAAGTGTTGCTTTTGGTGTTGGAGTATTAATACCAACCTGTCCGGAAGCCAAGCTGGAAAATGGTAAGGTTGAAATAATTAATAATGTATTTTTCATTGTTTTGTATTTTATGTAAAAATCACAGTACAGAAAATAGTATCCGCAATTTTTTTAACTAAGAGATTGAATCATAAATGATTCTTTTGTTCTGATTAAACTCCTCCAGGAAGAGACCATATAATCTACCTTTATATGTCGGTTTTGGAAAAATGTACTTGCTTTTGGCGCTTGATGTTGTGGAGAGCTATTTTTGTCCACAGTTTTTGACTGTCTTACGAATTCAGCTTTGTTGACTTTTTTCTCCGCATAAACAATTGTGTCACGGGAAAAAGCAGACAGCAAAAATAAGCTGAGCGAATGAAGGTGAAAAGTCACCGTCATATTGACAAGAGAATATTTGTCTGAATAATACATCTTTGTGTTTTTGTTTTTTCGGAAACAAATTTATACCAGACGCTATTTACAATTGCAAAAATAAGATACAGCACAAATACAACAGTGACGCAACATACACATTATCAACATTATAAATTACAATACAGATAAAAAAACATAAGCTGAATTGTGAAATATAATTTAAAAACAGGTTAACATTATGATAATTGTCTACAAGAGATTAAGAAAATAGTCACTCCAGGATTGAGTTTTATATAGCTTTTTATTCAATAAGCTTTTTGATACTTATAAAATTATCCAGATGCGGCTGGTTATAAGAAGCTGCTCCACTAAAAATCTTATTCGCAGATATTATCCCTCCTGTTCCGTTATAAAATTTTGCCTTTAAATAAAAGGTCTGAGTCGTGGTATTTCTAAAATAAAAAGTTTTGAATAAAGTTGAATTTCTTGTATTTGCAGTTGTTGTTCCTTTGTTAGGCTCCATTGAGGTTCCATGTATTTCTGAACCAGCAGCATCTCCGCTTAAATTCTCAAATGCAGCAATAAAAATATCAGCAGTTGCCGGATTATTTTGATAACCTGCATCATTTGAAATACCAATCAATCCATAAGATACTTCATATAGTCCCGGAGATAAAGTAAAGCCTCCATTACTGGGGTTATAGCTGCCCCCTACTGTATTTAACTCATTAAACAACAAACTATTAAATACAACATTATACCTGACGTTATTTGCCATTGCTGTAAGGTCAGTGGTTCTGTATGCAATAAATTTTGGAACAAAAACGTTTGATTGCGGACACAAATTATTCCATTTATTGGATACTGTACTATAAATCTGAAGACATCCTGTATCGGTATTCATCAATTGAAGTCCGTTTGAGGGAGTACTTATTGCATTAATTTGGTTTGTTGTTAAACGAGGAATTAAAATACCTTTGTTACTGGACGTAATATCCAGAGCTGATGCAGAACCAGGTACAGTAATGCCTATTCCAACACTTCCTTCCGAAGTAACGACAAAATCATTTACTTGTTGAATAGAAGTAGGTGTGCCTGTTAAGGGGTTATCTTTTCCTCCATCAACATTAAAAACTCCTTGCGGATTTTTAGTATTAATACCAACTTGTGTAAAAGCAAAGCTTGAACATAGAATTGCATATACGATAATAAATTTTTTTTTCATCTAGTGTTTTATTATAAAATTTGTGTTTTTCAATAATTAATAATTGGCAATATTTTATTATTGTTAAAATACTGATCAAAATAAGAGCTTCTCTTATTTGGGTGTCAAGTCTATCAATATCCTTTGCCTTTTAGGTCTTTGAAATCATTTTTGACATTGGATTTCGGCGTTTGGATAAGGGGCCTGGAATAGATAGATTACATTCTAAAATGTAAATGGAAGATTTTTGATTTTCTGACAGATGCAGAATTTTTAGTTAAGTAAGACATTTTTGTATTTGTGTTTGTTTTCTGGAAACAAATATATATGAGACACGTCTACAAATATAAAAATCAGGTACAGCACAGATACAACAACACAATAACACACACGTTATCAGTGATATAAATTACGTTTACGAATGAAAAGCTAAAGCTAAATTGTGAGATATAATTATAAAACAGCTTTAGGCAACTCATTTTCTGTGATAGATTTAAGAAAATCACACAGATTTACATCCGGTGTAAGGTATCCTGAATGAAAAGTAAATAGAATTGTAAAATTTAATTTTGTTTATCGTCTACAAGAGACTTAAGGAAATGATAAAGATCCACATCCGATCCAAGATTGAGTTTTTTTCTCAATCTGCTTTTCTTTATTTGTACGGATCTGTGCTGCATAAAAGTAAACTCTGCAATGTCTTTGGAAGAAAACCCCAGCCAGATTAAAGCACAGAATACAAGATTAGATTGGGTTAACTCAGGGTTGAGCTCCAGAAGCTTTTTAGAAACATTAGGATAAACTTCCTGAAATTTTGCTAAAAATCCAATATCATTACTCTTTGCCAACTGCATTATTTCTTCGTGGGCATCCACAATTCTGCTTTTCAGTTCCAAAGTTTCATTTTCTTTCTGGGAAATTATTTCTTTGCTTTCTAATATTGCTTTCTTTTTTTTCTTATTCTGATAATATAAATAAGTAAGCAATACTAAGCTCAAAAAGCCTACAATACTACTATATAAAAGTATTGTCTTTCTAAGAGTTTTTTTTTCTTTATTTTTTTCTTCTTCTATTTTTTTTATAGATCGCTCTATTCCCTTAGTTTGCGAATTTTCCAAACTGTCTTTTAGAAAAATATACTTTTCCAGATACAATTTTTCCTTTTCCGGTTGTCCAAGTTTTTGGTATGTTTCATTTAAAAGCTTATAAATTTTTACAAGACGCTCAACATTTTTTTTCTTTAATCCAAACTCAAGTGATTTCTCTAAATATTCACGGGCTTTTTCCTTATTGTCCTGGTTCAGATAGTAATGTCCATAACCACAATATATTAATGATTTTGCCTGATTTGTTGCATGTTTATCATTCCTGGTAACATATACCATTGCTTTTTCTAAATTGACATACGCTGAATCCTGATTAGGCTGATGTTCTAAATAATGAAGGGCTATGCAAGCATAGGCAACAGGATTTTCAAATTCTTTATTCGATTTATAGAGATAAACAAGAGCAGAGTCTTTTCTCTTTTTACCATAAAAGAGGTATGCACGTTCATTATAAATATAGTTCAAAAGGTAGTTTCTTCTTCTGTCCGGTGAATCCTCAATTTTTTTCCCGTAGAATATCGCTTTGTCATTATATTTCAATCCCAAATCATACAATTTCATCATATTATAGACTACAGAATAATAACCATAAATTGTTGCACTGGTATTGTTATCTATAAAATTTCTCTCTGTAATTTTTTCTGCAGCATCCAGTTCTTTGAGACTTTCATTGAAACGCCCATAATTATAATATCGGTTGGCAATATTGAGATGTCCCCAAACAATTCCTTTTGGATAATTTTGTTTCTCCGCCTGTCTCATTAATTTTTTATTCCAGGCAATGACTTCATCAAAAGACTTATTTTGTATTGCCCAATAATTGTTATGAATTAAAAGAGAATCAAATTGTTTAGGTGTAAGTTTTTGGGAAAAGACAGCTTCCGATGAGAAAAAACACCCAGCAGTAATTAAGAATTGGAATAAGTAATTAAAACATTTCATTGAAAATAAAATTAATAATATTTTATCTTTTTTTTGTTAAAAATAGTAAAACTAATTAATTTTTTTTCTTAATAGCTCTACTTAGCGGTATTACAATCATATCCGGACCATCCATCAACCAGGATAATAACATCCTCATAATAGTTTTTCGCTTCAAAAACACATATTGGAAAATGAAAACATAAAAAAACCGCTCTAAACATTTGTTTAGAGCGGTTTTGATTATTTATTATTATTGGTAATCAATAATTACTTTACTTCTTCAAAGTCAGCATCCTGTACATCATCAGCACCTCCTGCATTACCTCCAGGATTTTGCGCTCCTGCATCTGCTCCCTGAGCCTGCTGTCCTGCTGCATACAGTTCTTCTGAAGCGGCCATCCATGCTGCATCCAAAGCTTCTGTTTTAGCTTTCACATCGTCTGCATTTTTAGCTTCAAAAGCGGTCTTCAATTCTCCGTGAGCTGCTTCGATTGCTGCTTTTTTGTCAGCAGACAATTTTTCTCCGAATTCTTTTAGCTGCTTTTCAGTCTGGAAAATCAATCCGTCAGCTTTGTTGAAAATTTCAACTTCTTCTTTTTTCTTGGCATCAGCTGCAGAGTTTTCCTGAGCTTCTTTCTTCATTCTTTCGATTTCTTCATCAGAAAGACCTGAAGAAGCCTGGATCTTGATCGTCTGCTCTTTTCCGGTTCCTTTATCCTTAGCAGAAACATTTAGGATACCGTTGGCATCAATATCGAAAGTTACTTCGATCTGAGGAACTCCTCTTGGTGCCGGTGGAATATCAGCAAGATCAAATCTTCCGATCTCTTTATTATCGTTGAACATTGGTCTTTCTCCCTGTCCTACTCTGATGCTTACAGCCGGCTGGTTGTCAGAAGCTGTAGAGAATACCTCAGATTTTTTAGTTGGGATGGTAGTGTTCGCTTCAATCAATTTAGTGAATACAGAACCCATTGTTTCAATACCTAGAGAAAGTGGTGTAACGTCAAGAAGCAATACATCTTTTACATCTCCTGTCAATACTCCACCCTGGATTGCAGCTCCAACAGCTACTACCTCATCCGGGTTAACTCCTTTTGAAGGTTTTTTCCCGAAGAATTTTTCCACTTCTTCCTGAATGATCGGGATTCTTGTAGAACCACCTACCAGTATTACCTCATCGATATCAGAAGTTGATAAACCTGCATCTTTCAACGCTTTTGCTACCGGCTCCATAGATCTTCTTACTAAATCTGAAGCCAATTGCTCGAATTTAGCTTTAGTTAAAGTCTTTACTAAGTGCTTAGGACCTGTAGCCGTCGCGGTGATATAGGGTAAGTTGATCTCTGTCTGAGCAGAAGAAGATAATTCAATTTTTGCTTTCTCAGCAGCTTCTTTTAATCTCTGAAGTGCAATAGCATCAGTTTTAAGATCTACCCCTTCTTCAGATTTGAACTCATCTGCCATCCAGTTGATGATCACATCATCAAAGTCATCACCTCCTAAGTGCGTATCACCGTTAGTAGACAATACCTCGAATACACCGTCACCCAGATCAAGAATAGAGATATCAAAAGTACCACCTCCAAGGTCATATACAGCAATCTTTTGGTCTTTATGGCTTTTATCCAAACCGTAAGCCAATGCAGCAGCTGTAGGCTCGTTGATGATTCTTTCTACTTTAAGACCTGCAATTTCTCCGGCTTCTTTAGTAGCCTGTCTCTGCGCATCGTTAAAGTATGCAGGAACCGTAATTACCGCTCTTGTAACTTCCTGTCCAAGGTAATCTTCAGCAGTCTTCTTCATTTTCTGAAGCGTCATCGCAGAAATTTCCTGTGGTGTATATTCTCTGTCGTCAATTTTTACTTTTACAGTATCATTTGGTCCTGCCACTACTTCATAAGGCACTCTTGAAATTTCTTTAGCATCTTCCTTAAAATGAGTTCCGATAAATCTTTTGATAGAGTATACAGTTTTCTTTGGATTCGTTACAGCCTGTCTTTTTGCAGGATCCCCTACTTTTCTTTCACCATCTTCCGTAAATGCCACAATAGATGGAGTGGTTCTTTTACCTTCCGCGTTAGGGATAACAACAGGGTCTTTACCCTCCATTACAGCAACACATGAGTTGGTTGTTCCTAAGTCAATTCCAATTATTTTACTCATAATATTTATATTTTTTCTAATTTTTATATTCTAATTTACACTCTCAATTTCTCAATATCTGTACCATATCCTTTTTTGTGACAAAATGACAGAATAGAAAATAATCAAAGTGAATAATGTCCGCCTGATTATGTTAAATTGTACTATCCAAGACAGTTTGAACATTGGAAATATTAAAAAATTAATCAAAGTTTAACCTTAGAAATATCAATTAAACTCTACGAATTGCTATTTTTGATAAAATATAAACTTTAGAATGTCAGTACACTTTAATCCGCGAGATATTACATGGCTTGCTTTCAATGAAAGGGTTTTACAGGAAGCTATGGACGAAAATGTCCCCTTACATTTAAGAATACGTTTCCTGGGAATCTTCTCCAACAATTTAGATGAATTTTTCAGGGTACGCGTGGCAGGATTAAAGCGGGCAATGGATTTTAAAGAAAAAGTGATCGCTGAATCTTTCTATCAGCCTCCTTCCAAAATTCTGCAGCGGATCAATGAAATTGTGATGAAGCAACAGCAGAATTTCGATAAGACCTGGAAACATATCCAGGCTGAAATGGCTGATCTTAAGGTTTCTATTAAGACCTCTAAAAATCTGACCGCCAAACAGAAGGAATTCGTAAGACAGTATTTTGATGAAGTAGTGGAATCCAATGTCATTCCTATCCTGCTCCATGAAAATACGCCAATGCCCTATCTGAGGGATAAAAGTCTCTATCTGGGCGTTGCCATGAGAAAGAAAGACTGGCAGTATTCCAGCAATTATGCGATTATTGAAATTCCGTCACGTTTTGTAGGAAGATTTGTCCTGCTGCCTACAGAAGATCCGGAAGAAAAAAACGTGATGCTGCTTGAGGATGTTATTACATTCAATCTTCCGCATATTTTCTCATATTTCGGCTATGACGAATTTTCTGCCAATGCTTTTAAAGTAACAAAAGATGCTGAGCTGGATCTTGATAATGACATCCGCACCAATTTTGCGGAAAAAATAGAAAAGGGACTCAAAAACAGAAGAAAAGGAAAGCCTACCCGTTTTGTATTTGATAAGGATATGGATAAGGCCCTGCTGGAGCTTCTTATCCGAAAATTGAATTTAACAAAAAAAGACAGTATTATTCCGGGTGGAAAAATTCATAATTTCAAGCATTTTATGGACTTCCCTGATGTCTTTGAAACGTATGAAAGACCTGCAGAAAGATCTTCTTTTACCCATCAGGCTTTTGAAAACGGAGAAAGGGTAACGGATGTTATTTTAAAGAAAGACGTTCTGCTTACTTTTCCTTACCATAAATACAATCCGGTAATTGATCTTTTACGTGAAGCTGCCATGGACCCGGATGTAAAATCTATACAGATCACTGCTTACCGCCTGGCCAGTAACTCAAAAATCAGCAATGCCCTGATCTACGCCGCCAGAAATGGTAAGGAGGTAACGGTTATGCTTGAACTTCAGGCGAGGTTTGACGAAGAATCCAATCTTAAGTGGAAAGAAATGTTTGAACCCGAAGGAATTACTGTACTTGTAGGCCTTCCCAATAAAAAAGTACACGCCAAACTCTGCATCATAAAAAAAAGGGCCCATAATAAAACGCTCCAATACGGCTTTGTAAGCACCGGAAACTTTAATGAAAAAACAGCAAGAATTTACGGAGATCATTTATTGATGACGTCGGACAGAGGTATCATGGCAGATATCAATAAAGTATTTAATGTCCTGAAAAAACCAAAAGATGATTTTCTTCCTATCTTGAAAACGTGCAAAAACTTAATGATCTGCCCACAGTTCATGCGTGAAAAGATCGTTCACCATATTGATAAGGAAATTGAAGAAGCTAAAGCAGGAAGAAGAGCAGAGATCATCGTCAAGGCCAATTCTATGAGTGACAGAGCTCTTATTGAAAAGCTTTACGAAGCCGCCAAAGCCGGAGTCATTACAAAAACAATTGTAAGAGGAATCTATTGCGCTGTCAATCAAAAGGAGTTTAAAGAAAAGATAAAAGCGATAAGTATTGTCGACGAATATCTGGAACATGCAAGAGTCATGTATTTCTATAATAAAGGTGCAGAAGACCTTTATATCTCATCTGCCGACTGGATGACCCGGAATCTGGACTACAGAATTGAAGCGGCTGCAAAGATCACAGACAAGGAACTGAAGAAAGAATTGAAAGATATTCTCGATATTCAGTTGAGAGATAACGTAAAAGCTCGTATTTTAGACAAAAAATTGAGCAACGAGTATGTGAGGAATGATAAAAAGGAATGCCGTTCTCAAATAGAAACCTACAAATATTTAAAAGCTAAAACAAGCAAAGAATGAAGATTGCAGCGATAGATATAGGAAGCAACGCCGCCAGACTTCTGATCAATGAAGTAAAGATCAGCAACAGAAAACCTGAATTTATAAAACTTAATCTTTTAAGGATTCCTTTGAGGCTGGGCATGGATGTGTTCACCATGGGGATGATTGGAGAGGAAAGGGAAAAAATGGTCGTCGATTCGATGAAGATTTTCAGCGATCTTATGAAGATTTATAAAGTAGAGCATTACCGTGCGTGCGCCACCAGTGCCATGCGTGATGCCTCCAATGGAAATGAAATCATCAGAAGGGTTCAGGAAACTTCAGGAATTAATATTGAGATCATCTCCGGTGACGAGGAAGCTACCCTTATCTATGAAAACCATGTTGCAGAAGGGCTTGACAAGGAGTTTGCCTATCTGTACATTGACGTGGGAGGAGGTTCCACAGAACTTACTTTTTACGAAAACGGAAAAATGGTTTATGAAAAATCCTTCAATATCGGAACGATACGCCTTCTGAACAATCTGGTAACTCCTGAAAACTGGCAGGAGATGAAGGATGAAATTCAAAAGAATATTGTCAGTAAAAGACCTGTTGTAGCCATTGGTTCCGGAGGAAATATCAATAAAGTTTTCTCGATGAGCAAAACCAAAGACGGAAAACCGATGACACTTTCTCATCTTAAAAAAGTGTATAAAGAATTTAATGAGCTTTCTGTAGAGGAAAGGATGACCAAACATAACCTAAGAGAAGACAGAGCCGATGTTCTGGTCCATGCCTTAAGGATCTTTAATAACGTTATGTCGTGGTCGGATATCAACAGGATATTCGTTCCAAAAATTTCCGTGGCCGACGGTCTTATCCACAATATCTACAGCCAGCTGCACGAAAAGAAATAAATTTTCCATTGTATATTATTGAAAACCAGCCATCAATTGGCTGGTTTTTTAGTGATAAGATTATAAGAAGATCTCTTCTCTTCGCCTGCAAGTACGGGAGTCTTCAGTATTATCTTCCAAAATGTAGAATTTTTGCTGTAAATTTAAAGTAAAGCTAAGTGGTAGTACGTCATGCATCATATCAACAGAAAAAGAATGAATCCGATCAAAATAATTCTCACAGGAGCAACCGGTATGGTAGGTGAAGGTGTTTTAATGGAATGCCTTGAAAATCCCAATGTTTCCGAAATACTAAGCGTAAGCAGAAAGCCTTCCGGAAAAACACATGCCAGGCTTAAGGAATATCTGGTTCAGGACTTCTTATCTATCGACCTGCATGATGAAAAACTTAAAGGTTATGATGCCTGTTTCTTCTGTGCAGGGATCAGCAGCGTAGGAATGAGCGAGGAAAATTATACGAAGATCACTTATGATACTACAATTCATTTTGCCAAAGCAGTTCTGAACCAGAACCCGGAAATGGTCTTCAACTATGTTTCAGGAACATCTACGGACAGTACAGAAAGCGGAAAAATGATGTGGGCAAGGGTAAAGGGCAGAACAGAAAATACTTTGAGAAAACTAGGCTTCAGGAATGCCTTCAATTTCCGTCCGGGATTTATGAAACCCGTTGAAGGTCAAATCAATGTAAAATGGTTTTTTAAACCATTTATTTGGATTTTTCCTGTTTTATTACCTTCAAAATCATTAACTTTACACGAAGTGGGTAGAGCAATGATCAATGCCGTACATAGAGGCTATCCTACATCAACTTTGGAAATTAGGGACATTAAAAATTTAGCAATATGAGGGATATGTTAAAAAGAATAGTTCTTGTTATTTTTATACTTCTGGTTCTGATGGCTGTTTCAGGATTTTTATACATGCAGAAACATCCTTTGGAAGGAAAAAAATCGGCAGATAAAACATCAGATAGCCCTCGAAACATGATGACCAGATAAAATACAGGAACAAAAAGACGGATATATCTGTTTATAAATTTATTTTTTCCTTTCCTTATTTTACAATACATTTTGCGATTTTTTCCTTTTCTCAATAACTGTTACCTTTTTATTAAACATTTCTTAAGATTCCATTAAAATACTTGCAGTGTATAAAGTTCATTTTTGCATAAAATCTAATGCAAGTAAAAAATGATCAACAATTACCTATTAAAAGGATCTGTCATTGCCGCATTTTTCCTTCAGGGCGGGCTTTTTGGACAGACACTTATCCATTACTGGAATTTCAATAATAATACATCCGCAGCATCCGTTACAGCACCTTCTTCCACTTTGGTGGGCGGCTCTCTTGCTGCTGTAGCCGGAGGAACAAGCGAAATAGATTTTGCGGGCGGTACAGGACAAAACTTCAGTACTGATAATTTAAATGCCCGGAACGGAGATCCTTCCGGAACTCATTTGAGATTCAACAATCCTATTGGGGGAGCTTTAATGTTCAATCTTCCTACGACAGGTTATCAAAATGCCGTTGTAAAATTTACAACGAGAAGATCCGGACAGGGTGCAGGAACTCAGTCCTGGTCATATTCAACGGATGGAACTACTTTTGTTCCATATCAGACCGTCAATCCTCAGGATGCGAACCCCCAACTGATTACTTTTGATTTTTCTACTGTTTCAGGAGCTTCCAATAACCCGAACTTTAAATTAAAAGTAGAATTTTCTGCCACAGGAGGCGGAACGGGCGGAAATAACCGTTTTGACAATTTTACAGTAGATGCCGCCGCTACCGGAGGAGTAGATACCACACCTCCAACAACCACCTATTTTCCCGCTCACAACACAAATAATGCTTCCATTTCGGTAAATCCAACTATTTCGTTCAATGAAAATATAAGACTTACTGATAATTCCGCGATCAACGATTCTAATGCACAAAGCCTTGTAGAATTCCGTATTGGAAACGCTTCAGGTACTCAAGTTCCCTTCACTACGACTTTTAACAGTAATAAGATTACAGTAATCCCGACAACGGCACTTACTCCCGGACAGACCTATTATCTGGCCTTAAAACCCAATACGGTTGAGGATGTAAGTGACAATGGAGTAACAACAGTAACTTCAAGTACCTTTGCTACAGCAGGAACAACGGTTTCTCTGGCTAAAAACTTCATTAAGGTGAATGAAGATGCAGGAACTCTGGCTTTCAAGATCAATGTAATCAATCCTTCCGCAGCTACAGTCAATCTTGTGGTAAAGCCGGCACCGTTCAATACGGCAGGCAGCAGTGATTTCACTTTAGCCAATCAGACAATTAATATTACACCATCCACAACAAGCTATACTATAGATATTCCTATCCTTAATGATACGCTGGAAGAACAGCAGGCTGAATATTTCGTACTAAACCTTGAAAACCCATCCGGAACAACGATTTCCGGAGATCCTTCAGCAACGGTTTATATTGTTGATAATGATAAGCCCGCTCCGGTTGCTTCGGGGCAGATACAACTGAATTATATAGGAAGTTTTGACCCTTCCGGAAACAACAACAGTTCTACAGAAATTGTGGTTCACGATCCTGCCAGCCAGCAATTATTTACCATCAGTTCGATCACGGATGTTTTTGACATTATTAATTTTACTAATCCAGATGTTCTTTCCGTGGTTAAAACCGTAAATATGGCTCCATACGGAGGAATTACCAGTATTGCTGTTAAAAATGGTATCATTGCAACTGCTTCTCCCAATGCAGATCCGCAACAGAACGGTTCTGTGGTCTTTTTTGATATTAACGGAAACTTCCTGAAACAGGTAACCGTAGGTGCTCTTCCTGACATGATTACTTTCTCTCCGGATGGAACAAAAGTGATCACGGCTAATGAGGGTGAACCCAATGATGCATATACTACGGATCCTGAGGGAACAATCAGCATTATTGATATTTCGGGGGGTATTGGAAGCCTTACCCAAACTAATGTTACGACTCTTAATTTTAACAGTTTTGATTCTCAGACAGCCGCTTTAATGGCAACGGGCCTGAGAAAAGTAAGAACAAACAATACTCTTTCCCAGGATCTGGAACCTGAATATGTTACGGTAAGTTCAGACAGTCAGAAAGCATGGGTAACGCTGCAGGAAAACAATGCCGTTGCTGAGATTAATTTAGCCACAAAAACAATTACCGGAATCTGGGGATTGGGTAAGAAAGACATGAGCCTGCCTGGTAACGGTTTTGATGCTTCGGATAATAATGGTGAGGTACTGATCGCCAACTGGCCTGTAAAAGCCTACTACATTCCTGATGCAGTGCAGAACTACAAAATAGGAACCACCAATTATATCGTCACAGCCAATGAAGGGGATGAAAAAGATCTTTCCGGATACAGTGAAAGAACAACGGTGGGGGCCAATGCTTATACCCTGGATCCTGTGTTGTTCCCTCAGGCATCTGTTCTGAAGGCTTCTCATAATTTAGGACGATTCAGAGTTTCCAGCGCGACGGGGAATACGGATGCAGATACAGATTTTGAAGAGATCTCAGCTTTAGGTGCACGTTCATTCTCTATTTTCAATGCAGATACAAAACAGTTGGTTTATGACAGCGGTGACCGTTTTGAAAGATATATTTTCGCAAAGCATCCCCTTATTTTTAATGCTGACAATGAGGGCAACGGCGTTAAAAACAGAAGCCGTGCCAAAGGTCCCGAACCGGAAGGAGTTGCCTTGGGTACCATTAATGGACAGACTTACGCTTTTATCACTTTAGAAAGAACCGGAGGGGTAATGGTTTATAATATTACGGACCCTAATAATCCTGTATTCACAGATTATAAGCATTCCCGTTCTACCTCCGCTTACGGCGGTGATAATGGACCTGAAGGCATTACCTACATTGCACCGGGAAATACAACAACTGCAAAAGGCTATGTTATTATCGCTAACGAAATCAGCGGAACATTATCAATGTACGAAGTTGCTTCTCCTACAACATTAGGAACCGGAGAAATAAAAACAGATAAAGCAACATTCAATGTGTTCCCTAATCCTGTAGCAAAAGGAAGTACATTATACTTCAACAGGGCACAGGATTATGAGCTGTACGACATGTCAGGAAAGATGCTCGGAAAGGAGAAAAATGCTTTAATGATAGATACTTCAAAGCTTTCTGTAGGCGTTTACCTTGTGAAAACATCGGAAGGACACATCAAGAGGGTTATTGTAAAATAGAATATTTGATTAGTTGATTGAAAGGCCCTGGATTTCCGGGGCTTTTTTTATGCTTAAATTCAGTAGTTTTGAAGCATTTACTAATGCCTTGAAATAATTAAAATATGTTTGGATTTGCTTTTGAAAATGGAACGGAACCGGAGATTATCACCTATATGGATGAAGTAAAAAATCTTGAAAGTTCAGCAGGTATTACCTATCTTACTCTTCGGCTTATGAATGTAGATAATGTTCCCAAGCTGATATCAGCAATAGAAAATAGCACAAAAATCTATGAAAATAATGGTTTCATTTGCTTGCTTGATGATAAAAAATCTATTGTAGCCAGAACTTTCATCAGTCATATCAGAATATTGAAGTCTAAAAAAAATAATGTCACTTTAGCAGGACGGGTATGGTGCTATCCTCCAGGGTATCATAAAGCCTGGAAATTGAGACTCAATAATGAAATTACAAACAAAAATATATGGAAAGGCTTTGAGAAGAATGAATTACAAGGCTGGTTGGTATACGCGCTTCATACAACCCAAATAAATGAAACCAAAAAAAATATAAGTATTCGGATTGACGGAAATGAATTTCATAATCTGGACAGCTTCTTTTGTACTTTAGGAGAGGAAATCAATGGTATTGGCGGATATTTTGGGAGGGAAATTTATGCATTGTATGACTGTATGCGTGGAGATTTTGGAGTAGAATCCATTTCAGAATTGACCTGGCTTAATCATAAAAGAAGTAAAAAATTATTTAAAACTAAATTTGATGAGATACTTCAGGTTTTTGCAGATCATCAGGTAAAAATTATTTTAGAATAAATACGGGGGGGGCGGAAAG